>JAHJAR010000182.1 GCA_018814045.1 Planctomycetota bacterium | reverse complement strand
GACGGCAACAGCGGCGAGGACATCTCCAACGACGACTTCACGATCTCACCCTTCGGCCCGCAGGTGATTTACGACTTCCTGCTGGATTCCAACCCCGGCTGGAGCACCGCAGGTCAGTGGGCCTGGGGTCACCCGACCGGCGGCGGCGGTCAGTACGGCGACCCCGACCCGACCAGCGGCCACACCGGCAGCAACGTCTGCGGCTACAACCTGAGTGGTGACTACGCCGCCAACATCCCCGAGTACAACCTGACTACGACGGCGATCGACTGCACGGATCTGACGCGCGTCGGTCTGCGGTTCTGGCGCTGGCTGGGCGTCGAGCAGCCCGCTTACGACCACGCCTACATCCGCGTCAGCAACAACGGCTCCAACTGGACCACGATCTGGCAGAACACGGCGGAGGTGGCTGACAGCTCGTGGCAGTACCAGGAGTTCGACATCTCGGCGGTTGCCGACGATCGGGCCACCGTCTACATCCGCTGGACGATGGGCACGTCGGACGGGAGCTGGCAGTACTGCGGTTGGAACATCGACGACGTAGAGATCTGGGCGGTGACCCCTTCGAACCCCTATCCGCTCGGTGATTTGAACTGCGACATGCACATCGATGGCTTTGACATCGAGCACTTCATCCAGGCCATTGATGACATGGACGCCTACATTGCCGATCACGACGGCGATCCTTATCCGCCGTGTGATCCCTACCTGGCCGACCTGAACCAGGATGGCGAGGTGAACGGCTTCGATATCGATCCGTTCGTGATCCTGCTCGGCGGCTAGGTCGGGCGCTGCGCACAGGAGAACCAGTCACACGCCCGGGCCGCCGCGCCATTATGATGGCCGGCGGCTCCGGCGTGATTCCTTTCGCGGCCGTGTGAGCCGTGGGACAAGTGGAAGCGTTCGGGAAAGGACATGGCAATGGACATCCTGGGAGAGGTCGGAAATAGAGGGGGAAGGACTGCGCGCATTCTCTGGGTACTCGCCGCGGCTCTGTGTTGCACCGGTCCGGTCAACGCGGACATCAGCGGCCCATTTGCGGTTGAGGCCACGAACGCTGCCGGAACGGGCACGCTCGTGGTCGAGTTGTCGGAGGGCGTCTGGCTGGGGCAGACCTGGAGTTGGTCGCTGCCCGCCCCCATGGAGATTATCGCCGGCGACGGCATCACCCTGGTGGCCGTGCTGCTCAACGCGAGTGTCTTCATCGACGTTGAGAACATGGATATCCAGGTCGGCCTCGGTGTGCTCTCCGGCCCGAGCGACACCGAGTTCAACGTTACGGCCCCGTTGCTGTCTTTCCCCATCATTCCTTTCACGGCGGCCCAGGGCCGGGCCAGCGCCACGATCGATCTGACGGAAACGGAGGGCATCGGTGGCACGGCCTGGATCACCGGGTTGCCGCTGGGCAGCGGAACCGGCATCTTCCTCGCCGAATACGAGAGCGGCACCAAGCGCTTTACCGACCTGGTCGGCTACATCGCCGCGGACAACGGCGGCACGGCCAGCGCTACGCAGAACGACCCGCTTTTCGGCTACCGGCCGTTCTATGACGACGTCAGCGATCTCCAGGTCCGCCTGGCGTTTAAGATCAGCCATGACGACGTGGCGTTTGCGACAACCGTGTGCGGCGCCACATCCGACCAGCTCTACGAAGCCGGCGACCTGAACTGCGACGGGGTATTGGACGGGTTCGACATTGATCACTTCGCGCAGGTCATCGCGGACTGGGACGCCTACGTGGCGGACCACGACGGCGATCCGTACCCCCGCTGCGATGCGTGGCTCGCGGACGTCAATTCCGACGGCGTTGTCAATGGGTTTGACATTGACACATTCGTAAAGGCGGTGATTGGGTAGGACGGCCCAGCACGCTATCGAGATGGAAGGGACCGGCTCCCGTCCCGGACGTCGGCGCGGAAGAGCGTTCTTCCCGCGTTCTATGGCCTCCGGCGGACCCCGGCCGATACATTTCCAGACCGGCACGGACTTTTGCGGCGGTCAGTCGACCCCGGAAACGAAAAAGCCGCGTCCCACAGAGCTTCGCGGCCAGACGCGACTTCGCGCAAGTGTCGTGCTTTGCTGCCAATGGGCGCGGCTGGATTCGAACCAGCGTAGGCAAACGCCAACGGGTTTACAGCCCGTTCCCTTTAACCACTCGGGCACACGCCCTGATCGCCTGCGCCGAAAGAATACCCATGAGTCGTGCGGATTTCAAGGCAGTCTGGTGGTAACCGCGCGCAGGTTTTCTTCACCGCTGAGCTCATCGGCTGCGCCTGCGGGTCACCTGAGCACCCGGGGGAGGCTTGCCGCGTTATCGGACGACTGTGTGCTAGGTCGGACGCAGACGCAAGCGTGTTCGTGAGGCGTTCCAGGTCCTCTAACCTGGCGGTATGCCAGCATCTATGAGCATAGACGCCACGACGCGCATATAGGACTTAATATGTCGCGATATGCGCGTTTTTGGACATTGCCGCTCCTATCTACTGTCGGATGAAGGCCCTACGACATGCGCGGCAGCGACAACTCCTAACGCCGCGTTGCTTGCTTTTCGTCAAAGCGCTGTTAGAATCCAAGTAGGTCTCGTGTGAAGCTGTGCGTCTTGCCAATAGCGGCGACGACAGCCAACGAACCACGGGCGGCATGCTCGGCTGCGGCGTTTCCCCCCGGCGCCCACCGACGGCCGCCCTACTTATTCCCCCTCCAACGATCAACGAGGCCGCCGCGATCCAGGCAGGATTTCCGCGCGTGCGTACGCTGCCGCGGCCGGTCAGAGCTTGAGCGGTTCCTCGCGCGGGACGTCGCCCTCGCGCGTTGTCTGGTCGCGCTGCCGCGCGTCGCGGTATTGTTCGACGACCGCGCGAATGCGCGGTTGGCGTGAGAAGCCGAGCGCGAAACGGGCGTTGTGCGCCACGACAGGCGAGCGATGACCGATGAGCTCGATCAGCCGTCGTTGCACATCTTGCTCCGTTCTAGCGCCCAACCACACGCACGCTGCCCGCACCAGGTTGTAGTCATACGTCATACCGCGCATCAGGCCGGGTTGCTGCGGGGCACCGTCGCAGAGCAGGGCCCCGCAGGCCGGCTCCCACAACCATTCGTCGGCGTAGCGGCGAGTGAGCAGGCGCCAGAGCTGGTCGGGCTGCGGTGCGAGGCGGCGCCGCGTGGCCAGCAACTCCGGCTGGCCGTTGTGTGCGAGCCACCAGTTTCGCAGAACCCGGCGGTCGCCATCTACGTCTATCTCCGCAGCCAGACGGTGGTCAAAATCAGCGGGGTACAGGCTATGCCAGGTCGTTGGCGCCTGCTGCGCGGGCATGAAGGTGCTGCCGATGCGGTGGCCACGGACCTTGAGATCGAAGTGCAGCATGTCCAGCGTAGTTTCGAGGCAGTTTGCGCTCAGACAGGGGGCGGTGCTCGGGTTGCTCAGGAGGCGCAGCAGCGACGTGTGCAGCATGACGCGGAGGTCGTCCGGGGCGGCGCGCCTGTGCATGATCGGGTGACGCGCCAGGTACGAGACGCTGTCTGGGGCGAGTTCGACCAGACGGTTGTAGCGATCGGTCCAGACGCAGTCGGGATCCATCTCGAGAATGGGCCGCGCCGCGGCGGCCGCGGCCTGCTCACGGGCCGAGAGAACGCGCCCCGGCGTCGCGCAGCCGCTCAGGAATAGAAAAGACGCGACCGGCGCGAGGATGGAAAGCGCCAGCGGCCACGCGGAAGAGCCGGGGCGGAACGCGGAGGCCCGCGCTCGTCGGCGGGGCGTTGGTCGCTCGCCGCAGGTCCACTGTGTTCGCAACGTCTGCACTCTTTGCCGGGTGAGCACGCCGCCTTCCTTGGTATGAAGCGTCTGCTCGGCTACAATTCGCCCGCGAAACAGCGCGGAGAATAACCGCTGGGGAGCACATATGGAACGTACGTTGATCATCTTCAAGCCGGACGCGATGAACCGGCTGCTGGTAGGGCGCATTTTGGCGCGGTTCGAGGACAAGGGGCTGCGGCTGGCGGCGTTGAAATTGCAGCAGTTACCGCGCGCCCAGGTTGAGCAGCACTACGCGGTGCACCAGGGCAGGCCCTTCTATGCCGGGCTGGTCGATTTCATGACTCGGGGGCCGGTGGTGCTCGGCGTGCTGGAGGGGCCCGAGGCGATCTCCGTCGTACGCCGGCTTGTGGGTGCCACGAACGCAATCGAGGCGGAGCCGGGTACGATTCGTGGTGATTTTGGCCTGTCGAAGGGCTACAACCTCATTCACGCCAGCGATGGCCCCGATACCGCCCGGCAGGAGATTGCGTTGTTCTTCGAGCCCGAGGAGCTGGTCAGCTACGAGCGTGCCCCCGATTGCTGGATCGTGAAAGACTAGCGCCGTCTCGATTCCGCGCGGGACCGCGTCTGGCTCGGGTTGGGTGGCCCACCTCTTTCAGAGGTGGGGGACGCGAATTGGGCTGCTAACTCGGCCATCGGATTCGTGCCCCCCGCGGCTGAAGCCATGGGGCACCCGGCAGTCTGGAGTGGAAGTCATGTAGCGTCCGGGCTCCGTCCCGGACGTAGTTGTGGAGCAGCGTCTCCTGCGTTGTGCGGCCGGGGCGGATCCCGGCCGCTGCATCTCCAGACCGGCGCGGACCTTCGCACCGGGCGGTCAGGAGATGCAGCCCGCGGGCACGTTTGACAGAAATGGCGAGCCGATGTCTGGGAATATGAGTAACGCCATGAGAGTCCAAGCGATTCTGGAGCACGAGCAGAAGGATGTGACACTGGAAGGCGCCAAAGATGCGCGGATGCGCATGCTGGTCGGACCGGAGGACGGCGCCAACGTTTTCCACATGCGTCATTTCGAGGTTGCCCCCGGTGGCCACACGCCGCACCACCAGCACGACTACGAGCATGAGATCATCGTGCTCAAGGGGAAGGGCGTGGCCAGTAGCGAACAGGGCGACCGCCCGTTCAGAGCCGGCGATGTGCTCTGGATTCCGCCCAATGAGAAGCACCAGTTGCGGAACGAAAGCACCGAGCCGCTGGAAGTGGTTTGCTTGATACCGGCACCGCATGCATGCGCGGACTGACGCGCGGAAGGGAGCCTGAGGGAT
This sequence comes from Planctomycetota bacterium, assembly GCA_018814045.1. GTDB lineage: Bacteria > Planctomycetota > Phycisphaerae > UBA1845 > Fen-1342 > JAHJAR01. The sequence continues at coordinate 14,912 of JAHJAR010000182.1, read as the reverse complement.
GTCCACGTATACACGGCGCGACCTGCTAAGTTCCGCGACGCTGCTGGGCGGTTGGCTGACGCTCGGCGGTGCGGCGGCAGTGGGTCAGGAACAATGGCATGAGCCGGGGCAGGAGCCCGGAGGTGAGTCCCAGCAGCCCGCCACGCCGCGCGGGCCGTACGAGTTGCCGGACCTGCCTTACGACTACGCCGACCTGGAGCCTCATCTCGACGCCCAGACGGTTAAGCTGCATCATGATGTGCATCACGCGGGCTATGTGGAGCATGCCAACGCGGCGATCGCCGAGTTGCAGCGCATCCGTGAGCGGGGTGGCGAGGCGATCGGCGGTGTGCGCGCCGCCACGGATGCCCTGTCATTCAACGTCTCCGGGCACCTGCTGCACAGCGTCTATTGGCAGAACATGAAGAAGGACGGCGGCGGCGAGCCGTCCGCCGAGAGCGCCATCGCGGCACAGCTCAAGCGCGACTTCGGCTCGTTCGCGGCGTTTTGCGGGGGTTTTCAGGCGGCCAGCCAGCAGACCCAGGGCAGCGGGTGGGGGATCCTGGGCTACGAGCCGGTCTCGCAGCGCCTGCTCGTGCTACAGGCTGAGAAGCACAACAACACGATGGTCTGTGGCGTGGTGCCGCTGCTCGTCCTGGATGTGTGGGAGCACGCGTACTATCTGAAGTACCAGAATCGGCGCTCGGTCTACATCAAGGCGTTCATGAACCTGGTCAACTGGGAGAACGTCGAGCAACGCTTGCAGTTGGCCCGCAAGCTCGCGTAGCGTCTCGCAATCACGGTGTTTTGCCGAGCCACGACCGTCAGGGAGCGGTTGCGTCGAGTGGCTTGGATACGCGCGCACCGCGGTCGGACACTGTCGCTTGGAAGGGTCTGCGCTACTTTTCCTGTTCCCTACTCATGCAATACGGCCCGGACGGCGGACCGGGTGTACGGAGGGCCCCGTGCCCGCCGATACTCACCCCTCCAACAAATCGCGAACGGCGGACCAGTACTGGCCGCGGTCGCTGTCGCCGTAGAGGGTGAGCAGGTCGTCGATCGCCGTGATGGCGGTGGGCAGGCGCTTCGGCGCGACGAACGCCAGCAGCAGATCGGCCGCATCCTGCGGGTCGCCGAGGCCCGCGCCGCCCTCGCCCTGACCCGGACAATCCTCACCACACAGCGCCGAGCAGCACTCCGGGTCTTGCTGGAGCCGTTCGACAAACGGGTCGATATCGAAGCCGTTGAGTAGACCGTCGCAGTCCAAGTCGCCGTGGAACAGCACATTCGCCAGCCAACCACTCCCTTCGTCATACTCACCGAGCCCGGGAAACGCGGCTTCGTAGCCGTCCGGGCCTTGTATCGCCAGCACGAACCAGTCAATGTCAAAGCCGTTGACGGCGGCGTCATTGTTCATGTCGGCCTTGCATTCGGTGACGTGCCAGAGGTTCGGCGAAGTGTTGAGGTCGTTGACAGCGCCGCTGTTCTCTGTATACGTCGTCGCACCGACCTTGATCGTCGCACCTGCCTGCCAGTCATCCCACCGGTCCCAGCCGTCGTAGTCAACCGTAATCGCGGCGTTACTGTACATGCTGCCGGCAATCTCGACCTCGGGTCCGGTCCCGCTACCGTCAATCAGGGACTCGTCGATCAAGATCTTCCCATTCAAATACCCCGTGGCCTTGATCGCCGGCCGATTATTCTGACTGGTGCCCCGCAGGCTGCCATTAATGCGGATTAGCGCGCCGATTGGAATCGCCCGTTCGCCGCCCTGGGTGTCGGGGTTGGCGGTAGTGATCTCGGCGACCTGGTCTTGTGCACCGAGATCGGATGCGATCGTGATCGCACCGTTGAGTGGCATACTGTATCCGGGGACCACCGCTGACGGGTAGCTGATCGCGCCTCGCGGAAAGGCGTCTGTGACCGTTATGCTCGATGAAGACCTGTAACCCACAGCGCTCATGATTCCGCCATAGCCCTGACTCCCGTCGGTGCCGGCGTCAATCGTGTCAACAGTAATGTCAAGAGCGCACGCGCCGCGCGAGTATATTCGTCCGCTCAGTGTACCTTTGACCTCAATTGTGCCGCTATGCACAAGTGTCGGGTCGAATGGGTCGCCGTGGCCGATGACAAGCCAGTCACCGCCGTTGGAGACCTGCAAATCGAGGTTGTTGCACTCGAAGTGCCCGCCGTCCATCTGGCGCATGCGAATGTAGTTGCCGGTGCCGTTCAGGACGTCTCCGTCAATGTCGATTGTCCCGTACAGAATGCCGCCCACGTCGATCTTGCCGCTGGCGGTGACGTCCTGTCGAATGCGGATCTTCGAGTTCAGCGAGCTGGTGCCGATGTCGTTCAGGATATCGAGCCAGCCATTGAGGTGGCCGTAGATATCGAGTTCGGTGCCGGAGGCCACGTCCTGCACGCCCTTGAACTGGATGTGGGCCGCCGCGGATACGCTGCCCGGGATGGTGGAATTCACCACGTAGTAAGTTCCGGCCCAGATGTCGGCGTAGACTGACCCACCGTCCTGGAGGATCAATCGGAACGTCCGGTCGTTGTTGGCATTGACGCCGTTCGGCTGGATATCACCGAGCACGTGTCTGCCACGCAGGTCGATCGAGACACTCGACCCGCCCTGGCTGTAAGTGCTGGTCAGCCCGGGAATGTCTACCGGACCTGCGTTGGGATCGCCGAAGACGGAAGTGTCCTGATAAAGAATCTGCCAGAAACCGTCGTTCTTGATTGTGAGGATACCGAAGGTATGGTCGAACGTGTAATCGCTTGGAGACGACGGATCCTGACCGTTGAGCTTAAAGACGCACCATCCGCCCGGGAACTGCTCGGCCGTTGCCCACGCCAGCGTTCCACTGCCAAGCCCGATCAGACACGCACAAGCGGAAGCGGCATGCCATCGCATCTTTCTACCTCCTTCGTACCAGTGTCAAGATTGCAGCCACGGTCGCTGCGAACATGCTCATGCGGCATTCCGGCACGACCTCGATTTGTACGTACTCCCATTCAGACAGGGAGGTGTAGCCTGTGATCGCGTCACCGAACGTCACTCGCGGCTTCGGGCGCCAGGCATAGTCATGGAAGACGCCGCTGAAAGCGTTGTTACCGTCGACGTATAGCTGGTACGTCGACATGTCGTCCGTAACGAAGTCGTAGGTGTGTGGGACCGTGACGTCGACGAAGTACAAGTGCTCAACATCTCCACCAAGCACCTCATCTTCACCCACGTATGATGGCGCTAAGAAGAACTGCACGGCTGGACCGAACTCGTTGATAACCGCAACAACGACGTCGCTTCTACCAAAATCCGCATCCGTCTCGAGGGTGCGCATACGCCAGGAGATGTGCAACTCCTCTCCTGGTTGAAGAGAAAACGCCGGCGAGATAATCTCATAAAGGTCAAAGATCGACGCCGACCCGCGCGTATCCAGCCTGAACACGCCGTGCTCGGCCGAGCGGACGAGCTTGTCCTCGGGGTCGTCCCAATAGCGCCCCCAACCCTCCTGTTCAGGGAAGCGCCCTTCGTTCGGGTCGTAGCGCAGGTAGAACGGATCCGCCGCGGCGGTCGCCCCGGCCGCCAGCACGAATGTGACGAACAGAACGTAACGCATGCGTTTGTCCTCCGTGATCAACGCGGCTGTTCGAGTGCGAGCGCCGAACAGAACTTGGACCCGAAAGCGAGCGCGGGCACTGGTGCCAGCGGCCCGGTCCCGGCAACCGCTCCCTGACGGTCGCGGCTCGGTTTTGTCAGGCGCTGTCTACGTTTCCCCAGGTCGCACGTGGCCAACTGTCCCGTGATACCACCTACTCATTATCGCCGAAATCCGGGGACACCATACCTATTTCTCTGTCGCCTTCGGCATCCGGCCGGGCGGGCGGGGCCGCAGCACGCGGCTGCATGCCAAGCGTGCCATGCCGGCAGAGTAGCCAGCCGCCCGGCAACCGTCAAGAAAATACATATGCTGTCCCCGGATTCCGTGACTCCTGTAGCTAGCGATCAACGCGATCCCCGACGCCAATACCAAGACTCTGGTGGCAGGCTCGGGAAGAACCTCAACTTCCACATATTCCCATTCCGAGAGCGACGTGCGGCCAATGATCGCATCGCCGAAAGCGACGCGGGGAACCTCGCGCCAAGCATAGTCGTGGAAGACGCCACCAAAGGCCAAGGCGCCATCCACATAAAGAGCATACGTCTCCATATCCAGCGTTATGAACTCGTACGCATGGCGTGCCGCTGGCTCAAACCAATACAGTCGCTCTGGCTCACCGCCGGGTAGCTCATCTTCGCTAACGTAGCTGGGAGCGAGGAACAATTGGACAAAAGCGTGTGACTCATTGGCTATCGCAACACAGACGTCGCTTCGATGCGACCACTGATCAGTCTGGAGAGTCTCCATTTCCCACCTGACGCGCAGTTCTTCGCTGGCTCCAAGCGCGAAGGCCGGCGAGACAGCCTCGTACAAGTCGAAGATCGAGTACGACCCGCGCGTATCCAGCCTGAACACGCCGTTCTCGGCCGAGCGGACGAGCTTGTCTTCCGGATCATCCCAGTAGCGCCCCCAACCCTCCTGCTCCGGGAAGCGCCCCTCGTCCGGGTCGTAGCGCAGATAGAACGGATCCGCCGCGGCGGTCGCTGCGGCTGCCAGCACGAATGTGACGATCAGAACGTAACGCATGCGCAGATCCTCCCTGTTCAACGCCGCTCTCTGAACATTAACCATTCCCCGAATTGCACGTGGCCGCCGGTCCCCTATTGCCGCCTACTTATTATCGGCACGCACTCGGCGAGAGTCAAGTGCAAACAGCGCCATGCCGTCAGCGTCCCGCCCCTTGCGCGGTTTGACCGAGGAGCAGGGGGGAACGTGGAAAAGTGATAACGCGGGAACGGGCGCCTGCCGGTGGAAGGTTTCCCCGCTGGTGCGAGATTCCGATCTCGCACCGCACTGTCCACCACGGCTGTAATTCGGCTACACTGGCGTAGCGTCTCCCAATGACGGCGTCTTTTTGAGCCGCAACCGTCAGGGAGTGGTTGCGTCGAGAACCGCCCGGTACTGCTGCTAACCACTCCCTGACAGTTGCAGTTCGGAATTGCATCCGACGCGCTGTTTGCCAGGAATACACCGGCGTGAACGAAGTCGGACTTGAAGCGGCAAGGACGTGCGGATTTGAACAAAACGCAAGGGCAGTTCGATCGGTTGGACGGGACAGAGCCAGGCGGCGAGCGCCCGACGCCCTACCCGATCCTGCTGCTGGGCATCCTGCTCGTAATCACACCCACCGTCGTGCTGTCTCAACTGGCGGCGCATTGGCGGCTGGACGTGGTCGATGACCAGATGTTCGGCTACTTCGGCTGGCGGATCGCGCACGGCGCCACCGTCTACCTCGACGTCTGGGACAACAAGCCGCCGGGAATCTACTGGATCAACGCCCTGGGCATGCTGATCGGCGGCGACAGCTACGCCGGCATCGTCGCGCTGTGTGTGGTCGCGCTGATCGTTGCCCACTTGTGCTTCTTTGTGGTGGCGGCCTCGATCTACTACCGCGGCTCGGCGGCGATCGCGACGGTGCTGGCCAGCTTCTTCCTGACGCACGCCTACTACCAGGGGGGGACAAACCGGACCGAGACATTCCTGGTGCCGTGCGAACTGGCCGCCGTAGCGTTCTACATGCGTGGGTTTGCGCGTGACCGCTGGTGGAAGTGGTACGCCGCCGGCGTGTGTTGTGGGGCGGCGTTCCTGTTCAAGCAGGTCGGGCTGGCAGCCTGGGGGGCGATGGGGCTGCACACGATTATCCTGGTAATCGCGCGCGATCTGCCGTGGCGGACCGGACTGCGACGCTGTCTGTTGCTGCTGGGTGGGACGGCGACAACGTTGGGGTTGGCAGGCTTGTACCTGGCCTCTGAAGGAGCCCTGTCGGCGGCGTTGTTTGCGACCTTCGGGTTCAATCGGGCGTACTTCGCGGTTGGCGAAAGCAGCTTCTTCGACAACTACCTCTCGATGCACCAGTTGAACTGGCACATCATGCCGATCCTGCGGTTGCCGATCCTGATGGTGATCGCGGCGTGCATCCACGCCGGCTTGTGGTGGTTGCGGCCGCAGTTCCGCCCGCCGGAGATCGAGCGCCCGCTGCGGACAATTGGGGCGGTGTGTCCGCGGTACATGTTGCTGTTCGGGATCTGGTTTGTCGCGGCGTTCTATGGGGCGATGCTCAGCCCGCACGGCTTCCGGCACTACCTCGTGCCGACGCTGCCGCCGTTGATGCTGATGGCGGGCTATCTCATCAACGTCTTGCAGGCGGAAGTGAAGCTGGTGCGGCGTTTTCAGCAGCGGGCGTGGGTCGTGGCGGCGTTTGTGGCGATGGGCTACTTCGCGCTGGACGCGTTTTCCCGGCACGCCGAGCAGGTCAGCAAGATCTGGCTCGACCGGCAGCCGACGCGTGTGGCCGGCGGCTGGCAGGTTCAGTTGGGCGGCTGGGAGGAGGTAGGCGACGAGGTGGCGCGTCTGAGCGGCCCGGACGACAAGATCCAGTGTTGGGGCTACATGCCCGGCGTGTACCTGCGCTCCCGGCGGGTCAACACCTGCCGCTACACAACCACCGAGAAGATCGGGCAGGTGCAGCAGGAAGCGGATTTCGTGGCCCAGGAGTTGCGCGACAAGCTCTCGGCCGAGCCGCCGGTGGTCTTCGTGATCTCATCCAACGACTGTGCCTGGGTCAAGGGCGAGTTGCCGAAAGCCCCGTCACCCGGCTGGATCGGCGAGTGGCTGGGGACGTGGATCGATGCGAATTACGAGCGCGTCGCCGACATCCGCAACGTCTACATTTTCAAGCGCCGGTCGTAGGAGGCAGTGGACAACTTCGGATGGTGCGTCGAGACGCACCCTACGCGCCATAAAGAAACGACCGGCCCCACGGTGACAGGCCGGTGGGGTCGGGATCGTGGTTTCCATCGCTCGTTTGGCTCGGGGAACCATAGCAGTCCTGGACTTGCCATGCCCGGAATCCCACATCGGCATCTCAAAGATGTCTGTTCCCGCTTCGACGCCTGTCCGTCGTTCGCCGGCCGGGGCGGGTGTGGTTATCCCCACGCAATTGGGGTGTTTCCCGGCATCGTCAAAAGGTGTTTCAATTGACACCTCCTTTCGCGATGCTGGCACCTAATCATGCCAGCCGACTGCCTACATCTTACCAACACGGCCGCACGGAAGCAATGTGCCCGGGCGCCGACGGCCGTTTTCGTCGGCATGCCCAGACGAGAAGCCGGGGGCACGGCACCCGGCTTCGAGACACGCCGTTCGTTGCATGATCAGGACCCGGAGCGTGAGCGACGGGTCAATCGCGCTAGGCCGGTCGCTGACGCTCGCGGTTCTGATCCTACGCATGGGTGCCCCACCCTTTCCAAGGTTGGGGGACTGATTCGAGCGCGAGGGGCTCTGGGTCATTCAAGTCCGTCCCCCACCCCGTTCGACCGCCTGTGGGGCGGCCGAAACGGGATGGGGCCCCCGCTGCGGCGGAAGCGCCGTCAGGTCCTTGGACTCACGAGGGATCGAGGACCGCGTCGGCAAATGAAGATGGTGCTGCGAACGAGCGGAAGACTTCCGTGCTCGCCGGAAGTGGTCGTCATGTGGCATACATGAGGCATGCCCACGCTTCGCGCGGACATGCCATCCGGCCATAGTGCTACCTACTCAGTACCATGCAGTGCTTCGATGATGGCAAAGTCTCTGTGGATTTGGTCGATGCTCCGTTCGCGCCTGATCTCGGTAATTATGCCGATCACATGAACGTGGGCGTCGGTTCCCCAGTGCAGACCGGCTGGCGGCCTAACCCAGACCACCTTACGTTTCGGCACCCAGTAGTCCGCGCGCCCGTCTATGGGCCTGGTTTGCTCCACTAAGATCTGGGCATACTTCTTTTCGTCGTCACTCGTAAAGCCCTGTATTGTGCCGCCAACGCAAACGACTGTGCCAATCGGGTCTCCTTTGTTGAGTAGGATGGACAGGCAATCTTGCGAGTAGGCGTAGGAGAGACCATGAATCGCGCGTATTGCCGCCGCCGTAGACTGTTGAGTTTGGCGGGAGAGGAACATGTCGTTGTCGATCATGGCGCGCCACCTTGCTTGCACCTCGACGTAGCTCACATACTCACGAAGTAGACCCGCGCGCCGTGCGCGGTAGTGCTGCTGGTATTCCTGGTCGATTCTGCTGAACTCAGGGGTCTTGTATCTATACCCATCGATGCCATAGTAGCCCTTGGCTTCTGCCTTGACCCACTTCTCGTGAAGTCTCTTATCGACCTTCAACCAGGCACCTTTCCCGTTGCACCGGGGACATTTCCTGCCGTTTCGCTCTCCCTCGCCTTTGCACGCCTTGCAGACAGCCAGATATTCTTCAAGGTTCTCTTGCGCCTGCCGTAACTCTCGACGGGCCGCCTTCTTGTCGTCATCATCGGCGCGCGCCTCCGTCGCAAGGACTACGGCAAGGACAACTCCCAGCGCTACGGATGCTCTTTGTCTCATCGCCCGCCGCTCCTATCTGAGCCCACCTTTTCCATTCGCCGACTGTGCAAAGGCATTCTACCAGGATGGGCCTGCGATACAATGGCCCAACAACTAGAGCATGGGTGCCCCACCCTTTCCAAGGGTGGGGGACTGATTCGAGCGCGAGGGGCTCTGGGTCATTCAAGTCCGTCCTCCACCCCGTTCGACCGCCTGTGGGGCGGCCGAAACGGGATGGGGCACCCGCTGCACATGCCGACGCGAACGGCCGTCGGCAGGGCACCCGGCAATCCGCATCAGCGCGCCGGAGTATTCCGACAGCCTGGTGAGGGAGCGGTTGCCGGCGGCGCCGAGCGATCCTCGACGATCGCGGCTCGGATCAAGCGGTCGTGGGTCGGGTTTCGCGATCGGGGCTCGGTCCTGGCAACCGCTCCCTGACGGGCGCAGCTCGGATGAGATGTAAACAGCGTGAGAGACTGCACTGGCGGAACCTGGTCGCGCCGGACGCGGTTCCTACTTGTCGGGCGTCCGCGGCGTGCCCGTGGGCGGTCTCACCGGTGTCGGCGTGAAGTCGATCGTGCCGCTCTTGCGATCGACGCCGACGGAGAAGTTGCGGTCAGGCCAGTTGGGCGAATCTGCCGGGTCGAGCCAGTGTGCGTCGTTTCGGGGGCCATCCCACGGTGTGTCTTCCCTCAGATCGGCCCAGTACTTGTCGTCGCCGCCGATGTCGAGGAACAGACCGATGGAGGTCGTGTCGGCAAAGTACGTAGATACTCCGTCGCGGGCGCGGAAGCCGGCGCTGTTCAAGGCAAAACCGGGGGGAGTACCGTGCTGCGACTCTTCGCGCCGCTTGAGATCGGTGCGATATATGTCGTCTCCGCCGGTATCGATGAGCATGGCGACGCTACGGTTGATGGAATAGCCGAGGCCGCCGGTGCCGACGCTGTAGGCGTCGTCGCCACCGACGTCGAGCAGGATGCCGATGGTAAAATCGTGCGCCCAGGCCAACGAGCTGTGTGAATTCTCCTCGGCGAGATGCTGGTCGTTGCCGGCCTCGTCGATGCAGACGCCGATGCAGAAATGCGCCCCCGTGCCCTGGGTGTAGACGGCGCCGTGGTATACGTCATCACCCCCACCGTCGTGGAAGACGCCGATGCCGAACCAATAGCCGGTGCCCATGGTCCAATTGCCCGAGGTATAGACGTCGTCGCCCTCGCCATCGAGCAGTGCGCCCAGGCCGCCGGCCCACGAGTGGCCGTCGGCGCCGTCGCCGCGGCGGCCCATGCCGGCCCCTTGGGCGTTAGAGACGGCGACGTCGAGGTCGGGTGAGTGATATGACGGTCGGCCGGTGGTTGAATGCTGGCGAACGGCGGTGTACTTGTCATTGCCGGTTCGATCGGCCAGTACGCCGACGCCGTTGACTCCCCCCAGGCCCTGCCCGTCGGCGTAGAGCTTGTAGCTGTCATCGCCGGCGACGTCAAAGAGCAGGCCGACACCGAAGTAGCCGCAACCCTGACCGCTGTACTTATTGAAGTAGGTGTCGTTGCCGCCGAGATCGACGAGCACGCCCAGACCGAATTGACCGACACCCTGGGCGTAATGTTGGGCGGTGTAGGTGTCGTTGCCCGCTACGTCGAGGAGCACGCCAATGCCGCACAGGCCGGCACCCTGGGCGGGTACCTGCGACGAGTACTGGTCGTCGCCGGCTAGATCAAGAGCCAGGCCGAGGGGGCGGCTAACGGTGGCGGCGGCGACACCGCCGGTGTAGGTATCGTTGCCGCCGAGATCGACGACGAGCAGCGCGTCGGTGCCGTCGCAGGTATCGTTGGCGGCGCCGTGGATGCGGATCCAACCCCAGGGCGAGTACCAATCAAAGGCGAATTCGGGGACATCCTTCAGATCGATTTCCTTCAGCGCGATGCGGGCGAAGTCGAGGGCCTGGACGCATTTCTGGCCGGCGTACCACATGCTCGCTTCGTCCCACGTTTTCGCCATGTCGTCCATCTGCGGGCAGTAGTCGAAGGCGTCGATCATCTCCTCGCCGACGTTGTAGCGCGTGGCGACGACGATGCGGTCGTGGCCGTCGACCTTGCGGAAGGCGAGCTCGGCCCAATAGTGCGCGTCGACGATGTTGAGGACGAGTTGGCCGAGGATTTCACTGATCTCAGTCGGGATCGGCGCGACCATTTTGGCGAGGTCTTCCTTCGGCTTCGGATACGGCAATTCCATGCCAAACGTGTTGATGCGCGTGGGCCGGTCGGCCGCGCGGGTCAGTTGCAGGATAGCCTCGTCGAGCGGCGTTTTCGGGGCGAGCACATTGGCGGTGTAGCCGCGGAATCCGCCGAACTTGGGATCGATGCCGAGTTGTTGTACCGCCTGGAAAAGGCTGGTGCTGTTGCGGTCCTGGGCTTGGTCGAGTTGCCCGGGGTCGAGGCGGTCGCGGGCGGTTTGGGCCAGAGCGCGGGTGAAAGTGATGGTGTCGAGCGGCTCGGCGAAGAGCGCATCGAACGCGCGCAGCTTGTAAGGCACGTCGGGAAAACGCGGCCACCAGGCCTTTGGCTGCCAGCCGAGGTCACCCCGGCGAAGACCGACGAGTTCCAGCGTTTCGTCCAGTGCGTCGTTGCTCTGAGCGAACGCGCAACCGCCGCAGCACGTGAGCAACAACCCGATGGTGAGGAGTTTTGCCATCATAATGCGTGTGGTCTAACCGGGAATGGGAACCAGAACAAGTCGGACGCCGTGAGGATCAGTGACGGCGGCATCATGTCTGTCTGTTACACTGCGCTGTCGCGCCTTTGGGAGTGTTGCGGATGAGTGTTCGAGTGCCGGACACGGCGGAGTGCCTGGGGTGCGGGTACCGCTTGCGCGGCCTGCCGGAGCCACGCTGTCCCGAGTGTGGCGAACCCTTCGTTCCCGAAGCGCCGGAGACCTACCGCGATCCTGCGCGGCGGCCCAGCGCAGAGCCCCTGCGGCCGCCCAAGCCGCCCGAGCCGCCCGACCGGGCCTATGTCGTGGCGTGGCTCATCGTTGCCGGGGCAGTCTGCGTGCTGGGCAGTCCCTGGGAGTTCGGCTACTGGCCCGACCCCTTCGCTCTGCTGGGTTGTCTCTCGGTACCGGTCATGTTCGTCTTCGTGCTGGACTACTTGCGGCGGTGGTTCGCGCTCAGAGCGGTGCGTGATTGGGGGGATCCTGCGTTGCTGGAGAGGTTCAATCCACACCGGCGACGGTGGACTGTCGTGTCGGTCTGTTTCTGGCTCGTCATGTCGTCACCCGTCTGCCCCTGGTCGGCATGCCTGCGCTTCTACCTGAACTGGCCCTGGTTTTCGCACGCCGCCCAGGAGTACCTGGACGGGGCGCGCGGCGGTACCGGGCCCTTGCGCGTCGGTCTTTACCGTGTCGAGCGGGTGTTGGGTTATGACCACGGGTGCGTGTTCTTCCAAATGTCTCACCGCGGCGATGGTGCACGGCGGGGTTTCGCCCATCGCCCGGGGGGCTGGTGGTCGGGTCGGACGAAGTATCCCATCGCACCGGGTTGGTACGTAGAGGAATGGTGAGGTCCCCGCGTGAGGCAGGTGGGATGCGGGCTCGTCAGTGAGTCTGTGAGCGCATGGTGTGTGGCGCGCTGGCAGGGGCGGAAGCCGGCGGGACCGGGAGCAGCGCGCGGTACTCGGCGGCGCGGTCGGGACGGTTCCAACCCTCGTATAAGGCCACGATACGTCGTAGCGACTCGTGCGTGAGGGGGTCGTTCTCGCCGCGCTCGGTCTCGATTACCGGGTGGCTGCCGAGCAGGAGGGTCTCCGCCTCCTCGTACTCTTCCGCCGCGACCAGACAGCGGCCGAGCATGCTCTCGGTGCTGGCGATCTGCCAGTGTCCGGCGGGCAGTTGCTTACGACGTATCTCCAGGCACTCGCGCAGCAGCGGCGTGGCCTCGGCGTACTCGTCGGTGGCGATCAGCACACGGGAAAGCAGGGCCAGCGGCGTGATGAGGTCTGCGTGCCCGGGGGGAAGGACACGCCGGCGGATGCGCAGGTACTCGCGTAGCAACGGCTCGGCTTGGGCAGCGTCGTGACGCGCCATGTGGACGCGGGCGAGCAGGGCCATGGTCAAACCCACGTCCTGGTGTTCTTCAGACAACGCCTGCTGTCGGATTGCCAACGCTTCGTGGAGGAGGGGTTCCGCCTGATCGTAGTCATTCAGTTGCGTCAGCGTCCAGGCCAGATAGTGCAAGCTGACGGCCACTTCGGGGTGCTTATCGCCCAACAGTTTGCGGCGCATCGCCAACGATTGGCGGTAGAGCGCTTCGGCTTCACGATAACGCCCCTGATTGGCGACGACACCCGCGAGGTTGTCGATATTCACCGCGATATCCGGGTGATCATCACCATAGAGCTGCCGGCGTACGGCCAGTGCCTGGCGGTAGAGCGTCTCGGCCTCGGTGCTGTTGCTACCGGTACGATGGAGGATCAGGGCCAGGGCGTTCATGCTGCGCGCGGTCAGGGGGTGCTCGTCGCCCCAACGCTGGCGCCGCGCCGCGAGTGCGTCGCGGGCGGTCTGTTCAGCGGCGGGGTCTTTCTCGGCCAGTAGCGTCAGACTCAGGCTGGTCAGCGTCGTGTTGACAGCTTCCTGCTGATCAGCGTGAGCGCGATAGATGACGAGTGCCTCGTGGTACAGGCGCTCGGCCGCTCCAAAATCACCCTGCGCGTGCCGTAAGGCGGCGAGGTCACGCAAACTGTGAGCCACTTCGATATCGTCATCCGGGCATAGCTCCTGGCGCATTCTGAGCGCGGTCTGCAAATGGGGCTGAGCCTGCTCATAGAGCCCCAGATTCACGTACGTGCTGCCTATCGTGCCGCGCACGGCGGCCTCGACTTCGGGCATGCCGGCCAATTCGGAGTCTATCTGCTGGGCGGCGTCGTCGAGCACCTCGCGCATGCTGACCTCGTGGCCCCGCGCGTTCTGCGGGTCGACGGTCGCCAACATGCGCTGTAGGTAAGCCGTGACTTGTCGCCCCTTTTCCGCTTCGCGCTGCGCGCGATCGCGCTCAGCCGCGATACGAAGGAAGGCCGCGGCCGTGATACCGACCACCACGAACAACGCAATCGCACACACGGCGGCAACGGCGCGATTCCGCCGAACCCAGCGCGCGAGACGGGTGGCCAGTCCCGCCCGGCGGGCGAGAATGGACTGATTCGCCAGATGGCGCCGAAAATCCGCGGCGAGTTCGCCGGCCGTGGCGTACCGGTCATCCGGCGACTTGTTCAGAGCTTTCAGCAGAATGGCGTCCAGATCGGCGCTCAATCCCCGGCGGTGCAGCGACAGCCGGGGTGGTTCGTGGTTCGCGATCCGGTTGAGCACTTCGCCCAGCGGACCATCGATGTCACACGGCAAGCTCCCGGTGATGAGCTCATAGGCGATGGCCCCGAGCGAGTAGACGTCGCTGCGCACGCTCATCTGGCCGAACTGCCCGCGCGACTGCTCCGGCGACATGTACGCCAGCGTACCGAGCAGTTCGCCGGGCTGCGAGAGCGTCAACTCCAGACCGCCGCCCGCTCCCGGATCGATCGCTTTGGCGAGACCAAAGTCCAGCAGGTGCGGCTGGCCGTCGTCGCCGATCAGGATGTTGGACGGCTTCAGGTCGCGGTGCAGCACGCCGCGCTGATGCGCGTAGTCGACCGCCGTGCAAATCGTCTCCATCAGGCGCAGTGTCTGAGGTACATCGCCATGACCAGGCGGGATTGCCTCGTCCAATGGCTGCCCCGCGACGTACTCCATGACATAGAAGTAGCGGCCCTGCTGTACCCCCGAATCGAGCACCGAAACGATGTGAGGATGGTTTAACCGCGCGACCAGCTCGACTTCGCGCTCGAAGCGGCGGCGGGTTGCCTCGGCGACGCTGGTGTCGGCCCGCATGAACTTGAGCGCCACGCGCCGGCCGGTGGACTGCTGGTACGCCTCGTAGACCACGCCCATCCCGCCCTGCCCGGCACAGTCGACGATGTCGTAGCCGTCGAGGCGCGGCACGTCGGGCCCCAGGCCGGCCGCGTCCCTGCACCAGGCCGCATCTGACGACGCACTCGGCGAACCGGGCGCCGCAGGACGTGGTGGGTCGCCACCATCTGCGCTATACGCCTGGAGGGCAATCGTGTGCAGCGCAGTCCGGCGTAGCTCAGCCACCCGCGGGAAGTCGCCGAAGGAGTGCAAGACCTCATCGATCGAAACTCGGCGACCGCCGCGGCGCTGCTCGAAGAAGCGCGTTACCACCTCTGCAACGTCGGGTTCTTCGCCAGGTTGCATGGCTCTGTCCCGCTGCGGCCCGGAGGAGGACGTGACACCTGCGAGTGCTTCGCCACGGCTCATGGTGCGGGCTGTGCGGCTTGTAGCGTCGAGTCTCCGTGCCCGACGTAGAGTGTCGAACACTCTTCGG
>JAHJAR010000181.1 GCA_018814045.1 Planctomycetota bacterium | reverse complement strand
GGGTGAGTGGTTTGCCTTCGACGGTATGCCCTGGGAAGACGTCGTGCGCCATATGGCCCGGCGCATCGGCAAACCGCTGATGTACGAGGACCAAATCGTGATCGGCGGCGAGCTGACCTACCATAACGAGCGCATCTTCACGAAGGACGAAGCGCTCGACGAACTGAACCTGCTCTTGCACGAGTTGGGCTACCGCTTTATCGAGACCGAGCATCACATCTACGTGGTGCCGTTGGCCGAAGTGCCGCAATACATCGAAATCGACCACGTTTACGAAACGGTGGAGAAGTTTCAGCAGGCGAAGCTGCGCGACATGGACTTCGCCATCGTCTACGTCGAGGTGAAGGACTATCCGGCGCAGCAAGTGCTGGAGATGTTCAACACCAGCCTGCCCGATTACGCCTTGCTGTCGGTGGTGGGCCAGACGAACAAGCTCAAGGTGCAGGCGCTGGTGCGGGATATCAACAAGTTGCTGGTACTGATGGACCGCGTGTCGATGAAGAAGGTCGACCCGCGCGAGACGCGTTTCATCACGGTCAAGACGAACGTGCGCGACATCGAGCGCTTCGTACGCGAGCAGTTCGACGTCGGCTCGGTCCGGCCCACGTTCGATCCCCAGACGAAGAAGTTCGTCTCCTCCGGCGGCGCGGGCGGCGACATCCGCATCACCGCCGACGATCGGGCGAACACGCTGATCGTCAAGGCAACGCCGACGGAGCTGGACGAGATCGAGGAGTTTGTCGAAAAGATCGACAGCAAGCCTGATCTCGGGTTCATCACCAAGGTGATCGAGATTCAACACGCCAATGCGACCGAAGTCGCGACCTTGCTCAACGAGGTTTTCCGGCAGGAGCAGGCGCAGCAGCCGAGTTGGCAGCGCTTGCGTACGCCCACGCCCACGCCGAACCGGTCTTCCTCGCGCTCGCGCACCCCGCCCCGCACGACGCCGCAGAGCACGGCGCCCCAGGACATTCTGGGTGAGGGGGCCATCGAACGCGCCAAGAAGACGATCCGGATCGTGGCGTTCGACCGGACGAACTCGATCGCGGTGTACGCCAACCAGGAAGGCCACGAGCGCGTCGAGGAGATGCTCCAGAAGATCGACGTGGCGATGCCGAAGAACTTCCGTACTTTCAAGATGGAGAACGCCGACGCGGCAGAGGTCTACGGCACGATTAGCCAGATCGCGCAGAACATGGAGGCTTTTGGCGTCGGGGGCACGACCCGGCGGCCGACGGTGGTGCTCGACGAGGCTAACAGCGCGCTGCACGTGATGGCCGATCGCGCGGCCATGCAGAGCATCGAGGAAGTGATCAAGGAACTCGACGTGACCGCGCCGGCGGGCGATCGGCACGTGGTGGAGTTGCAGAACCTGGCCCCCAGCGAGGTGGCGCGCGTGATCGAGCCACTGCTGAACGAGGGCCGCGGTACGCCCGCCATCGGCCCGCGCATCGGCCGCCGGGGCGGACGCGGCATCGTCCGCAGCGGGCCGTCGGTATCTGGCAAGTCGCAGATTATTCCGCTTGATGATGCGGGGATCCTGATCGTGATTTGCCCGCCCGCGGATTGGGCGAAGGTCGAGGAAACGATCCAGCTCTGGGATTCGCGGGCCATCAGCGATACGCCCGAGATCAGGAGTTTCGTCGTCCAGCACGGCGATCCAAGCGCGATCGCCGACACACTTGGCAACTTCTATCGCACGTATGAGCACCCCGCGCTCGGCCGCTCGCAGGTGTTGATCGCGGTCGAGGCGGACAAGCTCTACGTGCAGGCGATCAAGCCGGCCTTGGAGGAGATCGAGGAGCTGCTGAAATCGCTCGACGTGGAAGATGCCCAGCAATTGGTGATCCTGCCATTGGCGCACGCCGATGCTACGCAAGTGGCGCAGTATCTCCAGTCGGTGTTCGGTGGGGGCGGGGCGGTGGGAGGCCGCATCCGGCGCGGCGCTGGCATGGGAGGTGGTGGCGGGCGTGTCAGCATCCAGCCCGAGGTGGTGACGAACTCGCTGATCGTACAGGCGGACAAGAAGACGCTCGAAGACATCAAGGACTTCGCCCAGCAGATGGACGAGCAGGTGGCCGCCCAGACGCCGGAGCGGAAGTTCTATTCGCTCACGAACGCGAGCTCGCGCGATGTGATCAACGCGATCAACAGCCTGTTCGGGCGCGCGGGGCGCGGCGGGCGCGGCCAGTCCGCGGGGCAGCAGGTTAACGCGGTCGTGGTCGGCAATCAGGTGGTGGTCGAGGCTCCAGCGGAGAAGCAGCGCGAGATCGAGGCGCTGGTTACCCAGCTCGATACGCTGAGCGACCAGGGCATCACGACGTTGCTGGTCAAGATGCCGGGGGCGGATGTGCGCTCGATCGCCGGCAAGCTCTCGAGTGCGTTCCAGGATCGTGTGCGGCAACAGGGGATCACCGCCCGGTTCGAGGCGGACACGACGACCGAGACGATCCTGATGACGTGCTCGAAAGACGCCCAGGAAGAGGCCGAGATTCTGCTGAAGCAGTATGAAGAGCTGACCAAGGAGCACATCTGGCAGACCGAGTTTCGGCAGCTCAAACATGCCAGTGCCGACGAAGCGTCCAATTGGCTGCGTGAGCAACTCGTGGCGATGGTGACGCAGCAGATCGGGTCGACCGTGGCGCGGCAGATCAAGGTGACGGCGGACAACCGCACGAATCGTGTTTTCATGAACGCCCCCCAGATCGCCGTGAAACAGGGCTTGTTGCTGCTGGAGCAGTTTGATCAGCCGTCGGAGGACATTGCCCCGCCGCCGGTGGAAGTGTGGACGGTGAAGCTGGCGGGCTTGGACGTCCGCGACCTTGCGAACAACCTGCAAAGGGTGCTGAACAACATGCCCCCGCGGCCGGACAGGCTGCGAGCCGTGGTAACTGCGGACCAACTCACCAGCAACATCATCGTCAGCGCGCCGAAGGACATGAAGACACAGATCGATGCGCTGATCGCGCAGTTCTCCGCTGAGACGGCGGATATGACCCCCGTCCAGAAGTTCATCGAGATCAAGGAGGCCGACGCGAACTACATCGCCGACCAGATGCGCCGCATCCTGGGACAACAGATCGAGCGGCAGCGGGGCCGGGGCGCCGCCCAGCAGATGAGCCTGGAAGTCGACGCGCGCACCAACCGCCTGATTCTCAACGCGCCGAAGTTCGCGGTCGAGATGGCCGAGGCCCTGATTGCCGAGCTGGACAAGCAGCCGATCACCGGCCAGCTCCAGACGATTGCTCTGCTCAACGCCGACGCGAACACGGTCTACGGCATTATCCGCACGATCTTCAGCGAGAAGATCCGCAATCGCACGTTGCAGGTCAGTGTCGAGCCGTTGACGAACTCGCTGATCGTGGGCGGCTCGCAGAAGGACATCGACGAGATCCAGAAGTGGTCGGCGGACCTGGATGAGAAGTCCGACGCGGCGGCTCGCGAGCAGAAGATCGTCGATCTCCAGAACGCCAACCCCTGGGAAGTCAGCGGCATTCTCCAGCAGGTCTTCGTGCAGCGGCGCCGCGTGCCACCCAGCAAGGAGGTGAACATCAACATCCTCGCCGGACGCAGCCTGGTGATCACGGCGCCGCCCGATGTCATGAAAGACATCGAGGCGATGGTCGCGGAACTCGACGGCGTCACGGCGAACAAGACGGTCGTGAAGACCATCAAGGTGCCCGGCCTGGGCACGCAGTTGCCGGCGTTGGCGCGCAGCGTGCAGGATACGATCAACCAGCAGATGCAGGCCCGCGAGCAGCGGATCAGTATCGCGGCGTTGCCGGCGGTCGACACGCTGGTGGTGACGGCCCTGGAGCGGCAGTTGCCCGACGTCGAGGCGGCCCTGGAGCAGTTCAAGACGCTCTTCGAGCCGCCCAAGATGGTGACCTTTGAGCTCAAGGCCGGCGACGCGAACACGGTCTACCAGGCCTTGAATCGCGTGCTCCAGCAGCAGATCCGGGCGGGCAAGATCCAGATGAGCGTGGAGGGAATGACCAACGCGTTGATCGTGATGGCGGCTGAAGAGGAGATGGCCGACATCGCCGAGTGGATCGCCAAGTTTGACGAGGCCGCGGCGGCGGCGATTGTCACGCCGCGGATTTTCGAGCTCAAGAACGCCAACCCCTGGGAGGTCAGCGGAATCCTGCAAGCGACGTTCGTGCCCACCGGGGTTGGTAGCCGGCGCGGCGGTGTCGATATCCGCTTCGACATTCTGGGTGGCCGGAGCATTGTCGCCAAGGCGCCGGCCGAGAAGATGAAGCAGATCGAGCAGCTCATCAACGAGCTCGACACCGTGGTCGGAAACAAGGCCCGTGTGGCGACCTACGTCGTTCCCGGCATGGGTGCGCGCCTGACGCAGTTCGCACGCGACATCCAGAATGCGGTCAACAGCCAGGTGCAGGCCCGCGACCAACGCATCTCGGTCGTGGCCAACCCGGCGGCGGACGTGCTGGTCGTTACGGCACTGGAAGATCAGTTTGAGCTGATCCAGCAGGCCATGGACCAGTTCAAGGACCTTTACAAGCCGATGAAGATCGAGACCGTCGCGCTCCAGCACGCCGACGCGAACATGGTCTACCAGGCGCTGAACCGCGTGCTCCAGAACAAAATCCGCGCCGACAAGATACAACTCAGTGTCGAGAGCATGACCAACTCGTTGATCGTCGTGGCGGCGGAAGCCGAGCTCGAGGAGATCCGCGAGTGGGCCGCGAGCTTCGACGAGAAAGCGCGCGAATCGGTCACCGAGCCGAAGATCGTCGAGCTCAAGAACGCCAGCCCGTGGGAAGTCGTGGGCGTGCTGAACACGACCTTCGTGCAGCGCGGCCAGCGGGCGCGCGGAGGTGGCAAGGAAATCAGTTTCCAGGTCATGGGCGGCTGCAGCATCGTAATGCACGCGCCGGCCGATCAATACGCTGAGATCGAGGCGCTTATCACCCAACTGGATGAGATCGGTTCGAACAAGGCCGCGATCCGGACCTACGACGTGCCCGGCATGGGCAGCAAGCTGACGCAGTTCGCCCGCGAGATCGAAAGTGCCGTCAACACCCAGGTGCAGCAACGCGATCGGCGTATCTCCGTAGTGGCCAACCCGACCGCCGACGTGCTCATCGTCACCGCGCTAGAAGAGCAGTACGAGTTGATCAACGATGCGATGGAGCAGTTCAAGGGGCTCTACAAGCCCACGCGCATCGAGACGATCGCGCTCCAACACGGCGACGCGAACAACGTCTACCAGTCCCTGAACACCGTGCTCCAGAACGAGATTCGGGCCGGCAAGGTGCAGATTGGCGTCGAGGGCATGACCAACTCGCTGGTCGTCATGGGCACCGACGAGGGCATCGCCCAGATCAAGGAGTGGACGGCGAAGTACGAGGAGAAAGCCCAGGCGTCGATCACCAAACCGCGGATCTTCGAACTCAAGAACGCCAACCCCTGGGAAGTGCAGAGTATTCTCCAAACCACCTTCACGCCGCCTGGTGGCGCGCGGCGGCAGGGAGGAATGGAGATCCGCTTCGACATCATCGGCGGCCGCAGCTTGGTCGTGAAGGCCCCGGCCGAGAAGTTGGACGAGATTGCCGCGCTGATTGCCGATCTCGACGAGGTCGGCGGCAACAAGACGGCCGTGCGGACCTACGAGCTAACGGGCATGGGCAACAAGCTCAATGACCTGGCGCGGCAGGTGCGCGAGGCGGTCAACGTGGGCATGCAGGCCCGCGAGCAGCGCATCTCGGTCACGGCCTACCCGCCGGCCGACGCACTCATCGTTACCGCGACGCAGGACCAATTCGAGCGCGTCGAGCAGATGATGGACGAGTTCAAGCCGCTGATGGAAGTGTCAAAGTTTGCGACCGAATTCTTCAAGCTCCAATACGTGGATGCCGGGCAGATTGTCGGTCCCGTGCAGAACCTGGTGCAAACGAGCATCAGGACCAAAGGCATGAGCAGCCGCGGAGCGCAGGACTTCACCGTCACGGCCGATGTCCGCACGAACCGGCTGATTGTGTTCGCGCCCGAATCGATCATGCCGGAAGTACGGACCACGGTGAAAGAGCTCGACATCGACATGCCGGACGACAACGTCGTCACGATCGCCCTGAACTATGCCGACCCCTGGGAAACGCAGCGGACACTGACTGACATCTTCCGTCCACGGCGGGGTGGCGACGCGGCCGCGCAAGAGGTTTACATCACGGTCAGCAACAACACGCTGGTCGTGAAGGCCCCGAAGAAGAAGATGGAGCAGATCCAGGAGCTGATCGCCAGAATCGACGCGGAAGACACCGACGGACTCCAGATCAAGACCTATGAGCTGAAGGTGCTCAACGCCTCGATGGTGGCCGGGCAGGTGCAGGCGTATCTGCGGAGTCTCGGCACGGTGAACCGGCGGGGCCAGATGCAGCCGGGGGCGTTCGCCGAGCCGACCACGAACACGCTGGTCGTGATCGCCTCGGAGCGGCACCTGCCGTTCATCGAGGGGATGATCATGAAGCTGGAGGCCACGACCCGGGCCGCGTCCGAGCCGCGGGAATACGTGCTCCAGAACGCCCGGGCTGATCTCGTCTCGCGCAGCGTCGAGGCCATGCTGAAGGCCAAAGTGATGGAGCGCGAGGGGAATTCGCGCCAGCAGAGCATCCAGGTCTCGGTCTTCCCCGACCAGGTTTCTAACCGACTCTTCGTCTACGCCCCCGAGGAGTACCAGGAACTGGCGGCCGAGCTCATCAAGATGGTCGACAAGGACGTGGACACCGGCGAGATCGTACACATCGTGCAACTCGAACAGGCCGATGCGGTCGAGCTGGCCCAGACGATCAACCAGATTATCCAGAGCGGCGGCGTCGGCGGGTACGGTCGCGGGCGCAGCGGGGCCGCCGGCGGATCGGCCCGGCAGGTCGTCGTGACGGCCGATGCCGGCAGCAATTCGATTCTGCTTTCCGGTTTGCCCAAGGACGTGGCCGAGATCGAAGGGTTCATCGACGAACTCGAGACCAACAGCGAGCAGGTGCCGGAACTCCAGATCTTCCAGTTGCAGTACGCCACGACGATGGAGGTGGCCGACGCGCTGCAATCGATCTTCCCATCGGGCGGCGGCCGTGGCGGGCGCGGCGGAGCGAGCAAGGACGCGGTCACCATCACCGAAGACGACTACAACAACCGCCTGCTCGTGACCGCCAACAAGCGCAAGATGCGGCAGGTCGAGGCGTTCGTGAAGCAGCTCGACGCGCAACCCGACGAAGACGAGTACCTGTCCGGGATGTACCAGGGACGCGAGTTGCACTTCGTCGACGTCTATCGCGGCGATGCCACCGACATCGCCTGGGACGTCAGCGGCATGCTGCCGCCCCAGGACAAAGGTGGTCCGATCGTGGAGACCGACTGGTTCGGCGAATACATCAAGGTCTGGTGCCGGCCGGGCGAGTTTCCCAAGATCGAGAAGCTGATCCGTGATTTCGAGGGCCGCGCCCGCGTCGAACGCACGGTTTCCATCCGTAAGCTCACCGACCCGGATCAGACTCTGGCTTTGCTCGCGGATCGCGAGGGTGAGAATATCGAGATCAAACAACCCGGCGAGAAGCACCGCATCGAGTCGCTGATCGAGGACCTCTGGGCGGAAGATGAGGAGCCGCCGGCTCACCAACGGCAGCGCGCCAAAACTACGCCGGTGAACCGCACTGAAAAGGACGTGCAGCCCTGCCCGCTTCCGTTTGCCCTGTTGGCGGAGTTGGCGCAGGAGGTCGAGACGGCCGTTGCGGGACAAGACCCGCAGCAACCGCCCGCCCGGCAGGATCCGCCAGCGGAGGCCAACCAGGATAGCCCGGCGAAGGTCTCTTCTCCGCCGACCGCGCAGGACGCGCAGGACGAGCGTGAACGCGGGGCGGAGGCGGACGACGCGCCGCGACAGCGGGAGCGCGTGCAGATCACCATGCAGCCTGATGGCAGCGTGATCATCTACGGGCCTCAGTCCCAGGTCGATGATATCAACGCCGCGATCGATCTGCTTGAAGAAGACATCACCATCGGCGAGGTCATCCGCATTTTCCGCTTCCGTTACGGTGACGTGAACGCCGCCGCCGAGATCCTCGACCGCATGTTCAATGAGCGTCAAATCGTTCGGATACAGCAGCAGCAACAGCAGCAGCCGCAGCCGCAGCAGCGCGGCGACCAAGGCGGCCGGGGGCGCGAACAGCAGCAGGGCGGGCTGATGGAGCAGTTCCGCTCCATGGCGGGCGGGCGCGGCACCCAGGCGACCGGCCGCAATGGCCGCGCCGCGAGCGGGCAGCGCGTGCGCATCGCCACCGATCCCGGGCACAACTACCTGATCGTCAAGTGTGACGAGTCCGACCTGCCGGAGATTCGGCAGTTGCTGCGCGAATTGGACATTCGGCCGGGCCAGGTCGACATCAAGGTCTTTCAGTTGCGCCACCTCGACGCGGTGGAAACGGCCGCCAACATTAAGGATGCCTTGGGGATCGCACGCGCCCAACGTGGCCGGGAGAATCCGTTCTCCTCGGTGCCGCGCGGTGGGGGCGGGAACCAGCAGCAGCAGCTCATGCAGATGCTGCAACAGCAGACCGTCTCGATTCAGGGCGTTGAGGGTGGTGCCAAGGTCGAGTCTGTCGAGATTGTCCCGAACCGGGCGACGAACAGCCTGATGGTCTCGGCTCCGCCCGAAGTAATGGAAATCATCGCCGGCACGATCGACAAGCTCGAAAAGCTGGAAGGCTACGACGTCGTGGTCATCCGGCACTACGATCTCAAAGTAGCCCGAATGGACGACATCCTGCCGCTCTTGCAGGAGATTTTCGACGCGACCGGCGGCGGCGGCGGTCGCCGCGCTGCACGCGGCGGAACGAGCCCGGCCCAAATGGGACCGGTGACCATCTCCGGCGACCCGCGCAGCAACACGCTCATCTACACCTGTGAAGCCAAGGACGTGGAGATCGTTGAGGCACAGATCGCAGCGCTCGACGTCCAGGGCAGCATAAACGAGGCCGAGACGTACGTCTGTCGCTTTGGCGACGCGGCGGCCATCGCCGACGTGGTCACAGCTATCTATGGCGCCGGCAGTGGGGGTGGCCGGGCGGCCCGTGGGAGCGGAGCCCCGGGCGGTAGCGAGGTGCGCATCGTGGCCGAGGCGGTCACGAACACGATCGTTGTCTGGGGACCGCCGGACAAGCGCGACCTGATCTTCGCCAAGATCGAGGAGCTGGACAAGCTGAACGAGCAGGATGTGTACGAGATTCCGGTCGTGCACGCCGATCCCGAGGAGCTGGCCGACACGCTGATGCAGATGTTCAGCGGGCGCGGCGCGAGCGTTGGGTCGTCACCGCGGCGCGGGCAGCGCGGGCGCGGCGGCAGCGCCGGCAATGCGGCGAGCGGGACGGGCCGGATCGTGATCGTCGGCAACGATGCGGCCAGCAAGATCCTGGTGCGGGCACCGGAGCACGTTTACAAGGAAATCCTCGAACTAGTGCAGATTCTTGACCAGCCCAGCCAGGACCTGCTGATCAAACGGTTTGACCTTAAGCATGCCTACGCTGAGGTTGTGGTTGAGAATGTCAAATCGGCGTTGGCCGAGTACATCCAGATCCAGCGGCAGCTCGGGCAGGGCGAGCAGACAAATTTCGACGCCTTCACGGCCCTGGCCGATCCGCGCACCAATAGCGTCATCATCGTCGGTTCGCAGGAGACTTTTCTGTTCGTCGAGCAGGTTCTGGCCGCGGTTGATGTGGAAACGCCTGACGATCAGAAGCGGAGTTTCCGCATTTTCGTGCTGGAGAAGGCCGACGCGGAAACCGTCGCCGACGCGATTAACAGCCTCTCCGCCGCCAGTGGCGTGGGCGGCACGCGGGGATCGGGCGGGGGGCGGCGCGGCGCGTCCGGCCGCATCGGCGGTTCGAGCAGCGGCGGCGGTGGCGGCGAGTTGAACGTCCAAGCCGCGGCCGAGGAAGCCACCAATGCGGTCATGGTCTACGGCCTGCCCGAAGACATCGCCATCGTCGAGACCTCGATTATCGAACCGTTCGAGAAGATCTCCGAGGAAGGCAAGCCCTTCTTCGTCAAGCTCAAATACGCGCGTGCTTCGGTTGTGGCCGACACGCTGGAGCAGTTCTTCCGCGGCGGACAATCGGGCATGCGCGGCGGCGGGTTCACCGGCCGCAGCGGACGCACGGGCGGCATGCGGTTGAGCGACCAGGTGTCGTTTGCCGCCGACCCAGACACGAATACGCTCATCATCCTCGCGAGCGGCACGAATCGCGAGTTCATCGACACGTTGATCGCCGAGCTCGACCAGGAAGAGGGCGGGCGGCAGATCGAGATATTCCAGCTTCAGTTTGCCGATGCGAACAGCACCGCGGAGGTCGTCACGACGACGTTCGAAGAAGCCCGGCGCGGCGGCGTTGGTCGCGGTGGTGCCAGTTCCGGCGACGCCGATCGCGTGGTCGCAACGCCGGACATCCCCAGCAACACGCTGATCGTGCGGGCCAACCCGGCCAACATGGAAAAGGTGCGCAGCCTGATCGAGGAGCTCGAGCAGACGATCGCCACCCGTTGGGACCCGGTCGAGATCAAGATCTCGAACGCACCGGCTTCGCAGGTGGCCAGCTTCATCTGGCAGTTCCTGGGCGAATCGGCCGGCGAAGGCACCACGGGCGGTCGTGGGTCACGCGGCCGTGGAGGTGCCCAGGGTGTGCGGCAAGGGCCGCAGATTATCCCCAACGACAGCGCTCAGACGCTCATCGTGCGTGGCTCGCAAGCCGAAGTGGAGCGAATCCGCGTGCTGGCGGGGCGTTTCGACAATCCCGATATCGTTGCCTCGCGCGTCAAGATCATCGAGGTGCCGCTCGGACAGGACGCCGGCTCGCTGGCCAGTGAGATCGAGCGCATCGTCAACGACAGCGAGCAGTTGGACGCGGATCGGACCGGTCGCCAGGCACGGCTCGTGGTCGTCGGTTCCGACGCCTACACGAATTCGCTTATTGTCGCGGGTGATCCAGCGACCTTCGGCACCGTCGATGCGGTCGTGGCCCAGTTGGCCAGTATCCGCCCCGGCGGTAGCGTCACTCGCATCATCCAGTTCACCAATCTCTCCGCCGAGGACGCGGTCGAGATGATCGGCGATTTGCAGCAGCAACGCCCGGGCTCATCCAGCACGAGCGGGACGCGTCGCCGCACCAGCACGCCGACGCGCAGTAATACCGGGACGCGGCGGCGCGGGTCGTGGCTGTGGACGCCGACGCCGCGCGAGTTGCTGCCGGACTCCCCGGGAGTGGCCGGCGTGACGCCGTTCGTCGGAGCCTCGGTGCTGCGTTTCGGGCTGGCGCCGCTGATCCTGACGCAGGTGGCGGACGAACAGCGTCTCAACGCGGTCATCGCCGAGATTCGCGGGTCGGGACGGCACGTACCTACGTCGATGGGCACCGTGCGTGGTCAGCCGGCTTCGCTGCTCCTGGCGCATCTGAACCAGTTTGAGGGTGGGCGTCAGCAACAGGCTAGTCGGCGGCAGCCGACCAGCGTGCCGCGTTTGCGGGCGAAGAGCCAGCCGGCCTCGATCCTATTCGCGCGGCTCGATCAGGAACTGCCCCAGGAGCCGCGGCAGAGTCGTCCCAAGCAGAAGAAGGACACGGCCCGGAGGGCCGCTCCCGGACGCGACCGGATCCCACAGGCCCAAGGCGAGCCGGCGGCACTTCGCCGGGCGCAGGAGCAAGAGCGGGCCGAGCGCCCCAAGCGCGCTGAGCCGCAGACCCAGCCCGCGCCAAGCCAGGTTGCGGCGCAGCAGGTGCTTGGTAAGAAGGGCCTGCCGAGCGTGTCCGGAGC
>JAHJAR010000180.1 GCA_018814045.1 Planctomycetota bacterium | reverse complement strand
TCATGAGTTTTCTGCTGTTCGGGCGTCAGGATCTCGCGCCACTCCTCGTTGCCCGCGATAATCAGCTTCTTCGCTTCGTCGTAGATCGGCCTGGCCTGACGGCCCCACTCGATCAGCTCCTCGGGCGTTATCTCCCCGCCGGTGCGCACGTCGAACAGCCGGTCGACCAGTTCGCGCAGGCTGCCCTCGTGACCGTCGAGGAACTGGTAGGCGCGTTCTCGCAGCAGGAACTTGGTGTACTCGTCCTGCTCCTCGGTGAGGTCGTATTTGCGGACGAGGAACCTGGCGTAGTTGTCGACGAGAAGATCGATGTTGTCGATGATCGCGTTGTAGCCCGTGCTGTGTTCCTGCTCATCCGTTTGCGCGCGGGCGGGCCAGGCGAGGACACCGAACACCGCCCCGAGCGCCAGGACGCGAAACAATAAAGAACCGGGCATCTGGTATACTCCTTTCGGACAACGCCTGCGTCGCGGCGGACTCGTTGAGCCGGCGCTGTCACACCCGTATTATACCTTCCCGGCTACGATGCGGTTGCAACCCGCCCCGGGAGCCCGCCCGTACATTATCGGAGCCAAAATGCCGCCCGCGGTCAAGCCCCCGGCCCTGTGCATCTTCGATCTGGATGGAACTCTGGTCGATTCGCTGCGCGACATCGCCGAGGCCCTGAACGAATGCCTCGAACTGCTGGGCCTCGCGACTCATCCGATCGATCGCTACCGCTACATGGTGGGGGAAGGAGTTCCGAAGCTCTGTGAGCGAGCCGTCGGGGCAACGCACCCCTATCTGGTCAATCGGCTGATCGAGCTCGCCCGCCCACGCTACCGCGTCCGCCCCCTGCGGCATAGCCGACCGTATCCGGGCGTGGTCGCGATGATCGAACGACTGCGTCAGGCCAGTATCAAGCTGGCCGTGCTCTCCAACAAGCCGCACGACATGACCGTCAGCATGGTGCGGGCGTTCTGGTCCGATCACACGTTTGACTACGTCCAGGGTTATGTCGAAGAGCAGCACCGCAAGCCGGATCCGCATTACGTTCTTCACATTTGTCGTGAGCTCGGCGTGCGCCCGTCGGAGGCGTGTGTGATCGGCGACACGCCGACCGATGTCGAGACCGCCCGGCGCAGCGGCGCGATCGGGATCGGCGTCGCATGGGGTTTTCGCAGCCGGGCTGATCTGACCAGTGCCGGCTCGGCGCATGTCGTGGGCGCTCCGGCCGAGCTGGTGGCCCTGCTCGGTTGCGGTGCTTGAGGCGGCAGGCTCTCCCGGGGCAAGCCTTCCGCGGCGCGCTGTCGGCAAACGGTTGTCTATCGTTTGGGGAATCGCCTCTGGCCGCGGACTTTCGCGGGTCGTGGGCTCGTGGTAGTCTGTGTGCGGCCGTGCGCGAGTTCGGGAGTGACTGATTAATAGCGTAGTTTGCGGGATTGCCAATGGCGGATAACGGAACCACTTTCGAGTTTTCTAGCGGGGGCCGGGCGAGGGGCGGCGGTCACGTTCTCGTCGTTCCCCTGGCGTCCAAGCCGAAGCCCGCGATGCAGTTGCTTTCTCAGGTGGACGCCTACTGCGACGACGCCGTCTCCGAGCTCGTCGATGTTGGCGCGGTCGGCCGGGATGCGGGGCACGTGTCGCATACGACGCGCGGGGGCGTCTACCGTCGGGTGGCTGTGGTGAGCCTGGGGAGTGCCGACGCGCTGAGCGCGCAAGAGATTCGGCGGGCAGCGGGCTGCGCGGCCAAGTGGCTGATCGATGAGAAAGTCACGCAGGCCACGCTCTGGATCGACGGCCTGATCTCGCCGGACGTGGAGCGGCCGGTCTCCGAGTGGGCACTTGGGATGGCCCTGGCGGGTTTCAGGTTCTCCGAGCACAAACAGCCCGATAGCGGTCAGATCCAGAAGGTCCGCATACGGGTTGCGTCGGAGGACAAGGCGTATGTATCCGCCAAGATGCCTCCGGTTCGTGAGGCGGTCACGTTGGCGGAGGCGGTGAACTACGCCCGGCAAATCGCGCATCAGCCTGCCAACGTGATCAACCCCAGGACGCTGGCGGGTGAGGTGCGGCGTCTGGCGCGGCAATACAAGCTGAAGTGCACCGTGCTCGACTTCGCCCAGCTTCGGCGTCTGGGCATGGGCGGGCTGGTGGCGGTCGGTCGCGGGGCGGAACACAAGCCCTGCCTGATTCGGATCGAGTACCGAGGCGCGCCGCGGGCGCGTCCCAATACTGTTCTGGTCGGAAAGGCGATTACCTTTGATACCGGCGGCTACTCGATCAAGCCGAGTGCCGGGCTGGAATCCATGAAGTTCGACAAGTGTGGGGGGGCGACGGTGCTGGGCATCATCAAGGCCGCCGCCGCTCTCAAGCTGCCCTGCAACTTGGTGGGGCTGGTGGCGGCGGCGGAGAACGCGGTCTCGCGCGAAGCCTATCGCCCCGGCGACATTCTCAAGATGGCCAACGGGAAGACGGTGGAGGTGATCAGCACCGACGCGGAAGGCCGGCTGGTTTTGGCCGACGCACTGTGGTATGCCCAGAAGTACTGCAAGCCGACAGCGTTAATTGATTTTGCGACGCTGACGGGCGGCGTGGTCACCGCCCTCGGAAAGTTGGCTGCGGGACTCATGAGCAACGACGACGCCCTCTCGGCCGAGCTGGGCGAGTCGGGCCGCCGCACGCACGAACGGCTTTGGCGGCTCCCGCTTTGGGATGAATATCGCGAGCTGATCAAGGGGCAGGAT
>JAHJAR010000179.1 GCA_018814045.1 Planctomycetota bacterium | reverse complement strand
GACGCCCATCGGGCCGTAGTCCCAGAAGCCCCCGATCCCGCCGTAGATCTCGCTCGACTGGTAAATGAACCCCCGGCGTTTGCAGAGGGCGGTGATCTTCTCCATCAAAGCGGCGTCAGCAGCCATGACAATCCTCGTTGGCTAGTCAGAACCTGATCCAAGACCTTTTCAGAGCCGCGACCGTCAGGGAGCGGTTGCCGAAGAAACGCCGCCCAGTCGCCGAAGCCGCCTGCATCGCACCACACGCCGGGATGCGGGGTCCCATGCCGACGGCCGTTCGCGTCGGCATCGCCGCGCGCTGATTCGTGGGCAACACGCTCTGGCGCCGTCTTGCCCCCCGCGACATACGATCGGGAGGCTGGAAGTGGCTCGGTCCGCGGCGCTCATACTATCGGCGAGGCATGATAGGGCTCCGCAGCGCCGATCGCAAAGCGCCGCTCGCCGCTTCGGGCCGCACGCGGAATAATGCCGGGCGCGCTGCGGTTTGGTGTCGAGAACGAAGCGAATCCCTGTATGCTGACAGATTACTACTTCGGGCCGCGTGGGCAGACGAGTACCACGCCGGCCGAAGCCTGAAAGGAGCGAGCCGTGCCGAGACTGCACGCAGTGGATCCGGATTCCGCCACGGGAAAGGCCAAGGAACTGTTCGAGGGACCGCTGAAACGCCGGCGGTTCAACGTGTACCGCGGTCTGGCCAACTCACCGGCGGCGCTGGAGGGCCTGCTCCGGCTGTCCGAATCGCTGCAGCGCGGCAGTCTGGACCCGCGCGAACGCGAGATAGTCGCCCTGGTGGTCGGCGAGGCCAACCGCTGCGCGTACTGCCTCGCCGGTCATAGCGCCGCGGCCGAGATGGCCGGACTGACACCCGAGGAGTGCCTCGCGGCGCGCCGCGGTCGCATGGAGGATGCGAAGTTCGACGCCCTGGCGCGGTTTGTGACCGCCCTGCACGAGAAGCGGGGCTGGATCAGCGACGAGGACCTGAGCCAACTGCGCGCGGCCGGCTACAACGACGGGCACGTGGTCGAGATCGTGGCGTGCTACGCGATGAACACCTTCACGAATTACTTCAACCACGTGAACGATACCGAAGTGGATCTCCCCGCCGCGCCGGCTGCTGACTGATCCGGGTCAGCTTCGAACGCGCGTCGTTTCAGGCACGCAGATTCGACAAAGTCGTACGGGAAAAGCGCTGGCAACACCTGGCACTCGGGCGTATGATCCGCGACATGGATTTCGGGTTTCGGGCAACGCGCGGACGGCCCGACCTGATCCGGCGCCACATCGCGCTGCATACTTGGCGAACAAACAAGGAGAAAAGCATGAGCAGTCTACTGGCAGCGTTGTTCGGCTTCTTTTTCGGCAACGGGGGCTCGTGGATTATCGGCTTCCTGGCCGGCCTCAACTGGCCCTGGCACCTGTAGGCCGATCAAGCGAAATGCGCGCCCGCCCGGTCCCGAAGCAACTTCGGGGCCGGGCGGTTGCACACTTGCCCCGGGCTCGGAATCACTGACAGCCGTCCGGGGCACTACTCGCCGCGCGGGTCGGCTGGCGGGGTTCCAATGCGTGGGTCGAACAGCCGGGTGTGCTCACGCAGACAGAAGCGGTCGGTCATGCCCGCCAGGTAGTCCCCCGCCACGCGCTGCACCCCCTGCTGGGCGACCCGGGCGGCAAAGCGCTGGCCCATTTCCTGCGGTTGGTCCAGGTACGCCGCAAAGACCGTCTTCACCACGTGCTGCGCCTTGGCGTCCATCCGGGCCACGCGCTGGTCACGGTAGACGTGCGTCGTCAGCAGGTCTTCGAGTGCGGCGTATTGCTCTTCAGTCTGCGGCGGCAAGGCCACGCAGGCCGCCGGGACACTGCGTTCGCCCATCCCGCCCGTGGCGTCCGGCGCGGCCATGCGGCGCCTGGTTTCGGTGACGACGGCGGAGACCAGCAATTGCCGCATCGCATCGATCGTTGGCCGCAGATAACGTCGCCAGGGGCGCGTCCCGGAGACGACCGGGTCGCCGGCAGCCTCGTTCCACAGCGCCAGCTCTGTCAACGAGTCCTGCGAGATCATCCCGGCGTAGAGGCCGTCCTGAAGATCGTGCAGCCCGTAGGTCAGGCGGTCGGCGATGTCCGCCACTTGGCCTTCCAGGGGTGGCGGCTGCCCGTCCTGCAAAGGGTGCGCCCCGGGCCGATCGAAGCGTGTCGTGTGTTTCGCCAGGCACTCGCGGACAACGTGCGTCAGATTCAGGCCGCGAAATTCGGGGTAGGGATGCTCCAGCTCTTCCACAACGCGCAGGGCGTGAGCGTTGTGCTCGAAGCCGCCCTGCTCCCGCAGACAATCGTTCAGGGCCAGCTCTCCCGCGTGCCCAAACGGTGGGTGCCCGACATCGTGTGCCAGCGCGACGACTTCCGCCAACTCGCTCGACAAACCCAGCGCCGCGGCGATGCAGCGGGCCAGATCGGCGACTTCGAGCGTGTGCGTCAGCCGCGTGCGGAAATGATCGCCGTCGGCTGTGACGAATACCTGCGTTTTGCATTGCAGCCGTCGAAACGCCGGCGAGTGCACCACCCGCTGCCGGTCCAGCACCAAAGGCGGGAGGTCGCCGAGGTGCGGATCGTCGTGTTCGCGCCTTGTACTCATGGGGGCGTGCCGGTGATTCGCCGAACCGCTCACCCGAGCTTCTCCCACAAGAACCTGGCCGCTGCCAGCAGCAGCAGGGCGGCGAAACCCAACACTACGATACTCCCGACTATGTGGACCACGCGCCGACACCGCCCACAGTAGAACTCGTCGCCGCCTTCATAGCACGCGGTGCCCGCCAATACGGCCAGCAGTCTCAGGATCGTGGTACCTGATATGCGTAGCCACGCTGGCAGTGACCGCAAATCCTCCGTGGGGCTTGGTCGCCCGCAACGTGTACAGCACCGCGAAGCCACTTCTTTCGGCTGATGGACGCCTTCGGGAACGACACGCGTGCCATCACGTTCTTTGTCTCTTGGCGCTGTCACTGTTGTACACGCTCCGCCATCTCCCGTGTGGCTATTTCGACTTCATCCGCCTCGCTGATCGCCGAGCAGGCGCAAACGCAACTGGCTCCCGCCTGAATGATACGCGCGGCATTGGCGGCCGTGATGCCGCCGATGCCGACGATTGGAATCTGCGTGAGTTTGGCGGCTTCTGCCAGCGTTTGCGGGCCGGCGATGTGCTCCTGCGGCTTGGTGGGGCTCGGGAACATGGGGCCGACCGCGAGGTAGTCCGGCTCCTCGGCCAACGCTTGCTTGAACTGCTCGAGCGTATGCGTGCTTTTTCCGACCAGCAGCGTTCCGCCACCAATCCGGCGGGCGTCCCGCACGGACAAGTCATCCTGTCCGACGTGCACGCCGTCGGCCCGCGCCAGTTTCGCGATGTCGGGCCGGTCGTTGATGACGAGTAACACGCCCTGCTGCGCCGTCAGGGCGCGCAGCCGCTGCGCCCGCCGCAGCAGTTCGGCATCCGGCAGATCTTTCTCCCGCAACTGGAGGATGCCGGCCCCGCCGCGCACGGCAGCCTCGGCGGTTGCGTACCAATCGCGGCGACAGGCCGCCTCGGTGATTAGAACATAGAGCCTGGCGGCGGCGAAGCGGGCGCGCAGCCGGCTGCGGAGGACGATGCGCTGCTCCAGCTCGTAGGCCCGATAGCGCAGGCTTTCCGCCGCGGCGGCCAATGTAGCGTCTTTCAGCTTGGCGAACTCGCCCAGTACGCGCGTGGCCTCGGTCAAGCGGGCGAACGCGGCGCGCAGCACGTCTTCGGCCGAGGTCCGCTCCAGCTCGCTCGCGGTCTTGAGATCGCGGCCGACGTCGGCGGCAGTATCACGGGCCGATAACAGAGCCGCCCCATCGAAGCCAGCGCTCAGACGCCGCAGCTCATGCCGGCAAGTCTTGATGGCCTCGGCGGCGGCCGCGTCATCGCAGAGGAAACGGGCATAGTCCTCGATAACGCGCAGTGCTTCGCGGGCGCGATTGGTGTTGGCGTCGATTATGCGCAGGAGGTCGGGGTCCATAAGGGGCACGTTATCGCCTGGCAGGGGCAGGGGCCAGCCCCGAGTTCGTGGCGGGCTGGGGCGGCATACGTAGGTTGGATTGGGGAACTTCGCGCAGTCACTGCGAATAATCGCTTTTTTTCGGGATTCTCGGGTCTCGAAATTTGCCTTCCGGGAAAACGAGTCCTACGAACTATCGGAGTGGGTTGCCAAGTCTGTGTATGTCTTGGCACCGGTAGGTCAGGAGAGAACAGTTCTTGTGGGCTGTTTGTGTGGCAACTGAAACTTTGCCGGCCGGGAAGTGCGCATCCCGAGGAAGGTATGGCAATCCGGCATCGCCTTAGTGCATCTTTTTTTCAGGAGGTTCAGAACATGAAACGCTTGTTCCCTGTAGCACTGGTCCTTTGCTTTGTTGGTGCGGTGTTCGCGACTGAGCCCACCGCTTTGACAGTCGCGGGTGGCGCCAACATCAATCTGAATGGCGGCACCGGTGGCATCGCCGGCGATCTCCTCTGGGACAACGGTGACACCGACGGCACGAACGGCTACAGCAATGCCGATGCGGGCGCTTTCGGCTATCGCCGCACCTGCCTCGATGACTTCACCATCACCGATCCGCAGGGCTGGGAGCTCACCGATTTCCATTCGTACCAGATCTGGAACACCTACGCGCCGGGTTCGGGTTGGGACTACTCGCTCAGCTTCCGCGCTGACAACGGCGGGACGCCGGGTGCCGTGATCGCCACCGCGACCACCGTTTCCTACAGCGAGACGGCCACGGGCCGCTTCTGGTTCAGCCGTCCCGAGTATGAGACCAACTACGAGTTCGCTCCGATCGTCCTCGGTCCGGGCACCTACTGGATCGAAGGCAACGTGGTCGGTCCGGAGAACAACTTCTGGATGATTAAGTCGAGCGTCACCGGCAGCGAGTGCTGGGTCAACTACGATGACCTCGGAGGCCTGCAGTCCGGTACCGCCATCTTTGGCGTCCCGAAGGACCTGTCCTTCCAGCTCACCGGTACCATCGTCCCTGAGCCGGCCAGCTTCCTGCTGCTCGGCCTGGGTGTCCTGGCGCTGCGTCGTCGTTAGTAGCAATCGCGACCGCAGACTGACTTGAAAACCGGAAGGCCGGATCCCACCGGGGTCCGGCCTTCTTCATTACACATCGTGCCCACAGCCTTCGATCGCGAGGTGCATCTGAAGCTACGTGCTCGTCAGGAGGATCAACAATGAAGCGTTTCATTGCAATCGCCCCGATACTCGCCTTGGGTGCCGCCGCTTTCGCTGCCGAGCCTTTCTCAGTAATTGCTGATCCCACATCGGTCGATTTCGATCCGGGCCCGTTTGGCGGCATCTCCGGCGAGGTTTTCTGGGACAACGGTGACACGGACGGCTCGAACGGCTACAGCAATTTTGCGTCCACCCCGTTCGGGTCCCGTCGCACGTTGCTGGACGCCTTTATCATCACCGATCCGGGGGGTTGGATTCTCTCCGATCTGCACACGTACCAAGTGTGGGATACGTTCCCGCCGGGGTCGGGCAGCGGCTTCGAGCTGACGATCTGGTCGGATGCCGGGGGCGCGCCGGGCGCCCCACTTGTCAGTGCGAGGTCGATCTCGTACACGGAGGCGGCCACGGGGCGCACCTGGTTCGGTCGGCGGGAATACGAGATGACCTACGAGTTTGGCACCCTCCTGCTTGAACCCGGCGCGTACTGGATCGAGGGCAACGCGGTTGGCCCCGAGAACAACTTCTGGATGGTGCGTTCGCAGGTCACCCGCAGTGAGTGCTGGGTCAATTATGACGACCTCGGAGGCCTCCAGCCGGGTAGCGCGCTATTCGGCGTGCCGGCCGATCTGTCCTTCGCCCTCACGGGCAGAGTACCGGAGCCAGCCACGCTAACGCTACTGGCGGTCGGTTGTCTCGTCCTGGTACGTCGCCGCTCGGGCACGACGACCAAACGTAGAAAGCCATAATAGCAGTATCGCGAGAAGGCCGGGCCGCGGGCCCGGCCCTCCCGGTCGGTTGCAGGAGGACCACACATGATACGACTGCTGCTGCTGCTGCCTCTCGTCTGTTGTCTGGTCATGCCGACGTTCGCGACAGAACTGGTCTCCGTCGCCTCGCCCGATGGAGGCCAGAGCGGCACCACTTCCGGCGGAGATGGGGGTGGTGCCCGCGATTGGATCGTTTGGGACAACGGCGACACCGACGGCTCCAACGGCTACAGCAATGCCGCGAAGAGCACGTTCGGCTACAAGCGCTCGCTGTTGGATGATTTTGTGGTCGACTCTTCGTTCGTGATCAACGGTCTCCACACCTACCAGATTTGGGACACGCTTCCGCCCGGTTCTGGCACTGACTTCGAGCTGCGCTTCCGGGTGGACAACGCGGGGACGCCGGGCGACATCATCGGCGCGGCGACCACCTCTAGATATGCGGAAACGGCTACTGGCAGATACTGGTTCGGTCGGCCGGAGTACCGGATGGACTGTTATTTCCACGGTCCCTATCTTGGTCCCGGCAGGTACTGGATCGAGGGGAACGTCATTGGTCCGGAGAACAACTTCTGGATGGTCACGTCGGCCGTCACCGGGAGTGAGTGCTGGCTGAACTACGAGGACTACGGCTTAATGCCCGGCACCGAGCTATTCGGTGCACCGGCGGACTTGGCCTTCTACTTGACAAGCTGGTTTCCCGAGCCGAGCACGCTGGCGCTGCTGGCGGTCGGCGGCTTTGTCCTGCTGCGTCGCCGCTAGATTGGGCTGTTCTGTTTCGGTGCGGGGCTCCTCGGCTGCCGATGGGCGCACGGCCACCAGGCACGGACCATGCAGGCTTACTGATTCGGACCGGCTAAGAGCGCCAGCAGCAACTGGAGGACGGCGAGGGCGACCGGCAATGCGTTGAGCGCCACGGCCCACTTGGCCAGCCTGCGGCCGAGCCTTTCACGGCGTCGGCCGATCACCTCGCAGACGCAGATCACCAGCATCACCAGCACGAATTTGTACAACGTCATCGCCGGCAGACCGCCCAGGTCGAGCACCAAACGTGCCAGCCAGTTGGCTTCGTGTCCCTCAAAGTGCAGGACGATCCACGTGAACATGATGTCCAGGGCGGCGAAGAAGACGTACCAGACGTAGGTTTGCGGATACAGCGTGGCGCGTTTGAGGAAGCTCGCACGCCCAGCGCGCGGACGCGCGTCCGGCCGGGGTGCCGTGTCCGCGCTGTGCTGGTCATCGTTCATCGCGCTCACGGGCCGTATGATAGACTTGTCACAGCGTTGTCGGCCAGACGGCTTGCACCGGCACGCGGAATGCGTAAACATAGCTCGCAAGCGGTGGGAGTGTCTGGGCACCTGGTGGGCCCCGCGGCCTTCAAAGCCGTTGAGAGGTTGTACCAACAGTCTCTGGTAGGTTCGATTCCTATCCACTCCCGTTTCCCCCTCATTCGGCGGTCGGCTTGGGCGGCGGGGTTTTGCCAGCGCAGCCCGAGGCACCGTTGCACCCTGACCGCGATCACAACATAATCGCTGCTCGTGTACGGGCGGGCGGCGCGGGCTCGCAAGCCGAGCACAACCCGTGGTCGTGCTCGAAGGAAGCCCGCTACCCGCTGCTGGAGGGGTGTTTGTGACGCGTCGCGCGATCGCCTGGACCGTTCTGCTGAGCGTCCTCGGCTGTTGCGCCGCCGGCGGCCTGCTGAGCGCTTGTCCCGGGCTCTGGCTGGCCCCACTGCAAGTCGTGGCCGTCTTTGACGAGTTACCCAGGAACGCCAGCGTGGCGGCGACGTGCGGCGCCGATACAGCCGTCCCCTTGCGCGTCTGGCCACTGCCCCAACGTTGCGAGCTGACCATCACGGCTACCGGCGAGCGCAACCCGGCGGCGAGTGTCTCCGTCGTCTCCTTCACGCCACTGATCGACCGTAACGGTAAACCGGTGAACCCGGATGGGTATGAGCCGGGGCCGGGTTGGGCGCCGTGGGAACTCGGCGAGCGCTGGGTGGCCGGCCCGCAGCGTGGTCACCCCGCCGCGATTCGCTGGTCCGGCCACGCCCTGGGCACACTGCGGCTTCCGCTGGTGGCCTATCCAGAGGGCGGTATCGTCACGTTGCAGTGGAATGACGAGCCGCTGCGCACGATCGACCTGTATTCGCCGACCGAGACCTGGATCGTGCCGGAACTCCCGATCACCGCCAGGCGGGCCAAGCTCATCGGCCGCCTGCCGTTCTCCTGTGAAAGGCTGTCGCTGCAAGTGAACGGCGGCGAAGCGGTCTGCCGCCGTGTTTCGGTGATCTGGGGACAGCACACGCTCTTCGACCGGCCGGAGGACATGCGGATCGGCGCGGAACGGGTCGAGATCGGCGCGCCGGCGGTTCGCGTCGCGCAGATCTACGCACAGGCCGCGGGCAGTGCGCTGCTCGTACTGGGCCGCGCCCTGCTGTTCGTGGGGGTGAGCTTTCTGTTGGGGCTGCCGTTGATCCTGCTCGCCGGCGGCCGGCTCTCCCTGGTTGAGCGTGTGGCGGCGGCGATCGTGGCTGGCACCGCTCTGCCGACCATCCTCTCGATCACGCTGACACGTCTGCACTGCACCGGCAGCGCGAGCTTCTGGGTCACGCTCGTCGCCGGCGCCGCCGTACTGTCGGGCGTGCTGCTGTTTGGCGGTCGCTGGCGGAACGCGGGCCGGCGCAGCCTCGTACCAACGCGCCGCGAGTGGGGCGTCTTGCTGGGTCTGCTGGCGCTCGGTGCGGTCAGCGCGCTGCTGCTCAACTACCCGCTGCTCAGCTTCCCCGACTGGTTCATGGGACATGCTTACACCGACGCGTACTACTACATCAACACACCGGCGGCGATGCGCCATGAGAGCATCAGCCTGTTTCGCGAGGCCAACTGGCGCGCCGGATCGTCCATCGGTCATCTGATCGATCCGGGACTGGGCTATTCCGATCGCTCCGGCGATTTTCTGAGCGTGCTGAACACGGCCTTGTTGCAGGGCACGAACACGCGCACCGCCTACGCACAACTCGCGTTCAACCTGTGGTTTCTCCTGCCATTGCCGGCCTATTGCCTGCTGCGGCGCATCGTGGCCCAACGGCTGGCGGTGTGGGTCGGCGTAGTGCTGGTGTCTGTCTCGGCCAACCTCTATTCGCTGTTCACGCAGTGTTACCTGGCGCAGTTCCTGTCGGCGCTGCTGCTGCTGCACGCCTTGTTCGCGGCGACGCTGTACGTGGCGGAGATGGGGCGCGAGAAACTGACGTGGGGCCAACACGCCGGCTTCATCGGCCTGCTGGCGGTCGTGCTGGCCGCAGCGGTGGGAACCTACCCGCCGCAGTTCCTGTTTCCGGTCGCGTTTGCGTTGGTGCTGGTGCTGCTGGCGCTGGGCCGGCGCAATCTGCGCCCGTTGTACGTACTGGCGGTGGTCGGAGTCGTGACGGTGGCGGCGGCCAACTTCGGCCTGCTCCCGATCCTGGACGCCCCGCGCGACCGCACGCCCTACCTCGCGGCGCTGAATGGGCTGGCCCGCAACATTGTCTTTCCGTTCTATGACAATCCGGTCGTGTTCGGGTCGATCGTATATGGGCTGCGGGACTGGGTGAACTTGTCGCCGCGGGCCCCCGAGGTGCTGGCCGAGGCGCTGCCCGCGCTCGCTGACTGGCCGGCGCGCTATGGACACGCGCTCGACGTGGTGCGCCGGCTGCTGCTGTGGCTGTGTGAGCTGGGGGCGGCGGCGGGCATCATCATCAGCCTGGTGCGATCGGGGACCACCCGTGTGCTCGGCGTTACCACTGTGCTCTATGCGCTGGTCGCGCTTCTGCTGTTTCGCGGGGACCAGAACTACCTGCACGGCAAGCAGATGATCACGTGCGGCCTGCTGTTCCTGCTGTGCCTGATTGTGGGTCTGGACGCGTTGTTGAAGGTGAAGCGCTGGAGAGTGGGCTTGCTGGGGGTGGCCGTCGTGGCAGGGCCGATGCTGGTCTTCAACGTCGCCTCCGCCTGGTTCGACAACAGCGTGTATCTGCTGCCGCTGCACCACCCGGTGCTGTACCAGGTGCGCACCCACGTCATGGTGCTGAACGAGGACCTGCGCGAACTGGATGCGCAGGACGGCATTTCGGCGGCGCCCGTGCCGGCCGGCGCCGTCGCGATCATTGGCGACTATGCGCGGGAGCGGGGGACGGACCGTGATCGCGTGCTGATGGAGCACGTGCACCACGTCTTCCGGGGCTACCGGGTGCTGCACAATCCGAGCGCCGCGGTCTGGGCCGCGCACCGGCCGGCGTGGGCACTAGTATTCGAAGGGTTCGAGCTACCGGCCGCGCAGCGCGCCACGGGCCGGCTGGCTTTCGCCAACTCGACGTTCGCGCTCTACCAGGTTGACCCGGTCGGGAGCGCGAGTTCCGCCCCGGCCGCAGGTGCCGGCGGATAATGCGCGGTGCATCGCCCGCTGGCGTGCGGGCCGGCGCGGGGCGACCTTGCCACGCGTGCACGGCAGCCGCACAATGGGCGGCATGGTTCCCGAACCGATCGTCCGAACGCCGCGCAGCCGCTCGTTCTTCGCCTTTCTCAACCCGTGGGCGATGGTGTGTAACTTGTGGGCGCACCGGCAGTTGACTTGGCAACTGGCCCAGCGTGAGATTGTCATCCGCTATCGCGGCTCCTACCTGGGGCTGCTGTGGTCGGTGTTGACGCCGCTGGTGTTGCTCGGCATTTACACTTTTGCGTTTGCGGTCGTCTTCAACATTCGCTGGGGCGACGATCCGAACGAATCGCGCGGGCAATTTGCGCTGACGATGTTCTGCGGAATGCTGCTGTACAACCTGTTCGCAGAAGTGGTCAACCGGGCGCCGAGCCTGGTGGTCGGCAATGCGAACTTTGTCAAACGCGTGGTGTTTCCGCTGGAAGTGCTGGTGCTGACGGGACTGCTCAGCGCGCTGGTCAATATGTTGATCGGCTACGGGGTGTGGGCGATCGGCTGGGTGCTCATGTACAAATCCTGGGTCCCGATTACTGCCCTGTACTTCCCGCTGGTGCTGGTGCCGGTACTGCTGACGACGGTCGGTATCGCCTGGCTACTCGCCTCGCTGGGGGCTTTCCTGCGCGACATCGGCCCGGCGGTGATGCTCTTCACACAAATGCTGTTCTTTGCCACGCCGATCTTCTACAGCATCGACCGCGTGCCGATGCCGTTTCGCCGCGTGCTGGAATTGAACCCGCTCACGCACGCCATCGAAGGAGTGCGGCGGGTGCTGATGTCAGGCGGGCAGCCGGATTGGTTGTCCTGGGCGTTTGCCACGGCGGTGGGTATGGTGCTG
>JAHJAR010000178.1 GCA_018814045.1 Planctomycetota bacterium | reverse complement strand
TGACTCGCAGCGCAGCCGGCCAGCAGCGCGGCTAGCGAGACCAGCGCGCCCGCCGCCAACATGAATCGAATCCACCGGCTCACGACGCACCGGGAGCGGCGCTGCGCGGCTCAGTCGCGGCCGGCTGAGAAGCGGGCGGCCCGGCGTTGTCCTTCCGGTGCGGGCTGCTCTCGGTCTCCTCGTTGCTGGTACTGGAGACCTGCAACTGACCCGCGATGCCTTCGACGCCGACGGACGCGGCGCCCTCCACGCCGGTGACCCACTTGCCCGAGAACTTCACGACGTACGTCGGGTTGATGCCCTGGGCGCCGGCCTGGATCACAAGCTGTTCGACGCCCTGCGACAGCCCCTCGCGCACCGCGGGGATGATCGCCTCGTCGGCCAGCTTGTTGGCGAAGTGCTCGACCGGCGGCTGCGGATTGAGCGTCGCGCAGCCGGTCAAGCCAAACAGGGCGAGGATGGCCAGCACGATGCCGGCAAACGTCTTCAGGTAGCAGAACCACATACACTGTCCTCCGTCCTTGGAGCCTCGGTGCGAGGGAACCGTCCCTCGAGAAACACCGCTTTCAGACTGTCCATGTCGATCGGTATGGGCGCCGGCCGCTTGGCGAACGGGTCGAAGTCGGCCGGCTTGAACGTCCGCGTTTTCTTCGGGTCGCGGTGGCAGTTCGCGAGCAGGGCCAGCAGCGCGCTCATCCGCGCCCACTCGTCTTTCGCCCGCGCTTCGGCCAGCGCGAGCAGTTCGCGCAGCGTCAGCCGTCCGGGCGCGACGCCGACGATGCCGGCGCAGCGCCAGACGAGTTGCCAGACCTCGCCAGCGCTTGGGCGACGAGGTCGTCCGCGTTCACCGTCGCCAGCTTCGCTTCGATCGCGTCGCGCGCCTTGTCCATCACGTTCCAGGTCGTTTCGAGGATGCGTTGGAGGTTCGCCCGATCCCTCGGGCTCG
This sequence comes from Planctomycetota bacterium, assembly GCA_018814045.1. Classification (GTDB taxonomy): domain Bacteria; phylum Planctomycetota; class Phycisphaerae; order UBA1845; family Fen-1342; genus JAHJAR01. The sequence goes on along the minus strand of JAHJAR010000178.1, from coordinate 20,437 downwards.
GGGAAAAACCCACGAGGTCCTCCAACAGGGCCTTGGTCGCGTGCTCGATTGCGTCGCCTGCCATCGCGCGGCCGAAGTCCTCGTCGGTGACGCCCTTCGCATCCGCTTCAGGCTTGCACGCGGCGTAGACCACGTCGCACAGCAGCACAGGATCGCGGTAGAGCTTCTCGATCAGCTTGCCGTCGAGGACTTCGAGCAGATCGACTTCGAGCAGGTCGCGGACGCGCTTGATCGCGTCTACGTTGATCGCGACCGTCCAGGTCCGGCCCGCGTTGTCGGTGAACGTCTTCATGGCTACGCCCCCGTGACCCAGGTGCGGAACACCGAGAGCTTGGCCGTCACGCTGACGGTGATCGCCTCTTCCAGTTCCTCGCTGCGGCTGAACGACGTGATCGAAAAGTCGCCGTCCGGCCCTTGGCCGCCGGCCTGGTCCAGCACCTTCAGCGCGATCAGGCCATTGGTGAGGTAAGCGTTCTTGATCGCGGTGAAGCCGGCGTCCGCCGGGTCCCACACCATCTCGAACTCGACCGAACACTCGCGAAGCGTGGGTGCCGTGGCGCGCCAGCCCTGGTTGGCCCGCGTGGTCACGTCCGCCTCGCCCGCCTCCAGATTGAGCGTGACGTTGCGGACGTTCGTCATTTCCGTGTTGGCAGGCCCACCGGCCGCGCCGAAGTACAGCTTGGCGTTCATTCCCAGTACGAAGTTGGGCATGGGTCAGTCCTCCTTGACTGCCAGTCTGCTACACCGCTTGGCCGCTGATCGCGACGACGAGCGCCGCATGGCCCGACGATCCCTGCACCTCGATGTCATACAGATCGACACCGAAAAGCTGAGCCGTGGCGCCGGGCGGCCATGCCGCCGGTGTGCCGCCATAGACGCGCAGGTTGATCGGATTGGCGTTCTTGGCGCTGGCGATGATTGTGGCGTCCATCACCATCCGCGTGTCGGACAGCCGCACGTAGCTCGGGCTGCCCAACGAAAAGGACTTCATGTAGACGTTGCCGCCCATCGCCTTACCTCCGTGTCACTTCGTTCCGCCGCCGGGTTCTGGTTCGACCGGTTCGCCTTGTTCCGGTTCCGCTTGAGCAAACATGAACGTTTGCGGCGCGGCTCGGCGCTTCGTCCGCGGCGCCATGCCGACCACGAGCGCCGCGTTCCCGGTGGGACCATTGATCTCAATCCGTGCGAGGTCCACGCCCGGCAGCCACACCGTCGCGCCCGGCTGCCAGGACGTTGTGATCCCGCCGACGACGCGCAGATTGATCGGGTTCGGATTCTTGCTGCTGGCGATGATCGTGGCGTCGATGACGAGAGGGATCGCAGACAGCTTCGCCCACTGCGGCAGGCCGAGCGTAAATGATTTCATGTACACGTTGGCCGCCACACGCTATCTCCGCACGCGATACGTCACCGTCAGCACGCTCGTGAACACGCGCTCCTTCTCCAGGTGGTCCTGCGCGAAGATCGGGTCGTTTTCGAGTGCCAGCCACGCGGCATTCGGGAACGCGTCGAGCTTGTGGAACCGCAGGTGATCGCCGATTTCCTCGACTAGGTGCATCAGGCTGTCGAGCACTTCCGGGTCATCCGCGTCCACCTTGCGCTGCACGCCGATGTCAATCGCGCAGTCGAAGAAACAGTCGGAGCGCGTCGCGATGGTCGCCGCCAGCGACTTCGGTACGACGCTGACGCGAAGCTCATGGAGTTGCGACAGCTCGTGGACCGGCTGGTAGCAGCGCTCGGCCTGGAACTGGATGCTGAATGAACCGGCATTCAGGCTGGCGACGACGGCGTCGGCGATCTGGTTGATCGTGCTCACGGTGGCGTCCTCCCGTTTTGCTGGCCTTCGAGGTATGAGACGCGCCGCTCGATGGCCTGGTACTCGGTGCGCAGCGCGCGGGCCTCGACGATCAGCTCGTCCAGCCGCTTTTCGACGTGGTCGAGCTTGGCTGTGACGACGCCCCACTGCACGGTGAACGCCAGCACCGCCAGCAGCGCGGTCAGGGCGACGCCCGCCCAGCGCGACCAGTCCGTGCGAGTCGTTCCGGTGCCGTTCATGCCCGCTCCATGTCCACGTGCTTCGTGTGAATCCTCAGCGTCCGCCGGTAGGGGTCGGAGTAGCGCCAGGGCGGTTCGCCGCTCGGCGCCATGACTTCGTAGATGAAAATCTGGTCGCCGACGGTCTCGCGAATCCGGTCGCCGGCGCGCGGCAGTTCCGCCTTACCCGCGAGCACCAGGTCGGCGGCCAGCACCAGGAAATCCCGCGACTCGGTGCGGTGAACGATCCCGTACTCGTCCGCCTGCTCGAACTCCGTCCGGCCGATCGTGGCCGCCAAGTCCACGCTGTCACTGCCGCGGAGGTACGTGACCATCCGCGACATGTGCCGTGTGCGCTGGTCTTCCAGCCACGCCGCGCCTTGTTCGAGCAGGTCGGGCACCCCGGTGCTCCTACTGCATCATCCGCACGCGGACGGTCGCATCGGCGTCCGCCGCCGCCTTGACGCACTTGCCGATCAGCTTGTTGCCGGTCGCGGTGGTCGTGGCGACGTTGTTCGTATCGTCCCAGTACACGTTGGCGCCGGCGGTAATCGCCGTGCCGCCACCCGTGGCCTTAGCGAAGTCGAACACACCCGCCACGGCCAGCGCGCCGAGCGTGTTGGCCTTGATGTCGAGTTTGGCGACGCCGACCAGCTCCCCCTGGACGACCACTTCGCCGGCCGCCACGTCCGCGGCGGGCGTGTAGTCGATCGAGCTGCCGTCATGCCGAAAGATTGCCTGTGCCATAGCTGTTTTCCCTTCGTGGGCTGTTGCCTACTTGTCTGCGTGCCTCACGCTTACGCTTCGCCCTTGCTCTTCACCGCGGCGCGGAAGTCCTGCAACGCCACGCCGAAGTCGAAGTAGCCGCGCCACTGCATTCCCAGCGTGTTGAAGCTCGTCTCGCCGCTTTCGATCGTGGGCGTCCGCCGGCCGCGGAGGTACGCGACCTCGATCGCCGCCACGTCCGCCGGGCTCGCGAACAGGTACCACGCCTTCGCCGACGATCCCGCCAGTCCCTGGGCGTTGAGGTAGGGACTGACTGCCGGCCGGAACATTCCGGCGAACGGGTTGTCCGCCGGCTTGGGCTTGCCGGTGTCCGTCGTCTCGTTGACGCGGGTCTCGTTGAACAGGCGCCGCGCGGTTACCGCCAGGGAGGTCGGCACCAGCAGCAGCGCCGGCCGGATCAGGATCGGCTTGCCGTCCACGTCGGTCTGGTCAAGGAACTTCTGTTCCGCCATTTCCAGCGCGTCGATCGACAGCGCCGTATCCGCGCCCGAGATGTAGTTCTTGTTGGTGGTGCTGAAGAAGCTGCTCGGGTTGCTCAGGAGCAGCTCGAAAACCGCTTCCTCGCGCTTCAGCGCGGACATCCGGCCGATGATCCGCGGAATCTGGAGGAACGCCCCGAGGTCGTCGTTGATGATCATCTGCCGCGTCAGCGCGATCATCCGCCCGAACGTCTCGATGCGGTTCTTGTACGACTCCTCGGTGAGCGTCGCGTGCTTGAGCTCGCCGTCCGGGCCGACCCTCTCGAACACGCCGTTGCCGGTGAGGCGGTAGCGCGTGACTTCCTTGAAGTCGTTGACATCGGTCTCGGAGCAGAACTGGGCAACGACGCTCTCCACCGCCTCGTACGCCGCGAGCATCGCTTTGTTGGCGACGTTGGAGAGGATGCCCGACAGCGAGATGGTCGAAAAACCGTACGCGGCCTGGATGAGCCGCTGCTCGGCCACGAACGCCGCTCGGATGGTGTCATCATCGAACCCCGCAACCGCGGCATGTCCGCCGGCGGCGCGGATGATCTCGTGGAAGACCGTGTGCAGGCCGGCGCGGCGCAGGTCGCGCGACAGCGCGGCCTCCATCGTGCGCGCGTCGTACCACTTCGCGACCCTGTCTTCGGGGGCGATGTTGTAGTTCAGCAGTAGCGCCGCTTCGAGGGCCTTGCCGGTCGGCGGTTCGGCGCCGCGACGGACGCCCGTGACCGTGGGCCGCTGGACCCGGAGCAACTCCAGTTCCGTCCGCGGGGCGTCCCACCCTTCCTCGATGGCCTTCGCTTCGATGTCCGCGTGCTTGCCGGCGCAGAGGCGCCGAATCTCCGCGATGCGCTTCGTTTCCGCTGCGGCCTGGGCGCGCAACTCGGACACGACATCAGCGCCGTCCGTAGGCTTGCCGTCGTCGGCCGCGTCGCTGGCGTCGTTGGTCGGGTCGCCTTGTGTGCCGGGGCGCTTCTGTTCCGCGTCGTACATTGCCTGAAGGCTCGCCCGCTGCGCGTCGCTAAGGTCGGCGGCGACAAAGCCCTTGGCTTCCAGCCACTTCTCGAAATCCATGACATCCTCCTTGATGTCCGCGGCCGTAGCCGCGACTTGAGCGCTGGTGTCTTCGTCGGCGCCGAGCGCCACGAAACTGATCTCGCCGAGCGTCGCCTTCCTGGCGATGTGGACCGGTCCTTCAAACTCGCGCCCGTTGGCCGCGGCCTTGCGGCCCTTGGGCACGAGCTCCACGCGCTCGGCGAGAGCTCCCAGCGAAGCTTGCCAGGGAAAGCCGTTCCGGCTGCTTTCGACGATCTCCCGTGCGACCGGGCCGGCGCCGGAAATGACGCCGGTGACGAGCAGGTTCGAGCCCTGAACGGCGACCGAATCGGTATGCCCCACGATGAGGCTGCGGTTGTGGTCCTTCAGAATCGGCCGGCTGCGGGCGCTGATCTGGAGCCCGGCGAGGTCCACCACGACCGGATGCGGCCAGCCGGCCAGCGCCATCGCGCCGCCGGTGTACGCGACCATGCTGAAGCGCCGCAGCGGCGCAGCCTCGGTGCCGGCCGCGGCCTCGATGTTGGCCCACTCGCCGACCGGAGCACAGAGTTGCAGCGCACGCCGCGCCTCACTCGTCTTCATCGTCGCCGGCCTCCTTGCCGATGGGCTGAAGCTGTTGCGGCGTCAGCCCGAGTTCCGCCATCAGCGCCACTTCCTTGGCGCGCTGCCGCAACTCCGACTCCCAGTCGCGCCCGACGCGGGCATACTCCGACGCCAGCGTGGTCGTGTGACTCCCCAGGCGCGTGGCCTGCGCCGTCGCTTCCTTGGCAGGGTCCACGTGCTCCTGCCCATCCCAGAACCACTGATGCGGGAACTCGGCGTCGCGCGTGCGGGCCGGCTGCGGGAGCAAACCCTCGACCAGCACGGCCTCGCCGATCCAGGCCGTCAGAATGCGGTCGAGGACCACGTCTTCGACGTGTTCCTGATCGACGCGGATGCTCTTGAAGTAGGTTTGGTGGTCCATCCGGCCCGAGGCGTAGTTGTAGGCCGACGAGTTCGCCGCCGCGACGTTGAACGGCATGTTCAGGCAGCGGGCGATCTCGTTGAGCAGTTCCTTCTTGAACTCGCCGTAGGTGGTCGAGGGTTGCTCGGCCTGGACCTGCGACATCTTCCAGCCGCCGGGCATCGTCAGCAGCGAGCGGGCCTCAAGCTCGATCGCGTCCATCGGCTCAACGCTTTCGGTCTGTCCGTCCGGCGGCGCGTCGGTGTACAGGATGCCGGCGAAGTCGGCGGCCGTTTCCGCGGCGCCGAGCACCGCCAGCGTGTACCGCCGGAGCTGCGCGAAGAGCGGCAGCGCCGGCGTAAGGTCGGGAATGCCGCGGCTCTGGCCGGGCCGATCGACGCGGAAGTAGTGGATGACGGCTTCGGCCGGCACCCGGTCGTAGCTCAGTCCCGAACCCGCGCCCGCGCGTGTGTCGCCGGGGTGGACCTTCAGCACGTGGTACTGGACGGGGTTGCCGTACTCGTCGAGGACGATGCCGTCGATGGCGTTCGGGTCGAGGATCGACAGGTCGGGCGTGGTGACTTGGTCGGCCTCGATCAACCGGAGGTCCAGCTTCACCGCGCCGGGCAGCTTCGGATTGCTGCCCAGGAGGAGGAACGCCTCGCCGTCGGTTGCACGGGCCGTCCGCAGCGTGCGGAGCTTCTCCGCCAGGCCGACGGTCTTCGCCCAGCGGCCGAACTCGCGCTCGATGCGCTGGTTGACCTCCGCGGCTTCGGTGAGCATCTGGAGCCGTGGGCCGGTGCCGATGGCATCGTTCGCCAGCGTCAGCACGATGCCCTTGGCGTAGGAGTTGTTCGCGACCTCGTAGCGCGCCCGGTTGCGGAGCAGGCGCCGCACCTCGGGCGAAGCCGCGGCGTCGGCGGAAAGTCCGTCCGCGTTCGCCCAGTGCCGGCGGTTCTCATCATTCGTGGCCGCGGCGTCGTAGCTGGCGAGCAGCGCCCGCAGCCCGGAACGCACGGCCCGCACGCGCGCCACCGGCGCGCGGCGCGGCCCCGCCTCATTCGAGCGTGCCAGCTTGTTCCTGATCCACGCGAACATCGTCTCGCCAGGACTCCCAACTCAGGCCGTGCCGGGAGGCACGAGCTTCGTGAACCGCAGGCCCTTCGTCGGCTTCTTGACCGCCTCGGTCGAAGCCAGATACCGATCCGCTTCGATCTGCTCCGGCAGCGGGTGCTGTTCGACGCTGCCCGAGTCGCCCTGGGCGCGCTTCGGCCCGGCCGCGTTCTCGCGAATCGTCTGTTCGAGGTCCTCGGCCACGTCGTGCTCCGCTGGCCGGGCGCTCCGGGAGGCGACGCCAAAAGAAAACGCCGCGCGGGGGTGCAGCCCTGCACGGCGTGTCACTTGTGGCTCATCGTGCGGCGGTGATCAGCCGCCGCTCGCTCGCCTCCGGGAAAGCCCGTTGTTGTTGACTATTGGGTATTTACGGAAGCGAGCTGGCGGACGCAACGACGTGGAACCCTTTCGGGGAAGAAACGTACATATCTGTACTCCAGGCGCCCACCTCCCCGGAAATCCCACGTTGCCGGTCCGCCCCGGCTCCACTGGCCCATCAGCAGTACATCTTCCAGATCATCGCGCCGTTGCTTCGGTCCACGTCGCGGGAACGGCGTTCGTACGCGGCGCGGAGAGAACGAATCTCGGCGTCCGTCAGGCCCATCTTCTGACAGTCGGGACACCGGTTGCACAGCATGTCGCAATTTGGCAGATGGTTGCGGACCACGTCGAGCCTTTGGCGCGCCCGGCTGATCTGTCCGCGAAGCGTCTCAGGATTGACCCCCCGCTCGGTTGCTTGCATGCCGCGAGTCGTACCATCCGGTTGCACGATGATCCACGCGTTCAAGTTGGCGAGCAGCTTGCGGAGAATCGGCTCGTCTTCGCCAAGCGCTGCGTCGTCCAGCGGATCTCCACCGCCGGCCCCGTCGCAAACCTGTTCGATCATTTCGGCGGGGCCGCCGCTGGCGCCAGCCGTTTTTTTTCGACGCGCTTCGAGGGCGAACAGGTGTAGCACATGGCACGCCCAACGCCGCAGAGCGGCGTAGCTGCCGTCAACACGGTACTCCGCATCGCGCGGTTTTTCGGCAATCCAACAGAGCGCCGCATGCGCGATGTCTTCGCAGTCGGCGAGCTGGAGGCCAGTGAGACGCCCGGCCAGCCTGACCAGGAGGTCCCGGAGGTCGGCGATCCGGTGCTTGTGCCGTTCAAGAAGTGCCTGTCCCGTCTCACAAACACGGTTTTCCTGGAGCAGCGGTATTGACCTGCGGTCGTCCGCTTCCAGTACGTATTCGACCCGAAAACCGTCCTCACCTGTGTCATCGGCGGTCTGGCGAGCCATGTCGAGTCCTCGTCCCGTGGAGGACGAGCCACTCGGCTGTGACGATTTCGGGCAGAACCTGCTCCTTGGTCAACACGTGCCCGAAGCGACGGTGAACGGCGGCCAGAAACCGCGCCCGGACACCCGGGCCATGCTCGATCAAGGCCTGGACGTATCGCTCGAAGATGAGTGCCAAGTGATCGTCGTCGGCCCGGTCGGCCTCGGAACTGCCCAGCCCGAAGTCTTCCTCCGCTGAATGACCCGTACTCTCACGACAAGCCACTCCATTCGGTGCGACCATCTCTTCCCGCGCCTTTCCGGCTTCACTCGCTCGCCGCTTCTCTCCTCCGCCGATGCGAGTCTCAGCCTCCCCCGCTGGTTCCCGGCTCAACCGGTTCGGTTCTTGTTGCGTTCCGCCGGCGGCCAGCGCCGCCGGCCAGCGAACGGGGAAGAGCCGACTCCAGGCGAGATGCCGGGCGCACTGCCGCCGAGACTTCCTGAGTTCGTGCGAGCCAGACCCGATTCATCGAGGTTCTGGTTGCCGTGTTCCGTTGCCATGATCTACGCCTCCGCTACCTATTGTACACGTTCCACGCTCCGCGCTCCTAGCGACCCGCGGCTCAGCCACCGTGAATCCTTCACCGATTGGCTGAGCCGGCGGGCCGGCCGGAGGTGCGAAGCGCTAGTCCTGAGCCCTCTTGAAGCCGCGAATGACGAAGAACAGGAAGGCGATGAACGCCACGAAACCGAACAGAAAGGTGAAGAAGCTGAAGTTGTCGAACGGGAACATGGTCGATCTCCTAAGCCACACTGGCTCACTTGCCCCGATCTCGTTCCTCGCGTTGGGAGGTGGGGTTGCCTCTGAACGCGTCTGCCAGTCGTTACGTGACTGGCTTCACTTCCTCAAGTCGGTGAGCCACCAGAGCGCGCGCGCAAGACGAACATTTTTTCGTTTTTCGCGGATTTCAACGGAGGAGGACGCTAGGACAATCGCTCGCGCGTCGCGACTCGCCGGCCGCAGTTCCGGCAGCACCGCACCCGCAGCACGTGATCAAGCTTCTGCCGCGTGTAGAGGACCGGTAGATGCGCGCAGCCGCACTTGGGGCAGCGCAGACCGCGCGGCTGAACACTCTCGCCGATGGTCTTGGGGCCGGGCTTCATCGCTTGTTCTTCTGCAACTCGGACAGCCGCAAGCGCGGCCGCGGCGGCAGCTTCGCGTCCGTGCCGGGCACGACCACGCCCTGAAGCGACGCGGCGACGGCGCAACCAACGAGGCAGTCGAACCAGTGATTGTCCGGCCTCGACGGCTTCGGGCGCCACTCGCGGACCGTTCGCCCCTGACCTTCGGTGACGACGTACGATTCCGCTTCGGCGACGTGCTCGGCGAACAACCGATGCTGCTCGGGCTTCTTGCCGAACAGCGACAGCGCCCCGCGGTCGCCGGCGGCCGTCACGAGCCGCGCGTGGACAAACGTCTTCCAGAAGTTGGCGTCGAAGGCGACGTGTCGGAACTCGCTCGATCGCGACACGTTCGGGATGTACCAGTTGCAGCCGTGGCGCTCGCCCGGCCGGCGGCGGTACGTCGCCATCGGCTTGTTGCCGGCCTTCAGGCCCATGCCCTTCGACAGCATCACGGCCGGCCCGAGCTTGATTGCGACCGCGTTGCACACCGCAGGCAGGTAGCCCGAGTCGATCAGCAGGCGCTCCGCGCTCAGCAGCGCGCCGTCGGTCCGCTCCCACCGGCGCGCGAGCAGCTCCGCGGCGAGTTTCTCCAGGCCGCCCTGGACCGCGCCTTCCTTGCCCGCGCCGCGGAACGACGCGGCGAGCGTGCAAGTCGCGTCGCGGAGCGTGAAGTACAGCCGCTTCTGGTCGGGGAACGTGCCATAGTCGATGACGTAGCCGGTGAAGTCCTCCTGCCACGCGCACACGCACCAGTACAGCAGTTTGTCATGCACGTCGATGAACGCGGTGACGCGCGTTGCAGCGAGCGGCACCTCGCCCCGCGGCCGGCCGGTGATTTTCTCCGCGACCTGTTCCGCGGTGAGCCGCTCGTCCTCGAACTGCTCCATCACCGGCTCGTTCTGGTACTCGGCGGCGAACGCCTCCTCGTCGCGCAGCTTGAGGTTCATCGCGTGCTGGAGCGCGGAGAGCTCTGTCTTCGGGTCGAATCGCTCGGGCCAGGCGACGACGGCGCCGGCGTCCATCGCCTCGCGGTGCGCGGTGTAGAACACCGTCGCCGGCTTGAGGCCCTTGCCGGTCCGCAAGCCCTCGGCTCGGAGCCGAGCGTACTCGTCCCAGAGCTTCTCATTCGCCGGAAAGGCGTAGACGAGCTTGGTGCACTCGCCCTGCCACTCGGGGTTCTTCTGGCGATCGAGCAACTGGTCGGCGAGGTCGCCGGCGTAGATTTTGGTGCACGTCAGCACCGCGGCGATGGATTCGCCCGGCCCAGCCATGCACAGCACGTCGCCGGTGAGAAGCTGGAGCCGATAGCGCGTCTGCGACGGCGAGCGGGCGGACTGCCGCGTCTGCGGATCGTCCAGGAGCACGAGCGACGGCCGGAGCGTGCGTCCGTCCATCGTCGTGTGCTGCTGGCCGCGCATATTGGCATCCAAGGAGGTGACGGTGATGATCGAGCCGGACGCCTCGTTGTACGGGCCGACGACCGTCGGGAAGACCAGCTTGTCCGCCGACCAGGTGCAGTAGGTCGGCTGGCCGTCGATGTGCTGGCCGATCTGCCGGCGGGCATTGTTCTGGAGCCGGTGCAGCGGATAGGTGGCCTTTGGAAAGTCGGCAAGCAGCAGCGGGTTTTCGAGGATGGCTTTGCGGATCGGCGCCAGCAACTCGATGGCCCGCTCCTGCGCGCCGCCGATCAGGCACACGAACGGCCGGTACCCGGATAGGACTGCCCACAATGCGGACAGGCGCGCGAGCGTCGTCTTCCCGGAGCCGCGGGGCATGGCGAACGCGAACAGGCCGCCTTCCTTCACGGCCCGCTCGATCTTGTCGATGACGCGCAGGTGGTCTTCCGACCAGCCGCGGTAGAGCGTGGGCGCGAAGTAGGTTTCGCAGAAGAAGCGGAAGTCGGCCCGCGCCCGTTCGCGCCGCTCCAGGTTGACGATGTCGGGCAGCGGCGCGACGTTCTGACTGCGCCAGGTCTCCGTGTTCTTGCGGGCCAGGTCCGCGGCCCGGGCGTCGATCGCGGGCTTCTCCGGCCGCTCCACCTCGCGGATGAGCCAGCGCAGGTAGTCCAGCAAGCGAATATTCCGGCCGTCGTGCCAGCGCCGGCCGGCGCGGTTCATCTGCCGGTCGAGGCGCGACCGCGTGATCGACTCTCCGAGCGCCGTCGAGTTCAGCAGTTGGACGAGCTCGTTGCGGCTCAGCTTGTTCGGGTCAAGCGCCATCGTGCTGTCGCTTCTGTTCCTGCTGGTTGAGCCACGCCCCGTAGACGATCAGGTCGATTCGTTTGTCCACCAGCGGCAGGCCGCGGCGGATGTGCGCGCGGATCGTCTTCGGCGCCACCTTCAGCAGCTTCGCCGCGGCGGCGACGGAGAGGGAGCGGATGTCGAGCTCGTCGCTCATTCGGTCCGGCCCTCAGCGACCACCGCACGCGCGTCAGCCGGCCACGTCGCGCCGGCGCGCTTCCGCGCCACCACGTCGATGGTTCGCAGCTTTTCGTTCGGGATGTAGGACGCGAGATAGCGCGTCGGCAGCGTTTCCCAGGTGTAGCCGGCGAACAACCGGGCGACATCGACGTGCCGCTCCAGAATGGCGGTCTTATGCGCCATGCTGGCGTTGCGAAACTTCGACGAACCGGCCAGCCGGGCGACGGTCTCGGAGTCGTCCTCCACGCCGCGCAGCACCAGCGCGTCGAGGATGACCGTCGGCAGGCTTTCCGTGCCGCGCGACTCGGCCGCCCAGAAACGATTCCCGCGGTAGAAGATGCCCTTGTATTCGCGGTGCTTGCCCTGACTGAGCACCCTGGTGATTCGGCCGCGGTAGTTGGCGTAGCTCATGGGCCAGCACGCGCACGGCGTCGCCGGCATCGGCCGAAACGGCGTCGAATGGACCTCGATGCCCCATTGCGGGTCGATCTTCGTCCAGCCCTCGTCCGCCGCCGCGAGGTCTTCGAGGAACTCGAACCAGTCGGCTTCGGTCTCCGTCGGATAGCCGACGATGTTGTAGACCTTCATGTGGTTCGGCGCGACCTGCGCCGCCGCCAGGCCCCGGAAGAAGCCGCGAAGCATGTCGCGCGTGATCGGCTTGCCAACCATCCGCCGCAGCCGTTCGGAGAAGCCGTCCAGGCCGACGATGCGGAGCTTCGGCAGGCCCCAGGTCTCCGGGCGGGCGAGGTCCAGCTCGAAGATGGTCTTCTCGGCCGAGCCGCCCCAGAGCACGTCGCCGGCGCCGGCTTCGTTCTGGAGCCCGCCGACGTGGCGCCGGTGCCAGGTGTAGGCGCAGAACAGGCACTTGCGCTGGCAGCCGTAGGCGGTTTCGCGCCAGGTCTTCCTGTTGGCCAGCGGCACGGCGTGCGGGAACAGGGTCGTCCCGGCGTCGATGAAGTAGGTGTTGTTCACGTTGAAGTCGGCCGCGTACACGACCGACGGGTGTTCGAGCTTCTCGCCTGCCAGCGCGGCGCGGACCAGCGGAACGACGTACTCTTCCGCCCGCCCCAGACAGAAGACATCGCACCAGCGCAGGAACGGTCGCACGTTGAGCAGCCCCGCGCCGCCGGCGATGACCGTCGGCCGGACGTGGCCCGGCCAGCGGAGCCGCTCCATGACGAACGGGTACCAGTCGCAGCCGGAAGTGATCGAGACGAGCACGACCTTGTACCGTCCGACCGTCGCGGACGAGCAGTAGTCCACCTCAACGGCGGCCTGCCGTAGTGCGTGGCAGATCATCTCCAGGCCCGGCCAGGCGCGGACGTTGTAGCTCTCGACCGCGTAAGCGGGTTTCGCGTAGCGCGACTGAACGTACACGGCCACTTCGGCGCTCATGGGTTTCACTCCACGGAGAACTCGTGGCCGCACTTGGGGCAGCGGACGGTGTCGGCGGTGTCCGCGTCGGCGTCGCCATCATCGAGGTTGGTATCGAACTCGCGCAGGTACTCGGCGAGCTCCTTATCGGAGAAGCCCGCCAGCTTCAGGTCGAAGCCGCCATCGCGCAGCTCGCCCAACTCGATGGGCAGCAGGTCCACGTCCCACTCGGCGTTTTCGGCGGTCCGGTTGTCGGCCAGGCGGTAGGCTCGCGCCTGCTGGGGCGTGAGGTCCCCGGCGACGTGGACCGGGATCGTCTTGAGTCCGAGCTTCAGCGCGGCTTTGTAGCGCGTGTGCCCGACGACGATGACGCCGTCCGAGTCCACCACGATCGGTTGTCGGAATCCGAACTCACGGATGGAGTCCGCGACGGCTTGGACCGCCTTGTCGTTGCGCCGCGGATTCTTCTCATAGGGTCGGACCCGGTCGATGTCCCATTGCTCGATCTTCACGACTGGTGGTCCTCCTTGCCCGGCGTGCGCGCCGCCGAACGAAACAAACCTGCTCCGGTGCCGTTCTCGCGGCGGTTCTTTTCCGACGGACCGTCGGAAGGACCCGGAGCTCCCCTCGAAACCTCTACAACCTCTGCATGACGGCCGCGCGGCCAGGCCCACACGTCCTTGCTGATCTGCGGACCGTGATACTCGGCGCAGTAGTGCCACTCGTTGGGCCGAGGCAGGCACACGTGCGGCAGTGGGCACGCCAGCGTGCTTCCGGCGGGCACCTTGGACCGCAGGCAGTCCGCGCAGCGACAGTGCTTCAGCAGCGTGACCGGCTCGGGCACATGCAGAGGTTGCGGGGATTGCAGGGGTCCGGCGTCTATACGCTCGTCACGGGCGCGCGCGTGCGCGCGCGCATGCGCCCGCGTACGCGTAAGGCTGTTAGAAACCTCTGCAACCCCTGCTTGTCCTTCGCAACCTTCGGTCGATACGCAACTTGGCGATGCATAGGTCGCGCCTTGACCTCTGCACGACCCCTGCAACCCCTGCTCGGTTTCAGTGCGCGCACTGGGTGCGGAGCCGGCCCGGACCCCTGCGACCTGTGCATCGGCGAGCTTGCGGAGGACGTTGTCAACGCCCATGGATGTCCTCCAGTCGGTACTGCGCCTGCCGGGCTTTGCGCTGGCGGATGCGCCACTGGCCGATGGGTGCGTTGATGTGCCGGGTCAGCAGCTTGCCGAACACTGAACCGCGGGCCGCGATGCCGTTGCGGGCGAAGACGAAGCCGAACAGCCCGTTCTGCTCGGCGAGGTTCATCAGTTCGAGCGCGGTCACTTCGGCGGCGCCGAAGGTCTCATGCCAGACCTCGACGAACGTCTCCATCTCGGAGCCGTGCGGATTGGCCACCTTGCGCCACTCGCCTTCGTTCGTGCGCCACGCCCGCAGACCGTTGACTTGCAGGATGCCGCCGACGACCTCCGACCAGCTCTCGAAGCCGCCGAGCCGGTCCGTGCAGGTGGGCCGGCCGGCCGCGAGCCAGTTTTCGACCAGGCCGAGCAGGCACTCCAACACGGTCCGTCGCTGCCGGCGGACGTAGGCGCGGATGTCCAGGTGTTGGTAGTCGGTGCGGGCCTCCGGGTTAGCCGAGGCCGGTTCGATCATGATGGGGACGATCCGCTTGGCGATCTCCCCGGACGCCTGGACGTTGTTGCCCGTGCCGACGATCGTGAGGTTGTTCGGCAGCGACACGTTCCGCGAATAGCCCAGCAGCCGGCCCAGAAAGCGCTGCGTCGTCAGCAGGCTCGCCAGCGCCGGCGAGTCAATGTAGGGCGGCAGGTTGTCCAGGTGCATCAGCGTCTCGCCCTGGAGCAGCATCGCCAGGATGCGCTTCTCGCGCTCCTCCTCCCGGTCGGTGATCTGCATCGACGGCGTGTCGCGACCGGTGACGATGCCGCCGAAGACCTCGTTCACCAGCTTGCTCTTGCCGGTCCGCTCCAACGGCGCGTTAAGCAGGTGCATCGGGCGGTTGCCGTCCAGTGCGGGCGTGACGATGGGCGTCAGCAACAGACCGAAGAAGTTCTGCCGGTCTGCTTCGCCCTTGAACGGGAAGTCCACGACGAGGTCGTGCAGCACGTTGTGGATGACCTCGCAGTCGGACTCCGACCGCAGATCGCGCAGCTCGACCGGCTCGTCGTAGTACAGGCCGTCGTGCCAGCCCGGCTCCGCACGCGCGAAGCCCGGCCCGTAGACCGGGTAGGACACCATCAGCGATAGCTCGCGGACGCCCGCCGCCCCGGTCGCATGGGCGACGACGAGGCCCGCGGCGTCCTTGTTGCACGCCTGGTAGAGCAGCAGTTGCTCTTTCGTCTGCCGGTGCGTGACCCACTTGCCGAGCTTGACGTGGCCGTCCACGACGATCCGCATCCGGTCGGCGGAAAGCTCGACCCACTTCCGCCGGCCGGGGGCGCCGATGATCTCGCCGGGGATGAAGTCGCGCCGGTAGACCGCGTCGTCCGGCAGGCGCGACAGGACTTCGGCCGCGAAGTCCGCGCTCGACTGCTCGATGTGCTCGTCCTGGTCGTTCTTGTGCGGGCCGGGGAGCAGGATGTACTGGGCCGGGTCGAAGTCGGGATCACCTTCGTCCGCCGGCCGGCCGCGCAGCTCGACTTGGCGCGGCTGGGCGATGCCCGAATCCAGACCCGAACGCAGCGTGGCGTCGATTTCCTTTGGCTCCAGGCCGACCGACTCGGCCGCGCTGCGCAGCGCCGCTTCCACTTCGGCGCGATCCAGATAGCCGCCGCCGACCAGCCGCCCCAGGCTGAATGCCGCGCGGTTGAGTGTCTCGTTGCGCGTGCCGGTGGCGGCGCTGCACAGCGCGTGCAGTTCGAGTTGCAGCGCCCGCTGCGCGTAGCGAGCCGCTTTGGTGTCGGCGCGGGCCGCTTTCGCGGCGGGCGGACTGGGAGCCGGTTCGGCTGGACTTTCGAGCGCCGCGGGCAACGGCGGCCCCGCCGCGGCCTGTTTGGCGCGTTCAGGCGACTCCAGCAGTTCCACGACGTGCGCCGGCAAGTCGGCGATTTCGACGTTCCACGGCTCGTGCCCTTCGGCCCACGTGTACGTCGCCCCGGTGTCGGGATGCACGGAACCGGGGAAGACCACCTGCCCGCTGTCGGCCTTCACGTCGATGTGCGGCCCCAGCTTCTTCGAGGAGTTGCCCAAGGGTAGGTCGTGCCGGAAGTGGAGGTGGAACGCGCCTTCGCGCCCAGTAAGCGCCGTCACCGTGCCGGGCAGACCGAGCGGCTCGATGTCCGCGCCGGGGTCCACGTCGATGACGACGATGCCGCTGGCCCGGCCGGTGCGCAGGCCGACGTTGCCCTGCGCCGCCCACGCGAGCGCCTGTTCTAACGACTCGCGCGGCGCGGACTGCCAGCGCTTCAGCACCGGCCGCTTGCCGTCCAGCGGCGTGAACGACCAGCCCAAGCCGTAGCCGTAGCGGACGCTGGCCGCCAGCGGGCTATCCGAGCCGGACGCCGGAGGCGGCGAGTCGCTGCCGCACGTCTTCGACGGACCTTGCGAGGATGTAGACACCGTGGAACCTCTCGATCATCTCCTGAAAGCTCCGTTGCGCGCTCGTCTGCCGACCGGTCGCGGCCTTGACCTCGATCTCCAGGCGCCGGCCGTCGGGCAGGATTCCGGTGAGGTCGCCTTGTCCGGGTATACCGAACCGCACCACGCGTCGGCCCAGCCGGGCGACGCCCACGTTCGCCCGCCAAAGGCGCAGCACGGGCAGCGTGCCGAACGCGCGGAGGATCGCGTTCTGAAGCTCTTTCTCCGTCACGCGACATCCCTCCGCGGCCAGTGCCCGAACGCATCGCGGAAGCGGTACGCGGCCCAGCCGGGCTTGTAGCCCTTGAGCGCGGCGATCCGCAGGAACTCGCGATACACCTCGGCCTTCTCTTCCGGCGTCGCGTTCTGCGGGTTGACCAGCTCGCCCTCCGCGACGATCGGCGCGACGCCGAAGCGGTCGAAGAAGCGGTAGTAGCTCCAGCCCGGCTTGTAGCCCGCGGCTTCGCGCTGCGCTTCGATCTGGACCCACACCTGCCGCCGGTACTCGAACGCGGAGTCGTCGAACTCGGCGAGCTCGCCCTCGCCGTGAATCTCCGGCCGGCGGCGCTGCCCGGCCCCGCTGGCTTCCGGCGCCCAGCCGCACTCGGGACAGCACGGTTCGCCCGTCTCGAACAGCAGCCCGCAGTGACCGCAGCGCCGCAGCCCGAGCGGCTCCGAGAATCCGACCTTCTCATCGCTCAACGTGTAGTCGAGCCGCCGGGTAACGAGGCCGTGCACGTGGTGGTTACCAGCATGATCCAAAACGATCGCGCCGTCCTTGCCGTGGCAGGCGCGCATCACCCGCCCGATCATCTGGAGGTGCAGGTTCAGCGAGGCGGTCGGCCGGGCGATGATGGCGCACTCCAGCGCCGGCAAGTCCCAGCCTTCGGTGAGCACCATGCAGTTGGACACGACCAGCGTTGCGCCGCACGCGAGCCGCGTGAGGGTGGCATCGCGCTCGGCGCGCGGTGTCGCGCCGTCGAGGTGTTCGGCTGTTACGCCGGCCTGCCGGAACGCTTCGGTGATCGCTTCGCTGTGCGCGATGTCCACCGCGAACGCGACGGTCCGCCGGCCGGCGGCGCGCTTGTTCCAGGTTTCGACGATGTCCGCGTTGAGCTCGGCGGTGTTGGTCCGTTCGGCCAGCGCGCCGAGGTTGTAGTCGCCGGCCACGACGCGCACGCCACGCAGGTCCGGGGCCTTCGATGCCCAGACCCGCGGCTTGTGCAGCACGCCGGCCGTGCAAAGCTCGTCCGACCAGGCCGCGACGACCAGCTCGCCGAACAGGTCGCCCAAGCCGCGGCCGTCCAGTCGGAACGGCGTCGCGGTGAGGCCGATCAGCGCGGCGCCGGCGTACTCGCTGAGGATCTTCTGATAGGTCTCGGCCGCGGCGTGGTGACATTCGTCCACGACCACCAGACCGGCGGGCGGCTTGTTCCGCCGCACGAGTGTCTGTACCGAGGCGACCTGCACGTGCGCGTCCGGGTCGCTCTGGTAGCCGGCCATGACGATGCCCGCGCGCAAGCCGTGAGCGGCCAGACGCTCGGCCGCCTGGTCGATGAGCTCTTTCCGGTGTGCCAGCCATAGTGTCCGCCGACCCAGCCGCTCGACGATCTCGGTCGTGATCGTGGTCTTTCCGCTGCCCGTCGGACTGACGAGGATCGGCCGCTGGTCGAGCTTCTCGATGACGGTCTCGACCGCCCGTTCCTGATAGTCGCGAAGCTGTTGGCGTGCGGGCGCTGCAATCATTGTTCAATCCGGAATCGACCGTGCCGCCCGGTCCGAGCGGGAGCTGCCTTGCGGCAGCCCCCAACTCGGCCAGGCAGGGGAGACCACCCACAGGCGGGCGTCGGAATCGAACCGACCGGCGCGAGGTAATGAGCCTCGCAGGCCCACCAGGGCCGACCCGCCGTCGCGTCAGAACGGGACGATCCGCGTCGGTCCCTCATCGCGCATCACCGCCCACTCGGTCGGGCTGAGTTCGTCGGGCTGCTTGCCGGGGAACAGTTCGGCGAGGATGCGGAACCACTCGCCTTCAACCGCGGCCTGGTCCCACTTCGGCGGCGGACAGCTCTTGCAGAATTCCGCCCAAGCCTCCTCCAGAGTCGCGCTCGCCGGATCGCGCGGCGCTTCCGCCGGCGGCGGCGCGGGTTCAGGCTTCGGCGCCGGTGTGGTCGGGGGCGCTGTCGGCTGAGCCTTGGGTTTCGCCGGCGGGAGCTTCGGCGGCGCGGCGGGTTTGGTCGGTTTCGCCGTTGCGGGCGCCGGGCCGGACAGCGCCCGGAGCTTCGAGCCGAGCCGGTTGCCGATCGTGCGGCGCGTGGCGTCGTCGGCCTTCGTCACGCCGCCGGCGCCGGTGCTGCCAAAAGGGTTGAGGTACTGGACCTTGATCCGCGTCTTCCCGCCGTACTCCTCGAAGCCGAGCTTCACCTGCACGGCGTGTTCGGACAGGTCCGTTTCCTGAAGCCAGAACGGATCGCGCCCGTCCCAGCCGAGCGCCGCTTTCAGCGCGTCGATGGTGACGGTGTTGAGCGAGCCGTCCTTCTTTTCCAAGTAGAAGTAGCCGGTGATCTCCCACTTCTCGCCGGCGCAGTCGGCCCACTCGCCGGACGCCTGAAGCTCCTCATAGAGCTTGAAGCGGATGATGCACGTGGCCAATTTGTTCGGTCCGGTCTCGTCGATGCCGATCTCGACCGGGTACGCATTGAATAATCCTTCGCGACTGGGCAGCATCGGTGTGGTCTCCCTACTCGGCCTCCTGGGCGAACAGCTTGTTCCAGAGGGTCATGTCGAACTGGACCAGTTCGACCGGGTCGGCGAGGGTGCGGCTCTTCGCCATGCACCAGGGCATTTCCTGCGGATAGATGGTGCGCGTGCCGCGGCCCTGGGCCTTGCCGTTCTTCGTGGACTCCACGTCGTAGCCCACGTACAGCAGGTGATCGAGCCACTCGCGGACGCGCAGGCGGATCGACGCCTTGCCGCTGCTCGGACTCTGGAGCCGCGGCTCCCAGCGGATGTAGTCCTCGCCCTTCGGGTTCGGCACCGTGGCGGTGCAGTCGTGCATGATGAGCACGACGTTCCGGCCGGCGCGGACGTGCTGATCGAGGTCGCTCAGCAGCGGAAGGAAGGTCTCGTAGTTGTGCTGGTAGCCCTTGCCAAAACCGTAGTCTTCGATCCGCCGGATGACGACGCCGTCCTTCTCATGCCGCACGTTGCGGAGCGTCCACTCCAGCGCCAATTCCTCGGCCTTCGTCGCCGAGTCGATGACGATGGTGCGCACGTCGTCCCAGCCGTCGCTGTGCAGCGCGTCGCGGACATCCTGCCAGCCGGCGATGCTGCCCACGCGGCGGATATCGAGCTCGCCCAGCGAAGGACGCAGAATCGGCAGCGAGTCGTCCAGGTCGATGAAAGCGACCGGACCGGGCGCGGTCGCCGCGAGCGTGGTCTTGCCGATTCCGCCCGGCCCGAACATCCCGACGCGATGGCCCTGCGGCTCGATCGCGCCGAAAGCGACGCGCCGCACGGGCAGGGCGTAAGGGGCGCGTCCGGTTGCGGCGGTCATGGCAGCACCTCCGCACTCTGCCGGCGGACGGTGAAGCCGTCCCTTCCGAACTCCTTGATGGCGAACGCTGTGAAGACCGTGTTGACGATCTGCCCGACCGCGGTTGCAGCGTCCGCCGTCAGCGTCCGCGCCTCGCGGTCGATGCTGTAGGCGCCGTCCAGGCGGACGCGCGCTTCGCCGAAAATGCCCTCGGCGGCGAGCAGTGCGAGCAGCAGCGTGTCCTCGACATCGCGAAGGTCGCTGCCCTCGCCGAACTGGTACTTGTACGCCCTCGTCATGGCCCTTCCTTTCGCAGCCGGATACCGGCCGATGCTGAGTGCCTACCGGGACCGGCGCGAGGTGGTCGCGCGGTCGGATCAGATGTCCGGCAGGTAGTCAGCCAGGCCGGCTGCCTCGAAGGCGGTGCGGAGTTCAGCCTTGAGCCGCTGGAGGCGCGAGCGGGGCGTGCGGAGGTCGCGCGCTGCTTCCCGGATACCCGCGTCGCCGAAGACCTCGCACCACGGCCGCAGGGGGTGCGTGACACTTGCGGCGGGAGTTTTGGGTATGATTCAGGCGGGTTGGCCCCGGAAGGCGGGGTCGGGCGGTTGGGCGCGCTTCAAGGAGGAAGCTGATCATGCCAGCGAGGACGACACGTGAGGAAGCTCGGGCG
>JAHJAR010000177.1 GCA_018814045.1 Planctomycetota bacterium | reverse complement strand
CGTCGGCCAGCAGGACGGCCAGCCGACCATCATACAGCGGGAAGAAGTCGTAGCAGTCGCCGCCGGTCTCGTCGGCCGGCCGATTCCAGCCGGCGATTTCATACCCACTGATGGTCGGGTTGTCCCGGGGAAACAGGTCCTGCTGGATGTTGCGGGCAATGTGCAGGTCCCGCGCGAGGCGTTGCTTCTCAGCGTATTCCTCGAGCAACCGCCAGCGATGCAGTGCCACGCCCGCCTGAGCGCTGAGCAAGCGGGCCAGGGCCTCATCGTCCTGGTCAAACGGTCCACCGGCCTTGTTGAGCGCCTGCAACACGCCCATCAACTCGCCTTCGAGGTTTTCGAGTGGAAAGGTCAGCAGGTTGCGCGTGTGAAAACCGGTCTGCCGGTCGATCTCCTGGTTAAACCGTTCGTCAGCGTAGGCGTCGGGCACGTTCACCACCACCCGCTGCTGAGCCGCCGCCCCGGCGATGCCCAGTTCGGCCGCGAAGCGAATCTCGTCCGCTCCAGTGGCGACGCGGGCGTAGAGCTCGTGCGCGGCGTCGTCGTAGAGGAAGATCGTCGCACGTTCGCAGTCCAGGACGTCACACGCGGCTTCCACGATCATGCCCAAGAGGACATCGAGGTCGGTGGTGGCCGCCAGACGCCGGGTGACGTCCAGGATCCGCGTCAGTTGCCGGAGTTGTTCGCGCGCGTCCCTCATAGGCGTCGTTAGCGTAGTCTGGCCGGGTCGAAAGGCAATCGCAAGGCGCAATTATCGGCCATCACCGGTGAACGTGTTAACAGCGCATGTCGCCCATGTTCCCTGGTTCCCATAAACGCGGCGTTTGCGCACGCGGCGGGCGGCGTGCCCCGCTGCGCAGAGCGCTTCCGGCGCAACTAGCCCGCTGACGTCACGGGCCGCCAACAGTCGGCGGCGGCGCGGCGCCGATAAAGAGTCGAGACATCTGGCGGCCCGGCGGTCGTGGGCTCGTATAGCCCGCACCGATGCGCGCCGCGTTCCAGGTTCGACCGCATGCACGCATTCTGCCTGCTAGCTCTGCTGTTGCTCCAGTCCGCTCCGGACGCCCCGATTACAGACCCAGCGCTCCAGGAAGCCGAGCAGTCGCCCGATCGCGTTGAAGTCGGCGATTCCGGGCTGCTCGACGTGCGCCTCCGGAACGTGGACATTATCATCGCGCTCGAGTTGCTGAGCGAGCAGACGCAGCGCAACATCGTGGCCCACAGTGGTGTCAGTGGCTCGGTCAGCATGGTGCTGCGCAAAGTCACCTTCGAGGAGGCGCTCGACACGTTGCTGAGCAGCAACAACCTGACCTATGTGACCCGCGACAACGTGATTCACGTGTTGCCGGCTCCCGCCGCCACGGTCGCGGAGGAAGAGGTGGTCCCCCTGACGATGCGGGTCTTCCGTCTCAACTACATCGCCGCCAAGGAAGCGGAGGACTTCATCAAGCCGCTGCTCTCCACGGATGGCACGACCGCCCGGACGGTGGAGACGGAAAAGGGCATCAAGTCCGACAAGGAGGGGGCCGGTGGTTACAGCCCGGCCAACCCCGACACGCTGATCGTCGTGGACCACGCCGAGAACATCGAGATGGTCACGCAGGCGATCACCGAGATCGATGTGCGCCCCCAGCAGGTGCTGGTGGAGGCCACGATCATGCGGGCCACGCTCACCGAGCAGAACGCCCTCGGTATCGACTTCAACACGTTGGCGGGCGTCGACTTTCAAATGATGGCCGCGGTCAGCCCCGGGATTACGGACATCAACCTTGGCGCGCTGCCCCGGGAGATCATGCACCATACGAACATCGCGGCCAATACCGATTTCCGGGACCTGGTCCCCGGGGGTGGTCTGACCTTCGGAATCGTCAAAGACCGTGTCGGAGCCTTCATTCGGGCCCTCGAGCAGATCACCGACGTCAGCATCATGGCCAACCCCAAGATCCTGACGTTGAACAAGCAGCGCGGCGAGATCATCGTGGGGCGGCGCGACGGCTACCTGACAACGACCGTGACCGAGACGGTGGCCGTCCAGACGGTCGAGTACCTCGAAACCGGGACCAAGTTGATCTTCCGGCCTTTCGTGGCCCGAGACGGTTACGTCCGTATGGAGATCCACCCGGAAGACAGCAACGGCGGTCTCACCGCGGCCAATCTGCCCTTCCAGGAAACCACCGAGGCCACCACGAACGTACTGCTCGAGGATGGGCACACGATCCTGATCGGCGGTCTGTTCCGCGAACGAACCAATTCCAACACCAGCCAGATTCCCGGCCTCGGGAACATCCCCGTCCTCAGACATCTCTTTGGCATCACGCAGGATCAAACCACGCGTGAAGAGGTCATCATCCTCCTGACCGTTCACGTCATAAAAGGTGATGACGATGAAGAGGAGATGTTCGCCCAGGCGGTGCAAGACGTGGAGCGAGTCCGGGTCGGGGCCCGCCGCGGTCTGGTCGGCTGGGGACGGGAGCAACTGGCGGAGGCCCGCTACCAGGCTGCCGTAAAGGCCGTGCAGAGCGGTCATCTGGATCAGGCCCTGTGGGCAGCCCGCATGGCACTGTGTCTGAACCCCCGCAACCTGGACACGATCCGGCTGCACGAGCAACTGCTCGGGCAGCGCACCTGGAGCGCGGATGGCACGCAGATGCGGTCATTCGTGCAAGAGCTACTGCGTCGCGAGGCCGGTCTGCAACGGCGGCCGGTGTTCGATCGCCCCGACGTGGACGCGCTGCTGCGCGAGGCTCAGGCCGGACCGCCCGACGAGCCCCCGCCCCCCGAAGAAACCACGGAAACCACGGAGAAGCAACCGGATGATGAGAACGCCGGCTAGGAAATACTGCGGGCTGTGGGGCGCGCACGGCCCGACACAGCAGGCCGTTTCCAGGCCGCTGGCAGTGTTCGCCGGGTTGGGCGCCGCGATCTTTGTCGGTTGCCAGGCGTCGCAGCCGACCCCCAGAGCGGAAGCGCAGCGCGCCTGGGATGGACAGCGCGCCGCACTCAAGTACGAGTTGGCCGAGGCCGAGTTGCAGCACGGCCGCACCGGCCAAGCGATCACATTGGCGCGTGAGGCGGTCGGCCTGTCACCCGTACAGCCCGGCCACGCGCAGCTTCTGGCGCGGGCCTACCTCGCCCAAGGTGACCCGGCGGCCGCTTACAACGTATTGACCTCGCTGCGCAGAACACATCCTCAGTTTGCCGAGGCCGCCTACCTGCTCGGCGTAGTCCACGAACGCCAGCAGCGCTGGGACCGCGCCATCGCGGAGTTCAGCGCCGCCGTGCGGATCCGCCCGGATGTGCTCGACTATCGCATCGCGCTGGCCCAGGCGCTCACGGCCGCGGGAAACACGGCCGCGGCGACGGCGACGTTGGCCGAGGCGGAAGATCGCTTCGAAGCCGAGCCGCTGTATCAACTGGCCTGCGCGGAGTTGTACCGTCAGGCCGGCCTGTTGGAGCCCGCCTGTCTCGCCTACGAGCGCGCGCTGCAACTGGGAATCAACGACGCGGCCGCGCAGCAGGCGCTCGGCTTGTGTCAGTACTGGCTGGGGAACCACGAGGCGGCCCAGGACTACCTGGAGCCCATCGTCCTGCGTGAAAAGTCGCCGTCGCTGGCGGTGATGAGTGCGTATGCCGGTTGCCTGTTCGCCCAGGGGCATTTGCAGCCGGCCGCCGACTGGCTGACACGCTTCACCGCGCAATGCCCTGATGGCGGCCCGCTGTGGTTGCTCCTGGCACGCGTGCAGCATGCCCAGGGTGATCTGGCCGCGGCGGCAGACAGCGCCCGGCAGGCCACCCGCCTGATGCCGCAGGCGCCCGAAGCCTTCCTGGTGTTAGCCGCCATCTGTCTCGACAACGAACAACTCGCCGAGGCCGAACGGGCAGTGCAGCGCGTGCTGGCTCGCACTCCGCGAGATATCGAGGCCCTGCTGCTAGCCGGGCGCATCTGCCAGCGCCGCGGCACAAATGAGCAGGCCGGCGCGGCCTATCGCAGTGTGCTTGCGCTGGATCCCGGACACCAACTCGCCAGCGAACTCCTGGCGCAAGTCGAGCGTCGTACGGAACAAGACTGACGACTTCTGGCAGAGACTCGGAGCCCGTTCTGCACGGCTTTGGCGCTTGGGCTCCGTTTCGAACGTCGAACGCCAACCGGTATTCAACGGCCCAGACAGAGCTCGGCCGTTGCAAGCGAGCGTGCGCTGCGTCTACTGCGAGCGTGAACGTGTGGAACGGCTCAGGTTTGGGGGGCGGGTTTACTGCGCGAGTGGAGCAGCTTCGTGGCAACCGCTCCCTTACGGTCGCGGCTCGGGGCCAATGATGTCCCGGTTCGGGTCTGTCAGGCGCTTCACAGCGCTGGGCGACCGTCGTGCAGGCATAGATCCACCAACTCGTCGAGGTTCGCCGTGCCGACGTTCATGACCTTGTCCGCCCCCCCCCAATAGAGCTTGAGCGTGCCGTCGTTTTCTGGCACCGCCCCGCAAGTGAAGACCACATTGTGCACGTAGCCGGTGACCTCGCACGCCGTCTCAGGTTGGAGAATCCACCGATCGCAAACACCGATGATCTTGGCGGGGTCGTGCAGGTCGTGCAGGGCGACACCCAGCCGGTAGATGGAGCCATCCATGGTGGGGAACACGCCATGATAGATGTGCAGCCAGCCGCGCGCGGTGCGGATCGGCGGAGCGCCGGGCCCGATCTTCATCTCATCCCAGTGGTACTGCACCGGCTTCATCACGATGCGTGAATCGCCCCAGTAGACCAGGTCGGGTGAGTAGTTGATCCAGATCGCCCACGGCGAGATTTCGCTGTGCGGCCGGTCGAGCCGAACGTAGCGACCGTCGAACTTCTGGGGGAAGATGACCACGTTGCGCATGTCCGCCTGGCTGATCAAGGCCACGCGCTCGACTGTCTGCCAGTCACGTGTGCGGGCCAGCCCGATACGTACGCCGTGTTGCGAGTAGGCGCTGTACGTGATCAGGTACTCACCATCGAGGAACGTGATGCGTGGATCCTCGACGCCGAAGGCCTCGTACTCAGCGAAGACGCCCTTGGTCGCGGGCAGCATGAACGGCTGCGGCTGAGGTGTGAAATGGTAGCCGTCGTCGCTGACGGCGAGCCCCAGGATCGACCGGCCCGTCGCGCGGTGGGCCCGGAACAGCATGATGTACTTGCCATCGTGCTTGGTGACGCCGGCGTTATGCACCGTCTCGACCGCGTAAGGGATGTCCGGCGGCGTGAGAATCGGGTTCCCTTCATAGCGCTTGATGATGTTGTCGGGCATGGCTGCGCTCCTTCGCAACGATCGGGTAATCCGCAGGGATGACTGTAACGCACCCGGCTGGTTGCCGACAGGCGCGCGCCGTTCGTCGCGGCGCTGCGCTCAACACTGCTCGGTCTGCTCCAGATTCGGCAAGTCCTGCCGGTCCTTGTCCGAGTCCAGGATTTGGCGGACGCGTAGGAGGAACTCGTTCCAACTGAAGGGCTTCTCGAGAAACTCGACCGCCTGGGCTTCGACGCCATGGTCGATGATGACGTCGGCCGTGTAGCCCGAAACAAACATGACCTTCGTCACGCCGTGGTTGGCCGTCAGCGCGTCGGCTAATTGTCTGCCGTTCATGCCGGGCATGACGACATCCGTGATGAGCAAGTCGATGGGAGCGTTGTCCTTCGACAGCGCCAGGGCCTCGTCGCCGTTCGCGGCCGCCAGGACGGTATAACCGCGGCACTCCAACATCTGGACTGCCAACCGTCGCAGGAGGTCGTCGTCCTCACATACCAGGACGGTTTCCGTCCCCCAGGGCGGTGACTCACGTTCTGGCGGCTCCTGAGGCGCTGATGCGGGTTCGCTCACCAGGGGCAGGAAGACCTCGAACGTCGAGCCCTGGCCGGCTTCGCTTCGGACGTTGACGGCACCACCGGCCTGCTCAACGATGCCGTAGACGGTCGCCAACCCCAGGCCAGTGCCTTCACCCTCGAGCTTGGTGGTGAAGAACGGCTCGAAGATCCGCTCCAGCGTCGCCGCGTCCATGCCGCACCCATTGTCCCGCACGGACAGCAGCACATGCGCCTCGGCGAGCGCCTCGACGTGCGCGACGTTGCGGTAATCGTCTGACGCCGCGCGCCTCGTCTCCACGTGGATCTGTCCCCCGGGTGAGACAGCATCGCGGGCATTCAGCACCAGGTTCATCACCACCTGTTCGAGTTGACCAGCATCGATCCGAATATGGCCGCAGTCGGCGGCGAGTTCGAACTCCAGCCGGATATCCTCGCCGACGAGCCGTTGCAGCATTATCTGCATATTGGCCACGGCCCGGTTCGGGTCGAGCACTTCTGGCCGCGTGATCTGCCGCCGACTGAAGGCCAGCAACTGCCGGGTGAGCGCAGCACCACGCTGCGTAGCGCGGTCGATCTGCCTCAGGGCAGCAATCAGAGGGTCGTCCGCGGGCAGTCTCTGCTTCAAGGCAACGAGCACGAGTTCGGCGTGGCCGAGGATGGCTGTCAGAACGTTGTTGAAGTCGTGCGCCACGCCGCCGGCCAGACGGCCAATCGCCTCCATCTTCTGCGCCTGCCGCAACTGGCCTTCGAGATTGCTCCTTTCCTCCTCGGCGCGACGGCGTTCCGTGATGTCCTCGCCCGAACTGAGTGTTCCGCAGATTCGCCCCGCCTCGTCGCGCAAAACGGTGTTGTGCCAGGAGATCAGCCGCGGCTCGCCGGTGGCCGTCTGGATCGGATTCTCGAAGTATTCAACTGGTTCCAACTTCCCCGCCATCAACTGCTCATAGACAGCGCGGGTGTGCTGGCGCTCGCACTGCGGAACGAAGTTGTCGGACCAGTTCAGACCGACTATCTCCGCATCGGTCTTCCCGAGGATCTTGCAGGCCAACTGGTTTACGAGTGTCACCCGTCCCTGCGCGTCGAGCGCGACGAACATCACTCCGGCCACATCGAGGTACTGCTGGGCCCGGTCCCGCTCGTGCTGCAGCGCGTCTTCGGCCAGCTTGCGGCGTGTGATGTCGCGGGCGATTCCGTACAAACCCACGATCTTGCCCGAGCTGGACCGTAACGGGACCTTGCTGATGTGGAACGTCCGGGCAACGCCGCCCAGTACCCGCGTGCGCTCCACCACCAACGCCTCTCCGTCCAGCACGCGACGATCTGAGCGGTGAATCTCCTCAGCGGCCTCCGCTCCGAACAGCTCCGCATCGCTGCGGCTCAGTACTTCATCAACCGTCAGCCCAAAGAGCCGCGCGGTAGCCGGATTGACCTGCGCATAGTGCAGGTCGCGATCCTTGATGAAGATGCAGTCCTCAGCCGTCTCGAAGACCGTGCGGAGGCGTTCCTCGCTCTCCAGCAGCGCGCCTGCGGCTCGTCGCCGGGTTATCAGAATCAGCGCGATGGCCATCCCGAGAGCCAGCGGGAACGCCAGTTCAATCAGGCGGACATACATCTCGCGCGGCGGGATGTCGGCGATGAGTAGCCCCCACCAGGTCCCCTGGCGGACAAGCAGGTAGTCCAGCGTGGCGTCAACGACCCAAAAAGCCAACCCGAAGAGAGCCGACAGCGCAACCACGCAGATGGGCCTCATAGCTGCTTCTCCCGCCGCGCGGGGCGGACCGTGGCAACAGCATCCACCGGGCAACACGAGCGGGTTTGCCCGGCGGGTGCTGCGGACGCGAATTCAGAACTGCGCCCCGCCCGCCGGTTTCCCTGCTGCGTCGCGCGCTCACCGTTCCTCTGCATGTGGCCAACCGCTTCGCGCTGCGGGAACGGGTACACTTGCCAGCCTGAGTCACTCATAGACGTTGCCTCATACCCTGTCTGAGGCAGGAGGGGTAGACCTGCGAATGTCGGAGACCGCGATGACAACCTGATCGGCCCGGGCTGATCGCCGCGGTACGTACATGCCCATCCCAAACGCCGTTGCGCGGCCCCGCGCGGAAGCGAGCACATGCATCTTGCTATCGTGGCCCAACTTCATATTATCGGGTGATCTCCCCAATCGCCATAGAATCGCCGAAAAACCCATGGGCGTGGAGAGCTTCGGCCGGCGGTTGAGCCGGTTGCCGCCCTGGACGCGTTCCCGCTGCCGCAGCGCCCGCTCAATCGAAGAGGCCCGGCTGTCGCGGATCGTCCGCTGTGCTGCGGAACTCACCGTCGGCCAGTTCGGTTACGACCGTCATCCGATCCCGGATGTCCGCAATCGAGCGTAGCACGCGCCTGGTGCGGGCCGCGCGGGTGATGCTGTATCCGCGCCGCAGCACCCGTCTCGGATCGCAGGCGATCAGTGCGGTCATCCGGCCTCGCAGCGCTTGCCGGCAGCGTGCCAGCGAGTTGCGCAGGGCCAGCCTCAGACGAGTCTGTGCCTGCCGCACGTGCTCGTCGGCTCGGCTCAGACGCGCGGTCGGCGCGGCCTGATGCAATCGCCGGATCTGGTCAGTCCACTGCCGCTCACCTCGTCGAGCCTGCTGCCCCAGTGCGGCCAGCAGGTTGTATTCCCGTTCCGCCAGTCGTTGCCGGGCCCGCGCGAAATGCGCCCCGCTGCCGAAGCGCAGCAGAACCGGCCCGACCCGCTCCAGCCGCGTCCGCTCCGAACGGGCCTGCTCGGACAAAGCGGCCCGCGCGCGTTGCTGCAACTCATCGAGCAGTTGCCCACGCTCCTGCAAGCGGGCCAGCGGCCGCGCCAAGCCGTCGCACGCCAGCAACGTCTCCAACCGCGCCGCAGCCCACTCCCATCCGTGCCGCACTGCCCGCGTCACCCGCACCACCTGACCGGCGAGCCCATCGATGAGGTCCGTCATCCGCGGCGTGATCAGCTCGGCCGCGGCGGTGGGGGTCGCTGCCCGCAAATCAGCCACCAGGTCGCTGATGCTGACGTCCACCTCGTGTCCGACGGCACTGACGATCGGGACGCGGCTGGACGCGATCGCGCGTGCGACGGCTTCCTCGTTAAACGCCCACAAATCCTCCAGCGACCCCCCACCGCGGCCCACGATCGCCACGTCAATGTCCTGCACGGCCGCCGCCCTGGAGTTCAGCAGGCGGATCGCGGCTGCGATCTCCGCCGCCGCGCCTTCACCCTGCACGCGCACGGGGAAGACGAGGATCTCGAGCGCCGGGAACCGTCGCGCCAAGGTCTGCAAGATGTCGCGCAGGGCCGCCCCGCTCGGGCTGGTGACGATGGCCACGCGGCGCGGGACGCGCGGCAGCAGCTTCTTGCGTTCCGCGGCGCACAGGCCTTCCCGCTCCAGCCGCGCCTTCAACTGTCGGAACGCCACTTCCAGCGCCCCAACGCCGCGCGGCTCCAGCTTGCGTACGATCAACTGGTACGAACCCCGCGGGGCATATGCTTCGATCCCACCGGTGGCGATGACCTCCATCCCCGCTTCAGGCGTGAACTTCAGGCGTGCCGCCACGCTGCGCCACATCACCGCGCGCAGCTCGCTCTGAGCGTCCTTGAGTGTGAAGTACACGTGACCGCTTGTCGGACGCGATAAGTCGCCAATTTCTCCCAGCACGTGCAAGGTCGGCGGCAGGTGGCGAGCCAGGGCGCCCCGCACGAGTTCGTTCGCCTGTCGCACGGTGATGGTCGTGGGCAACTCAGCCGCGGGCGGTTGTTCCGCCGCGGGCAGGCGGACGCGTGATGGATCGAATGGGGAACGCTCCGGCAATTGTGGTCTCCTGCGCGCCCACCCTGCCACGACCCCTGGTTCACCTGCACCGGCCGGGCCAAGCGGCTATCCCGCGCTGGCGACGACCGTCACATCCAACCGCGACCAACAGCCGTCCTGCGTGTTATACAGCGCCCAACCGCCGGCCGGTGAGATGATCAGGTGATAGAAGGGGGGCAGCTCCGGCCATAGCACGCCGGCCCGATCCGCCAGGGACGGCAGCGGCGGCCCCGTGGGGTGAGAGTGGAAGTAGCCCACGAGCGACAAACCCAGCGCCAGCGCCGCACGTTCGGCGTGCATCAACTCCAACTCATCCGCGGCGAAGCGCCCCGCCTCCGCGGCCGTGTTGCGCACGGGTTGCGCGTCCACGATCGTTCCCGAGCGCCCCAGCAATACGCCACAGCACTCGTGCGGCCACCCGCGCACGGCGTGACATTCCAGGTTTTCCAGGGCAGCGTGAGTGATCTGCACGCGCTCGGTGTCAACCTGCATCCGACGGCTCCTGAGCCCGCATCGTGTCTCTCGCCTGCACGAGCCGAATCCGGCCGGTGGCCGGGGCGAAGTCCAATCGGGCTGCAAATACGATGAGCCTCGCCGGAATGACCGACGAGGCTCGTATCGAATAATAACCCCTTCCGATTCGGAAGATCAGCGTTTCGAGAACTGGAAGCTGCGCCGCGCTTTGCGCCGCCCGGGCTTCTTTCGCTCGACACGCCGGGCGTCGCGCGTGAGGTAGCCGGTGTCGCGCAGGGTTGGTTCGTGGCGCGGGTCGGCCTTGACCAGCGCGCGGGCCATACCCAGCAGCACCGCCCCGGCCTGTCCCGTGTGGCCGCCACCATGCACGTTCACCATGACGTTCCAGTGGTTCAGCGTCTCCGTGGCAACCAGGGGCGCCGTGACGGCGTCGCGATCGGCGACCTCGGTGAAATAACTGTCCACGCTGCGCTTGTTGATCAACACCTCTCCATCGCCTGGCAGCAAACGTACGCGGGCCACCGCGGACTTGCGCCGTCCGAGGCCCCAAAAGCCGTGTGTTCCCGGCCGCTGGGCCGGGGCCGGCGCGGGCTGTGTCGTGACGGCCATCTCCGCCGGGGGCGTAACGGCCGCGGGCTGCGCCGCAGGCCTGGTCTCCGCTACTGGCTGCGGCGCCCCCGGTAGCGGAGTCGCCGCCTCGGGTGTCAGAGGTGCCGTGGCCGGAGCAGGCTCGCGCGGTGGCGACATTGCGGCCGGCTCGCGCGGCGAAACAGGTTCGTTCTGGGGCGTCGGTTCGTTCGCTTGCGGTGCAGAATCGGTCACGTCCTGTGTTCCTCTATCTTAGCGGCAAAGGCTCGGGACACTGAGCCTGATGCGGGTGGTGATCGGTAGCGTACAGCTTCAGCTTCTTGAGCATCTGGCGAGCCAACTTGTTCTTCGGCAGCATACGCCGCACTGCCTCTTGCAGAACACGCTCCGGATGCAGTTCCAGCATGCGCTTCAGCGTGATCTCCTTCTGACCGCCGGGATAACCGCTATAGCGCTGGTACACCTTCTGCTCAGGTTTGCGGGTACCGGTGATTTTGACGTGGCCCGCGTTCAATACGACCACGTAGTCACCCGTGTCCACGTGCGGAGTATAGGTCGGCTTGTGCTTACCCATCAGCACCGTCGCGATGCGCACCGCGAGCCGCCCGAGCACTTGGTCCGTCGCATCAACCACGAACCACTTATGCTCCACGTCCTCCGCTTTGGCGAGATACGATTTGTTTGCTGTTTTCATATCGATTCCAGTTGACCAGGCACGAGTCCTGGTCCGAAGCCAAGAATCTAATCAGTATACGATTCGGCCTTCATCCGTCAACCCATGCACCGCAGCCGATCGCCGACTGGGCCGCGCGGGCGCCTCTCTGCCGACATGGGACCGAACCTCTTTGTTTGCAAAGGCTTACGTCGCCCGCCCGCCACGCTAGAGCTTACCCCCAGCACCGTCCAGAGGCAGGCGGCAAAACCGAGCCGCGCGCGTAAGCAAGCGGTTTTTCGCCAACCGCTCCCCTACGGCCGCGGCTGGGAAAGAGTTTTGAGATAGGTTCTACACCGCCTGCTGCTCGGTGCGGGCGATGATCTCGTCCTGTAGTACGCGCCCCACATCCACGAAGTAGTCGCTGTAGCCGGCTACTCGTACGATCAGGTTGCGGTGCTCCTGCGGTTGGCGCTGCGCCTCCCGTAGCGTCTCGGCATCAACCACATTGAACTGGATGTGATGACCACCGAGCCGGAAATACGCCCGTATCAGATGGGTCAGCTTCTCAAGGCCGTCCTCGCCGGCCAGCAACTGGGGCGTGAATTTCTGGTTCAGGAGCGTGCCGCCGGTCTTGATGTGGTCCATCTTGCCCGCCGACTTGATCACCGCCGTCGGACCGCTGCGATCGCAACCCTGCACCGGCGAAATGCCCTCGGAGAGCGGGAGTCCGGCCCGCCGTCCGTCGGGCGTCGCGCCCGTCACGGCGCCGAAGTAAACGTGGCAGGTCGTAGGCAACATGTCGATGTGGTAGGTGCCGCCCTTGGCGGTGGGACGCCCGTCAACCGCGCGGAAGAACTCCTCAAACGCGGCCTGCATCAAATCGTCGGCCCCGTCGTCATCGTTGCCGTACTTGGGCGACTTGTTCAGCAGCACCTGTCGCAGTTTCTCGTGGCCGGCAAAGTCGCCGGCGAGGGCCGCGAGCAGCTCGGCCATGCTGACCGTGCCGACCTCGAAAACGTGTGTCTTGATGGCCGCCAACGAATCGGTGAGGCTGCCGATGCCGACACCCTGGATGTAGCTGGTGTTATAGCGCGCCCCGCCGTCGTTGTAGTCCTGCCCCTTGCCGATACAGTCGTCGATCAGGATGGACAGAAACGGTGCCGGGGCGCAGGCGGCGTACATGCGGTCGATGATCTGGTTGCCGGCGATTTTGATATCGATGAAGTGCCGCATCTGCAATCGCCAGGCCACGAACAACTCGTCGAACGATCTGAACTCCCGCGGATCACCGGTCCGGGGGCCCAGTTGCCGGCCCGTGCGCGGGTCCACGCCGTTGTTGAGCGTCAACTCGAAGATTTTCACCAGATTGAAGTAGCCGGTCAGGATGTACGCTTCCTTGCCGAACGCGCCCGTCTCAACGCAGCCGCTCGTGCCCCCCTCACGCGCATCTTCCACGCGTTTGCCCTGACGCAGTAGTTCCTGCACGACGGCGTCGGCATTGAAAACGGAGGGGAAGCCATAGCCCCGACGGATTACGCGACAGGCGGCCTTGAGGAAGCGATCCGGCGTGCGCTGCGAGATTTGCACATTCGTACTGGGCTGGAGCGTGTGCACCTCGTCGATTATCTCCAGCAACAGGTACGAAACGTCGCTCACGCCGTCTTCGCCCGCGCGCGTCAGCCCGCCGATGTTGATGTTGGCGAAGTCGGTATAGGTGCCGCTTTCGGCCGCCGTGACACCCACCTTGGGCGGCGCCGGGTGGTTGTTGAACTTGATCCACCAGCAACTCAACAGCTCCTTCGCGCTCGCGCGCGTCAGCGGACCCGCTGCCAGTTCCTGCTCATAGAAAGGTGTCAGGTGCTGGTCGAGGTGCCCCGGGTTGAAAGCATCCCAGCCGTTCAGTTCGGTGATGACGCCCAGATGGCAAAACCAGTACATCTGGAGCGCTTCCCAAAAATCGCGTGGGGCCTCGGCGGGCACCCGCCGACACACGTCGGCGATGCGCTCCAACTCCACCTTCCGGGCTGCGTCCGTTGTGCGGGCCGCCATTTGCAGCGCCAACTCCGCGTGCCGCTGCGCGAACACGATCGCGGCCTCGGCGGCGATGTCGAGCGCCTTGAGCTGCGCGCGCTTCTGGTAGGCCTGGGGGTCGCCGTAAAAGTCCAGGCGCGCCATGCTCTCGGCGATCTCACGCTGAAAGTCGCGCATCCCCTTGCGATAGATCTTGCCATCAGCGACGGTGTGGCCGGGGGCACGCTGCTCCATAAACTCGGTGTAGATCCCCGCCTCGTAAGCTTCGTGCCACTCCGGCGGCAACTGCTCGAAGATGCGCTCGCGCAGGCTGCGCCCCGTCCAATATGGGATGATCTGCTCTTCGTAGACCTTCAGCACGTCGGGGCTGACGGCGTAGGCCGTCTTCTCGCGCTCGTTCAGGACCTGAAGGTCCTCCCGGCTGTGGCACGTCAGCTCCGGATAAGTCGGCGTGGCTTTCGGCTCCGGGCCGCGTTCCCCGACGATCAGCTCATCCTCACCGATGTAGATCGTCTTGCGCTCGCACAGATGTTTGAACAGCAAGGCACGCAGCACGGGAACCGAGTGCTTCCCGTGGTGTTGGGCGTAGAACTGCGTTACCAGTTGTGCCCGCTCCGCGGAGATGCTGGGCCGGGCGGCCAAGCTCCGCGCGCGCAGTCTTGCGACCCGCTCGGTCACGCTGTCATCCTCCGACCTTGACTCGCAGCCCCAACGCCGAGAACCGCGCGGCGACCTGGGCGACCCGCTCCGGCGTCGGCGGCTCCACGCCCGCCAGCGTGTATGGTAGGCCAAGCCGGGCGTACTTGTCGCCACCGATCCGATGGTATGGCAGCAGGTGCACGGGGGGCTGATTTGTCAGCGATTCCACAAACGCGGCCAGCGCGGCGACATTCTCCTCGTCATCATTGATGCCGGGAATCAGCGGGACGCGGATGCACAGCGCCTGGCCGCGGTCGGCCAGCCGCCGGAGATTGTCAAGAATCACCGCATTGTTGACGCCCAGATGCTTCTGATGACGCCGGTCGTCGATCAGCTTCAGGTCATAGAGGAACAAGTCCGTCCACTGCGCAACGGTCATGATCGTTTCGGGCGAGGCATAGCCGCAAGTATCCACTGCGGTGTGGTAATCACGTTCCCGGCCGGCCCGCAGGCAGGCCAGAAGGAACTCGCTTTGCATGAGCGGTTCGCCGCCCGAGAACGTGACGCCCCCGCCCGATTCGTCGTAGAAGATGCGGTCCTTGTCCACCGCGGCCATCACCTCGGAAACGGACCAGGGGCGTCCCGGCCTCGACCGCGCGCCGCTCGGGCAGACCTCCACACATGCCCCGCAGCGCAGGCAGCGCGCCCAGTCAACCGCGGTGGGATTGGCCGACATCGCCGCATCCGCGTTCGGGCAGACCGTCAGGCACGCGCCGCAACGCATGCAACGGTCCGCCCGCACGGCCAGCCGCGGCTGCGCTTCCCAGCTCTCCGGGTTCTGGCACCACGCACAGCGCAGCGGGCACCCCTGGAAAAACACGGTCGTCCGAATCCCCGGTCCGTCGTGCAGCGCGTAGCGTTTGATGTCGAAGATTATCCCGGTCACGCGGGTGTCCACAGCAAGCTCGTCGGCGCCTGCTCTGGTCCTACTTCAGCCGCTGCCGCCGGTCAAGTCGGCTCGTGTTGCTGTTGTCCGTGGGTAATCCGGTGACCGTGCCCGTGGCTGGGGCCGGCCCCGTGATGATGGTCGGTGGTGGGAGCCCGCGCTTCGGCGACCAGCGAATGCGGCACTTCCAGTCCGTGACGCAGCATCAGTTCATCGTCGCCCAGTACGTCGTCCGTCGCTCCGTCGCCGATGATTCCGCCCCCGTCGAGCACCACGACGCGCTGACACGTGGCGCGGACAAACTCCATGTCGTGTGACGCGATGACCTGCGTCCGCCCGATCCGGGCCAAGCGCTCAATCACATCACGTCTCGAGCGCGGGTCCAGACCGGTGGCCGGCTCATCGAGCAATAGGACGGCGGGCTGCATGGCCAGCGCCGTCGCCAGCGCGACCTGCCGCTTCTCACCGCCCGAAAGCTCGTAGCTCACCCGCGTCGCCAACTCCGCCAGGCCCAGCTCGGCCAGCGTTTGCGTGACGATCTGGTCCACCTCTTCCGTGCTGCGTCCCAGGTTCAGCGGGCCGAACGCAACGTCCTCCCGCACCGTCGGACAGAAGAGCTGATCCTCCGAATCCTGGAAGAGAAAGCCGATCCGCCGGCGGAGCTCGGCATAATCGGCCGCCGTACGCACCAGCCGCCCGAACGCGCTGATCTTCCCGTTCTGCGGGCGCTGCAAACCCACCAGGATGCGGAAGAGCGTCGTCTTGCCGCTGCCGTTCGCACCGACCAGCCCCAGACGATCGCCCTCGCAAACCCGGAGGCTCAGCCCCGTGAACAGCGGCGCGCGGCCCGGGTAGCAGAAGTTGATATCATCCAGGCGAATCAACTCGCCGTCTTCAGACATTCCCATACCACCAGTGTCATCGTCGCGACGGCAGCAAGCGCGGCAAATGCCGCGTCAGGGTACCGCCAGCGCCCCGAGCGCGCGCCGCGCAACTGCCCATCGAAGCCACGGCAGACCATCGCCTCGTAGACCCGCCCCGCGCGGTCGTGGCTCCGCACGAACAGCAGACCCACGAGATTGGCGTAGGCGCGGTACGTGTGCAGCGTCGTCCGCGGCGTAAAGGCGCGCAGCATCATCGCCGCCCTCAACCGGCCGTACTCCTCGTACAAGATCCGAATGTGGCGCACACAGAAGAACAGCAGCAGCGCCAGCTTCTGTGGCAACCCAAGGTTCCGCAGCGCCACCGTCAGATCACTCAGCCGGGACGTGCCCAGCAGGGCGATGCAGGCCCATGCGATCGCATTGCAGCGCAGTGTCAGCCGCAGCGCCAGCAGCAATCCCGCCCGTGTCACGATCACGGGACCCCATGCGACGATCTCCTCGCCCGGCACCGACCAGGGCAGAAACAGCCACAGAAACGCCACAAACACGTTAATCGCCAACAGGCGGCGCCAAAGCGCTCCGAGCGGCGGCCGCGCGCTGGCCAACAGCGCCGCTGAGACAAGCAGCCCGCCAGCCAGAACGTGCAGGTCCGTCAAGACCGCCAGCCCCACCGACCAGAC
Source organism: Planctomycetota bacterium (assembly GCA_018814045.1). GTDB lineage: Bacteria > Planctomycetota > Phycisphaerae > UBA1845 > Fen-1342 > JAHJAR01. The sequence goes on along the minus strand of JAHJAR010000177.1, from coordinate 18,583 downwards.
GATGGCTGCCGCTATCTTGGCCCGCGGATCCAGCCGGTGCAGCAGGCTGGCTCCGATGGCAAGCGGTTCAGCAGCCATCATGGCGGCAACTCCTGGTCAGACGTTCGCATGCCGCCTCGAGCGGCGCGGTCAGGTTCTCTTAGATCGACGGGACAGGCCATACGCGGCGACGCCGGTCAGTCCCACAATGAAGCCGATCCCCGCCAGCACACTCTCGAACGACACGCGGTCCTGCTGGCGTCGCAACTCCGCCAACTGCTCCTGCACGTCGAGCAGCGTGGCCTGGTTGCGGACCAGTGCCATCTTGATCGCGGCCAACTCAGCACGGATGGCCACGTCCGACCCGCTTATGCCCGGGGCCGCGCCAGCCGAATCTTGGGGGGCGGGCCGAGCGGCTTGCATCCGGGTCGCGAGCCCAACCAGTTGCGCGCGTGACAGCGTGCGGCGTCCCTGGTGGCCGTCGCCTGCATCGACCACGATGTCGATGTGGTCGGAAATTTCAGCCAGTGTGAAGCTGAATCGCCCTTCCGCGTCGGTAACGCCGGTGGCCAGGGTGGCTCCGGCCGAGTCGGTGATGCGGACGTTCGCCTGCTGCAACGCCGCCCCGTCGACGTAGCTGGCCTCAACGATGACTTGCTCGCCGGCGACGTACGCCCACACGTCTACGCGGTGCGCCTCGGCTGGCGCTGCGGCGAGCAGGGCAGACAGGAAGACCGCGGCTGCGCGCACGTACGCCGTGCTTCGTTCAGTCGACATCAGGCTGCTCCGTTTGGCGGCACACCTGAAACAACATCTCCGGTCTCACCTTCGCCAGGAAGCGCATGCAGATAACGCAGACGACGCCATCGGCGATAATCACCGGCAGGTGCACCGCCAGGACGGCCGCTGCCGCCTTAGTGAAGGCCTGCCCGCTCAGATACAACGCCCCGGCCACCAGCACACCCGCCAGCGCCGCCCCCAACGCCCCGGCCACAAACGCTGTTCCGGTACGCGCTGCCCGTCCGGACCGGACCCACCGACGAAACAGCAGGTGGCAGACTACGCCCGGCACGGCGACCACGGCCGTATTCACGCCCAAGGTAGTCAGGCCGCCGAACTGAAACAGGACCGCCTGCAACAGCAGGGCCACGAACAGCGCGGGGAATAGCGTCCAACCAAGCAGAAGCCCCGCCAGACCGTTCAGCACCAGGTGGGCCGAGGCCACGCCGACGGGCACATGGACCAGCGCGGCCACGAACAACGCCGCTGACATCAGACCAACGCGTGGCACGCTGCGGGCATCCAGGACGCGCAGCCCCTGAGCCAGACCGGCCAGCGTCACGACGACGCCGCCTATCAAAACGGGCGCGCTGAGAACACCTTCGGCAATGTGCATGCTCTCGCTCACTCCACGTCGGCCAGGTACACCCGCCCAGCCGCCAGCCAGCACCCCTGGACGATGTCGCCACTCATACGCACGCAGCGCGGGCGGGTAAAACGCCTGCCAAACCTCTGCCCGCCGCGCGTGCAGCGCGACACACGTTCTGCTCCTGTATTACGAATCGTATATCCGTATTACCGACTTTACAAGCACCGTTCAGGACGGCGGCTTATCCGCAAACGCGCGGCCGCGGAAGCGCGCATGCTGAGGAATCGGGCGACAGCGAACCTGTGGGCAGCGCGGGTGATCACTCCCATCGACTCCGAAGCCCTCGGTATCCGGTGACAGCTCTCCCAACGCAACCGTTGCTGAATGCAAGACATGCAGCCAAACACGTGGCAGCGCACCTGGCGGCAATCCGCCGCGCGGCGTTGCTTCCCGATCGCCGTCGCCTGATTATACACCGCGAGCGGTGAATGTGATCGCCGATCGTCCGGCAACAGCCGACGCGCCACGAAAAGAGAGAGGAACCACGATGCTCAGAATCGTACTTGCAGTCACGGTGGCACTATCGGGCACGCTGGTAGCGGCAGCACAATGGCACGCACAGGAAGGCCCGCTCATGACACGCTGGACCAAGGATGTTACTCCAACGACCGCCCACCCCGAGTACCCGCGGCCGCAGATGGTGCGGCCCGCGTGGCAGAATCTGAACGGCCTGTGGGACTACGCGCTCCGCCCCAAGGCAGAAGGTCGTCCCGATGGCTTCGACGGCCAAATCCTGGTCCCCTTCCCGCTCGAATCCGCCCTCTCGGGTGTGATGAAGCGGCTCGATGAGAACCAGCGGCTGTGGTATCGCCGAACGGTCGAGCTGCCGGCCGACTGGACTGACCAGCGTGTGTTGCTCCACTTCGGCGCAGTCGACTGGGAGGCAACGGTCTGGGTCAATGGGAGCGCGGTGGGCAGCCACCGCGGCGGGTATGACCCATTCTCGTTTGACGTCACCGACGCGCTCCAGCAGACCGGCCCCCAGGAGATCGTCGTCGCCGTCTGGGACCCGACCGACGCGGGCTATCAGGCGCGTGGCAAGCAGGTGCGCAAGCCCGGCAGCATCTGGTACACGCCCAGCACGGGCATCTGGCAGACCGTCTGGCTGGAGCCGGTACCCGAGTCCCACATCGGGGGAATCAAGCTCACTCCCGACATCGATCACTCGCGTCTTCTGGTCGAGGTCGATGTTCCGAATCTGTCACGCTCACACGGCGTGGACGTGGTCGTGCTCGATGACGGGCGCGAAATCGCGCGGGCCAACGGTGCGCGGCGCGTCGCGGTGGACATCCCCAACCCCCGGCTCTGGTCACCCGACGATCCGTTCCTCTATGGGCTGCGGATCACGCTGCGCTGGTTTGACAATCCCGAGCGCGTCATCGACCAGGTGACGAGCTACTTCGGGATGCGCCAGGTGAGCGTCGGCCCGGACGAGCGCGGCGTCACGCGGCTACTGTTGAATCACAAACCGCTCTTCATGTTTGGGCCGCTGGATCAGGGTTTCTGGCCCGACGGGCTTTATGCCGCGCCGACCGACGCCGCGTTGCGCTACGATGTTGAGGTCACCAGACAATTAGGCTTCAACATGGCCCGCAAGCACGTCAAGATCGAGCCGGCACGCTGGTACTACTGGTGTGACAAGCTCGGGCTGATGGTCTGGCAGGACATGCCCAGTGGTGACAAATACATCGGGTCCCGCGATCCGGATTTCAAGCGCTCGCCGGAATCGGCCACGCAATTCGATTACGAGTTGCGCCGGCTGATCGAGACGCACTATAACCATCCGTCGATTGTCATGTGGGTCATCTTCAATGAGGGCTGGGGGCAATCCGACACGCAGCGCCTGGCCGAGTGGGTGCGCACGCTGGACCCGACGCGGCTCGTGAACAGCGCCAGCGGCTGGACCGATCGCGGCGTCGGCGATGTGCACGACATCCACGCCTATCCCGGCCCAGGCTCGCCGCAGCCGGAGCCGAAACGAGCCGCGGTGCTGGGGGAGTTCGGCGGCCTGGGCCTCCCGCTCGCCGGTCACACCTGGCAAGCTGAGAAGAACTGGGGCTATCGCAGCTTCAAAACGCGGGACGAACTCACTGAAGCGTACCTGGACCTGGTGGAGCGGCTGCGACCGCTGACCGGCGAACCGGGCCTCTCCGCCGCCGTGTACACGCAGACAACGGACGTTGAGATCGAGGTCAACGGGCTGCTGACCTATGACCGGGAACTGGTCAAGATGGATATCGAGCGCATCACCGCAGCCAACCGCACGCTGTACCTGCCGCCACCGCTCATCAAGCGCGTTGTACCAACCTCGGAAGAGAAGGGCATTGTCTGGCGCTACGTGACCGAAACGCCCGCCGACAACTGGTATCAGCCGAACTTCGACGATAGCTCATGGGCACAGGGACCGGGCGGCTTCGGCCGCGAGGGGACCCCCGGCGCGGTCGTGGGCACCGCGTGGCATACGCCCGATGTCTGGCTACGGCGCACGTTCGAACTCACGCGCGTGCCGGCGAATCCGCGGCTGCGGCTCTACCACGATGAAGACTGCACGGTGCTCATCAACGGGCGGCGCGTCGCTTCTGTCAAAGGCTACACTACGAGCTACGTGCTGATCTCGCTCGAGGACGAGCAGGCGCTGCGCGTGGGGAAAAACCTGCTCGCCGTCCATTGCCATCAGACCGACGGCGGCCAGGGAGTTGACGTGGGGCTCGTCGAACTGGTCGACCGACCATAGCAATCCGTTGACCGTTCGATCTCGAGTTTCGCCCCTCGCACCCGTACTTTGGCGGTGGATCTGGGATTGGTGCATCGGGGACGCCCGCTACGATGCTCAGAATGCGGGGTTTGAGCCCCTTTAGGTCATACCGTTCTTGGGGCTCTTCCTTGCAGAACGCATGCTTCCCTGGGACAATATTCGATGCACTGCTTCTTCAAGCACAGCCGAACGCGGGAGCTTTCAGCTATGCCTAAAGGGATGAAACTCTTTGTGGCTGCGGGAATTGCAGTGACCGCCGCTTTGGTCGTCTATGCGGTGGCCTACGTCTCTGCTCAGCATCTCCAAGCCAGAGAACGAGCGAACATCCTAGCCGAATCTCGGGCACTATTCTCGAAAGCACGGACCGCTATTGACGCGACCGAGTATGAGCAAGCCGCAGACCTTCTCGATAGAGCCCTCGCACCCTTGCCACAACCTGGGCAACAGTCGCGGGCGGAGGAGCAGCAATACGAAACAACCCGCAGTCTCTTGACGGAGATAAGTCAAAAAGCCGACAGGCAGCGGACTGCCAGAGAAGCCCGCCAGAATCGCGAGCGAGAGCGAAAGGTAGCCCTTGAAAAGAGGTTCTTCCGCAGAATTCGTGGGTTGAATCTGGGGCAACCGGCTCCGCAGGTTTCCCCAGACCCCTTCCTGGGGGCTTCTTTCCCCTCACCCTGGGCCCGCGGAGCGGCGAGATCGAAATGACGTTCAGAACGACGTGGGGCTAAACGAGCCGTTCCACCCCTCCAACGAAATCTACTTCAACGGATATGTGCCCGGGCTCGTTCCGCATCCCGAGCATCGCTCACATGGCGGTCAGCCCAAACGACCCACAGCGTTTGTTCCTCGTCTTCAACGACCGTACGGGCCTTGAAGATCCCGTTACCCACGACGGCGACATGGACATCTACAATCATGCGCTCGACCGACAGCGGCGCCTCGTGGGAAGGCCGCGTGCGAGTGAACCAGGATGGACCCTGGAACGAGCCGCTCTTGTACGATCAGTTCATGCCATGCGTCACCGTCGATGCGAATGACCGCGTGCATGTCATCTGGTACGACACGCGGAACGACCCGCACGAGGCGGCCTATCAAGGCACCTTCGAGATTGAGGCCTACTATGCCTGGGCGGACGACAGCGCTTCGCTGCTGTTCACTGAGCACTCGCTTGGCGTGGCAATCGACACCGCGGATCTGAAGTCGCGAGATTTCATCGGCGATTACAGCGGCCTGACATACTGCGGCGATCTCGTGGTACCCGTCTACATGGGCACGGCCCCTGCCCTTGAACCACTGCCTGGCGATGGGATGCGCGGCGGCAAGCCGCGAGACGAGGCAATCCTGTCGAATCGAATTCTGTGGCCGTGAGGTGTGTCGTGAGACGAGCCACGCTTAGAACTGGCCTCTTGGCCTTGTGCTGGTGCACTCCTGCCGTGTTCTCCGATGAGCCGTTCTTCATGGGCCTCGGCGATTTGCCCGGCGGCGGGTATTACAGCCAGGCATACGACGTGTCGGCTGACGGGTCGACCGTGGTGGGCATCAGTGACTCTTCGTGGTCATCGCAGTGGGAAATGGAGGCGTTTCGCTGGACGCGCGACGAAGGGATGGTCGGCCTCGGCGGCCTGGGCGGCTGGAACCGTCGCAGTGAAGCGTACGGCGTCTCAGCGAACGGGTCGGTGATTGTGGGCGCAAGTGAGAATGTCGGCGACGACCTGGAGGCGTTTCGGTGGACGCCGTCGGAAGGCATGACCGGGCTCGGAGACCTGAATAGCGGCTCGTTCTTCAGCCTCGCATACGGCATCTCGGCGGACGGTCTCGCCATCGTTGGCGTCGGCGCCAGGGCCGCGGGAAACCGAGCGTTTCGCTGGACCGAAGCAACCGGCATGGTCAACCTCGGATTCATCCCCGGACGCTCGTTCAGAAGCGGCGCCTGGGCGGTCTCCGGCGACGGCTCCATCGTCGTCGGTTCAACGGCAGGAACGGGCGATCCGTTCGCCTTCATCTGGGACGAGCAGCATGGCATGCGCGACCTCAAGGAGGTCCTGTAACAGGATTATGGCCTTGATCTGACCGGCTGGCATCTCAGTTTTGCCAAGGGCATCTCGGCCGATGGCCGTACGATCGTTGGCTGTTCCGACAACGAGGCCTGGATTGCGCATACCCCCGAACCAGGCACCTTTTTATTGCTGGTCTTTGGCCTGATCGCAGCCCGGCGCTGGCGCTGAGATATTGACCTGTTGGGGCGATCTCGCGGCACCGGTTTGCACGGTAGCCCCGCCCTGGAACCGCTCCCTGACGGTCGCTGCTCGGAAACAGCTCTCGAGGTAGACTCTACACTACGCCTTCGTGCAGCGCAGCACTTCTTCGGGCGTGGTCCGACCGCCGCGCACCTGCCGCCACCCGTCTTCGCGCAGCAACACCAGGCCGTTCTCGCGCGCGACCGGCAGGATCTGGGCCGCGGACTTGTGGTTCACGATCAGCTCGCGCAGCTCGTCGCTCATGGTCATCAGCTCGAACAACCCGCGCCGGCCGGCAAAGCCGGTGCCGAGGCACTCGCGGCAGCCACGCCCGTGGAACAACTCCTGGCCCGGCTGGTAGTTGAAGTCCGCCGGCAAGAGCTCAGGCCTCTCAGGCATGTACGGCTCGCGGCAGTGCCGGCAGATCGTCCGCACCAAACGCTGCGCTAGTACCCCTTCGACCGAGCTGGAGATCAGGAACGGCTCGACCCCCATGTCCAGCAAGCGCGTCGTGGCCGACACGGCATCGTTGGTGTGCAGCGTGCTAAACACCAGGTGACCGGTCAGCGAGGCGTTGATCGCGGTCTCCGCCGTCTCCTTGTCGCGAATCTCACCCACCAGGATGACGTCCGGGTCGTGGCGCAGGAAGGAACGCATCGCCCGCGCAAAGTTGAGCCCGACCTTCTGCAGCACCTGGACCTGGTTGATGCCGTCCAGGTAGTACTCGATCGGATCCTCTATCGTCAGGATCTTGAGCGATTCGCTGACGATCGTCGTCAGCGCGGCGTAGAGCGTGGTCGTCTTGCCGGATCCCGTGGGACCGGTCACCAGGATGATGCCGTGCGGCCGGCTGATCAGATCCAGGAAACGCTCGAGCGCTTCCCCCTCCATGCCCAGCGACGGCAGCTCCAGCTTCACCGACGTCCGGTCCAGAATACGCAGCACCACCCCCTCGCCAAACGCCATCGGAATCACGCTCACACGCAGATCGATCTCGCGGCGATGAGCCCTGATCTTGAAACCACCGTCCTGCGGCAGACGTTTCTCGGCGATGTTCATCCCGCACAGGATCTTGATGCGGCTGATGACCGCGTTCCGAAAGCGCCGAATTTCCCCCGGGACGTTCGCGTGGTGCAGCACTCCGTCCACACGGTAGCGCACGCTGAAATCGGTCTCGAACGGCTCGAAGTGAATGTCGCTGGCGCGCTGGTCGATGGCTTCCAGGAGAATCTCGTTTACCAGCTTGATGACCGAGGCTTCCTGGGCCATCTGGACGTCGAGGTCCGCAGATTCCAGCGTGGCCTCGTCAACAACCTCAACGCCAGTGTCCTGCACCATCTCGTGCAGCACATCGCCACCAACGCCGTAGAACGACTTGATCAACTGGTTGATCTCGGTGCGCGTGGCCAGCACCGGTTCGACCGGCATCTCGACGCAGGTGCGCAGTTCGTCTAGCGCGTTCAAGTTGTGCGGGTCGGCGGTTGCAACGCGGATGCCTCCAGACGCCGTGCGCGAGACCGGCATGAGCCCGTAGCGGTGCACCAGCCGGCTGGGCACGAGGTCCAGCAATTCCGTATCGATGTCTGCCTCGCTCAATTCGATGATCGGAATCGAGAGCTGCTCGCCGAAGATTCGCAGCACCTCTCTCTCATCGACGATTCCGTCGCGAATCAGCACCTGATCGGCCCGCTCACCGTTTCGCGCCGACGACACCGCCGCGGCGAGCTGCTCCGCGCTCACCAGGCCCTGGGCAACCAGCGCTTCCTTGACACTCATCTAGCCCGTTACCTCTTGCAAATAAAGAACTTACGCGATGCATGCCAGTGACGGCAGACCCCTGCCGCCCCAAGCTTATACCGCCCGGCGGCCGAAAGATTGCACGGGCGCCCCTTTTCGCCCCGCCGCACTCCGTGCGTCGGCTGCCCCCCACCGATGTCCCCCAAGTCTGCTCGCGTCCGGCTACGTTGCTTCCACGTAGCCCAATTCGCCCAGGTGCCGCAACAACTCACGCTCTTCGTCCGCGGGCAACTCCGTCGACTCGTCCACGTAGCACGGCTGGCCGCGCAGATCCACCATGCGTTTCAGTTGCCGCAGGTACTCATCCCAGCCTGGCCGCCCGGGCTCCATCGGCTGCCCCCGTTCCTCGAACGGATCCGTCTTCAGGTCAAAGCGCCGGTAGCGCGGTACCTGCGCGGCCAGCCCCGCCGCGACATCCCGTCGCGACATGCCGTTTACCAGGTGTTGCCGCACGGCCGCCTCCGTCGGCGGGTAGACCATCTCGCCCAGCGCCCGCTCGATCGCGTACTGAAGGAAGTCATCCTCCGCCAGCGACTCGAACTGGGCCGGGTCCAGCAAATCACCGCTGAAGAGGAACTTCCTGTCGTCCTGGGTGCGGATCGCGCGTTGGTACAACGCCGGCTTGCGCTTCTGTTCGGCCACCAGGACTGACCAACCCTCGTGATAGTAGTCATTCTGAACCGGTCGATCGTGCTCGATCGCCGGCAGCAGGCTCCGGCCAGCCAGCTCATAGGGCAGCGTTCCCGGCGTCAGGTCAGCACCGGCCAAGGCCAACACGGTCGGCACCAGATCGACCAGCCCCACCAGCGTGCGCACGTCGCGTGGCGCGATCCCGGGCGCCTTGATCGTGAGCGGCACCCGCATCAGTTGCTCGCATACCAGCTTCCCGTGCCCCAGCGTCCAGGGCACCGTCGGCCAGATCACCTCCCCATGATCCGCAAAGAAGACCACTACCGCGCGGTCCCACCAGCCTCCGGCCTTCAGTCGCTCCACGAACGCCGCCAGCCGCGTCTGGTCGAACTTCTGAATCCCGTGCAGATAGCACTTGAACAGGTTACCGAGCCGATTGGGAATCGCCTCCGGCGGCCCGGGCGTTGCAATGAGCTGCGACCACTGGTCGAACGGTGCCCGGCGTCCGGAGGCGTCGATGAACTCGCGCTTCTCCAGATCGACCCACAGGCCGAATTGCAGCAGCATCATCAGCTCAAAATCGCGATTATCTGCGCGCGGGTCATCCCAGTAGTTGAAGACGTAGGGATGGTGCACATCGTTAAGGTGTACAAACGCGAATGTGGGTTCGGGCGGCCCCGAGTCCAGCAGGTCGAGCAACACCGCCTCGTCGTTGAACACGTGATCCACGTCGCGGGCCAAGCCGATCCCTTTGAAGAACTCCGGCCCCCAAACGCTGCACGTCCGCCAGCCCAACCGCTTGAACAGACTCCCCAGCGGACGGACATCGGCACGGCAAGTCGTGTTCTGAAAATCAACCACGCCGTGCGTGTCGGCGTACACGCCCGTCAACGTCGTCGCCAGGCTCAACGGAGTGTAGCCCGCCGGTGCCACCGCGCGCTGGAAGCGAACGCTCTCATTACCGATGGCATCCAACGTCGGCGTGGTCAGCCGCCGCGGCAGGCCGATTTTCTCGAAATAGGGCGTCTCCGGCTGCCAATTGACGCAGTCGTAGCGCAGGGCGTCGATGCAGACCATCAGAACCAGCGGTGGATCGGTGTCAATGGGCATGAATCGAAACTCCCGCAGGAACGCGCGGGCCGCAGCCACCCCCGGCAAGCGGGGCGGTGCGACGGTTATTGAGACCTCTTCGCCATCTACAACTGCATCGACGCCCACCACGCATCTTCTTGCGTAAAAGCGTCTTGCCACTGAAATCCAAGCCGCGAGCCCAACCGTAATATCCCGCGGTACCCCGTCGCGGCCGGCTTCCCATCTTGAAACCCCACCGCCGTGGGTGCCGCTGCGGCCCGCGTGACGGTAACATGCACCGCCGCCAGGCGAGCCCGTACAGATCAGGGGCGAAAACTCGTCAAGAAAGGGTGATCTCGATGCCACGTTGCCTGCTTACCGTGCCGATGCTGTTCGGCCTCACAGCACTGCTGGCCAGTCAGGGCTGCGAGCGGCCGGCGGACAAGCCCAAGCCGGCGAAACAAGCCGGCACCACGCCTGCGGCCACTACCAAGTCGGTCGAAGACGATCTGGCCGCGGCGCAACGGCCGCTCGGCGGCCAGATGCCCGCAGAGCCCCCGAGCGGGCTACCCCTCGGACACCCGCCGATCGACGCTACCACGCCACCCACCCGCGGAATGGCCATGCCACCCGGCCAGCCCGCGGACGAGCCGGTACAACTCAGCTACGACGTGCCCGAAACTTGGAAAGCCGAAGTCCCCAACACCGCCATGCGCCAGGCCCAGTATCTGCTACCCCCGGCCGCGGGCGATACGACCGACGCGCATCTGGCGCTGCTTTACCTCGGACCGCGGGGCGGCGCCGGCATCGAGGTCACTGTCCAGATGTGGCTGAGCCAGTTCTCCACCGAGACTGGCGACCCGATCGGCCCCGAAGAACTCGAGCGCGAGTCCTTCCAGGTCAACGACCTGGACGTAACCGTCATCGCAATCAGCGGATATCACACATCCTCAACCATGGCGGGTGGCACCGGCGAGCGCAGCGCGACCAAACACCGGCTACTGGGAGCCATCGTCAGCGGTCCGGGCGGGCCTTGGTTCTTCCGCGCCGTGGGGCCGACCGCAAGCATCGCGGCCGCCCGCGACGACTTCATGTTAATGCTTCGCTCGGTTCGGCGCTCGGCCGGCCAGTAGCGGGCGAGGCACAAAACCGCTCCGCCAGACCCTCGATCTGGGGCACGCGCCACGGCACCGACTCGCCGTGCGGGCGCCGTTGCTTGCGCCGCCCGGATCGCAAGTAAGTGAACGGCTTCAAAAACGGCTGGTAGAACAGGTTCTTCACGACCTTGCGCAGCACGAAGTACGTCCCAAACACGGCCGGCGGAAACCACTTGCGATCCAGACAAGTCCGTACCCAGCGGTGCGTTACGAAGTCGATCAACTGCTGCAAGAGCCAGTCCGAACAACCACCGTGCCGCAAGTACAGCACCACGCGCAACCAGATGGCCAGGTAATTATCGCCGGCGAATTGCAGACTCCCGGTATACATGTAGTCATAGGCCATCTCGTGCCGCGGGCCGATCAGGCCGTCGGCCCGGGCCCTGCGGTACAACGGCGTGCCGGGGTAGAACATGAGCGGGAACACGCGCAGCACCGCACGTCCCTTGTGCTTTGAAGCGATGAAGCGCATCGTCTCGATCAGGTTTCGGTCGGGCTCGTACGGGTTGTTCACCAGGTAGTGGTATTCCGCCCGCACGCGATGCCGTTGTAAAATGTCGATGCTTTCGGCGATCTTCGTCAGGGTCGTGGGACGCTGGTAGAGGCGGTCCAGTGTGTCCGCGCTGGCACTCTCGATGCCCATGCTGATGAGCTCGAGCGGCACCCGTTTCAGCGCACGTACCTTCGCCTCCGTAATCGTGTTGGGGAAAGCATCGAGTTGCAGCGGTAGCCCGATGTACTGCCGATATTTCTCCACGAAGTTCTCGATCTCGGCCTCCCGCCGCACCAGAAACAGATCGTCCACGATGTTGAACGACTCGATCTGCGGAAAACAGAGCACGGCCCGGCGCATCTCGGCAATCACGTTGTCGTTCGAGCGTTTGCGGACCCACTTGCCCCGGCCGCGATATATCTCCTGCCACGCGGCGTTGTTGCAGAACGTGCAGTGGTACGGGCAGCCACGCGTGCTCAGGATGCGGAAACGTTCGAGCGTGCCGCGCAGGTTCCCGGCCCGCGCCGCTTCGAACCCGTCCCGTCCGGCGACCAGGTGCGTCTCCAACTCGTAATCCGGTAAGGGCAGGTCGTCCAATTGCGTATCCAACGGTCGAACCGGGTTGCGTACGGTCTGCCCATTTCCGAACAGCCCTCCCGCCCGGAACCACAGGTTGGCGATATCGCGCGGATCACGCCCGGCGCTCAAGCGCGCCGCCAATTCCAGCACTGCCTCCTCACCCTCGCCGACGCAGACGATGTCGGCGATCTCGACCGACTCCTCGGGCGCAACCGTGGGATGCGTGCCACCCCAGATAATGGGCGTGGCGATGCCCGCGGCGCGAATCCGCTCGGTCAGGACCCGCGCCCGATGAAACGTGTTGGTCATCAGGCCCATCCCGATCAGGTCACGCCCGCGCAGCCTTTCCACAAACTCATCGAGCAGCGCCGGGCTGAAATCGGCCTTGGCCGTATCGTGGCGTGAGCACATGAAGAGCATCTCGACCTCATGGCTGGCTGCTTTGAGGTAGGCCGAAACGTAGCGCAGCCCCAGCGCCACCGGATGGGTGTAGGTCGAAACGAGCGTGATTCGCATGACAGTCCTCCCCCGCCATCCCCGGGGCTGCGGTTCGCGATATGCTCCACGGAGCCAGCACGAGCCGACTCCCACTGCTGAGATGTCTGCGGCCGCGGACCCGTCCAACGCGGTCCGATCACCGTCGCCGCTGTCCGATAAGATAGGACCAGCGTTCTGGCAGTCAAGTCTTTTCTGCCCGCACCGCCCACCTCGGCCATCCTCCCGCCGATCCCGGGATCCCACTTGCTGGCGAAGCGGGCCGCCCGCGATCACAATCCTCTGGCGGACAATCCACCCACCCGGGCATGGAGGAATCGGCGTGCTAGCTCTGCTGGTCGCTACCGTCGCGCTTGCTCAGGCCACTTTGCTCGAACCACGCTTCGAGCGGCTCGACAACGGCCTGCGCGTCGCGATCGTAGAAGACCACACCCTCCCGCTGGTCAGTGTCCAGCTCTGGTACCGCATCGGCTCGGCGGAAGACGGTGCTGGGCAGCCCGGGCTGTGTCACCTGGCCCGAACTGTCCTGGAACACCGCGCAGACGCGGCCCTGAAGCTCACGGCCGCCGGCGTGCGCTTCGCGAGTCGCACGCTACGTGATGCGTGTTACTTCTCGTCGCTCCTGCCGCCGGATCTGCTGGAATACGTACTCGACGTCGAAGCCGAACGATTGCAACCGCGCCCGGTCACCCCAGAAGAGCTGTCGCTCTGCCGCAACGCCGCTGCCCGGCATTACGGCCTGTGTCCAGCCAACCCGCAGAATCTCGCCTGGCGCCACGTGTTGGCCGCCATGTTCCCGGATCATCCCTACCAGCATCCTCCGGAATTCGTCGCCGAGTCACTCCAGAACCTGACGCCGGCAGACCTCAGCAACTTCGTCGACCGCGGGTTCGCTCCGAGCAATGCCACCCTGTTCGTCATCGGCGACGTCTCCCACGTGCGCGGACTCGAACTGATCCGACAGCGCTTTGCCGCCCTCCCCTGGAGGCCTGCACCTCGCCGATCCGACATCCCAACCGTCGCGCCGGAGACAATTGAAGTTGAAGTGCCCGGCGGCCCTCACGGCAGCGTGGACATCGTCTGGCTCGCACCGCCGGCTGGCCATTTCGAAAACGCGGCGCTCGATGTGCTGATGCAGCAGCTATGCAACCCGATCGACGGCCCGCTGCCCAAACGCCTGGCCGCCGCTGGAATCGCCACTCCGCCCCGCTGGCGGCGCGAGAGTTGGAGTGAGTATGGCGTCGTGTGGCTATCGATTGCGGCGACGGAGTCAGCCTCGGCCGGGCCGACCGCTGAGCCCGACTCCGACGGTGCACCCACTGTGAACCGCCTCTGCCAGATTGTCCAACAGGAACTCACCACCGCCCAAACACGGCTGCCCACCGAAATCCAGCACAACCGGGCCCGCGCCCTGGCCCGGCGCCGCGTGTCGCGCGAACGCGCCCGCTTCGGCGACCGCGCGCTCCAACTCGCCACCAGCGAGATCGTCAGCGGCAACCTGCTACTGGCCGAGTTCGTGCCCGCGCAAATCGCCGGCGTCGGCGCGGCGGACGTGCAACAGGCAGCGCGAACCCTGGGCGAAGCACGTCTGGTCGTGGTACACAGACCCGCGTCCGCCTCACCAACAGATGATCACGCAGCAGCACAGCCGCGTGGCAACGAGCTGCCCAAGCCTCTCTCCGCCACGCCGCCATTGCTGCTCGCGTCCGCTGATGCGTTACAGATGCTGGCGGTGTATGCCGGCAGGTCACCCATGGTGCCGTCCCGCGCCCCCCCCGCCAGGCCAACGACGCATCCCGTCGTGACGGGAGTTACGCTGACGGTTTGCCCCGTTCCCGGTTTGCTGCCCATCGAGGTGCGAACGACCGTCGGTCCAGGCGTTCCAGCGGCAGCCGTGTTGGCGACCGGCTCGACGCGCCACAGCTTGCGAGAGATTCGTGACTACATCTCTTACCACGGCCTGGAACTCGCGGCCATGGAACGATCGGGGGCCGCCGGGCTCCGCTCACAAGGCCCGCCTGAAGAAACGGCCCAGATGATCGAGCTACAGGCGGAGTTGCTCCGCTACGGCGCTCGATCCGATTCAGCCATTCGCGACGACGAGCCGCTGCAACGGTTGCTGGTGGATCTGGACGCGATCGCCCGCGTCCACATCCTGGTCGTCGGCGACGTTGACCCGGCCAAAGCCCGCGAAGTGGCCGCGGCTGTGTGGTCCGGCTGGCAGCCAGCCCCAGAGGCTGAAGACACGGCTGCCGTGCTGCCGGCGCATGAGAGGCCCAGCCTGACGCCGCCCACGGCCGTGTCCTGGACCACCACGCAACCTGCTCCCCTCACATTGTCCATAACCGAGCATCTGTACCCATCGGACGTACGCCAGCCGCTACATGCACTGGCAGTGGAGTGCGCGGCGTGGGCACTGGGGGCGTCGCAGCAAGCCTCGCCCGATCTGAATCACCGCGCGCGGTTCGGCGACATCGAAGAGCCACGGGCTCCAGCCCGCGCGGCCACACGTCCGGTAGACTGCCGCAAGATCGCGCACGGTGATTTAGGCCCAAACCGGGCGTGGCGCTGGAAGACGCTGGCGGGCGGCGACCCCCTGCTCACTCTCACCACGGAACCGCGCGCGGAGGAGATCACGCCTGTTCTCGACGGCGGCCTCGCGCGCATACGACAAGTGCGTGCCGGCGAGCTGCCACGCGCCGAGCTGGAAGTTGCATTGCGGCTCGCGCGCAGCGGCCGGCTTACGGCGTTGGACAGTTCCCACGCCATCGCGGACTTCATCCAGGCCGGCATCGACAATCCGTGGAATCTGCTGGACGACCACGGCCCGGACCAGTTCGGCGTCACCATTCCCCAGGCCTACCGGGTGCGCACACGCTCCATCGCGGGCAGCGGCCCCGCGGACAAGAAGGGCGAACTGCTGCGGTTCGAGAGCTCCAGCGAAGAGTCACCCGTTTCACCTTGACCGCCGGCACGCTTATAATCGCCCAGCGCCCCGGAACCGCGGCAACCGTGCCCGCGGCTCTTTCTTGAACCATCGCGGCCCATTAGAGCGCCCCATGATCGACATCAAGCTCATTCGCGAGCATAGCGACATCGTCAAGAAGGCTGCCGTCGACAAGGGCCTCGATTGCGATGTCGACCAACTGCTGGCGGTCGATGCCCGCCGGCGTCAGCTCGAGACCGAGTTCAACGAACTGCGGCACCAGCAGAAGCAGGCCGGCGAGAAAATCGCCCAGGCCCCGAAGGAGCAGAAGGCCGCGCTCAGCAAGGAAATGGGCCGCTTCAAGGGCCGGCTGAAAGAGCTGGACGAAGAGCGCGACAAGATCGACGCCCAGTTGCACGAGTTCATGCTCCGCGTCCCGCAGATTCCCCACCCCGACGCCCCCATCGGCCACGGTGAGGACGAGAACGTCGAGATCCGCCGCGTCGGCCAGCCCCGCAACAAGGTCGACCTCGGCTTCGAGTTCAAGGACCACGTCGAGCTCGGCCAAACGCTCGACATCTTCGACGTCGAACGGGGCGTCAAGCTGGCCGGCTCGCGCAACTACGTCCTGAAGGGGGACGGAGCCCGGCTGCATGAGGCCATCCTCCGCCTCGCGTGGGACATCATGTTGGAACGCGGCTTCGAGGCGCCGGGCCGGCCGGGCGTAACGCTCCACTTCACGCCGCTCACCGTCCCCGTGCTGGTGCTCGACAAGCTCATGTACGGCACCGGCTTCTTCCCGCTGCATCGGGAGGAAGTCTACCTGTGCGAGCGCGACGAACAGAGCCTGGTCGGCACGGCCGAGGTCCCGGTCACCGGCTTCCACATGGAGGAGATACTGGAAGAAGCTGAGTTGCCGAAGCTCTACTTCGCGCGCAGCACGTGCTTCCGGCGCGAAGCCGGGGCGGGCGGCAAGGACACGCGCGGCCTCTACCGCATCCACTTTTTCGACAAAATCGAGCAGGTCGTCGTTTGCCAGGCCAATGCCGACGAGTCGGCCCACTGGCACGATGTGATCGTCAGCAACGCCGAGGCCCTGCTCCAGGCTCTGGAGCTACCCTACCGCGTGGTCGAGGTCTGCACCGGCGAGATGGGCCAGGGCAAGGTGCGCATGTACGACATCGAAACCTGGATGCCCAGCCGCGAGACGTTCAGCGAAACGCACTCGGCCAGCCGCTTTCACGACTTCCAGGCCCGCCGGCTGAATCTGCGTTACCGCGCCGAGCACACCGGTAAGCCGGAATTCTGCCACACGCTGAACAACACCGTGGTCGCCTCACCCCGCATCATGATCCCGTTGCTCGAGCTGAACCAGAACGCGGACGGCAGCGTCACGATCCCGCAGCGCTTGCGGCAATACATGAACGGGATGGAACGAATCGCCTGACACAACGGAGTGAGACGCCTCATCCACTGGTGTAGTGCCTCACAATCACGACATCCTCCCGAGCCGCGACCGTCAGGAAGCGGTTGTGTCGAGAACCGGTCGGCGCCGCCGGCCACCGCTCCCTGACGGTCGCGGCTCCGGTTTGAATACGATGCCGTGTTTGTGAGCCACTGCGCAGCCAGCAGCCTGAAGGTTCTGCCCCCCGCGTCGCGTGAGAATCCCCTACAAGGCCCTCTCTCTGGCGAGTATACTGTCCACCGGCGTTGGTGAGAACGCGAAAAGCGACGGAGAAGCGCGTGAAGACGAAACGACCTTACTACTGCCCCCGGCGTTGGGCCCCCTACGCCGGCTTGCTGCTGTCTGGCGGATGCCTCGGTACGTTTCAGCAGAACCTCGACATCCTGCTGGCCCCCGATGCCTTCGGCAACGCGCTCGCCCTTCTGCGCAGCCCCGTCGAGCCGGTCGTAATGGCACTTGTTCGTCTGTTCGGCGGATAGCAGCGATGCCCTCCCTCGTGATTCAGACCCGCGACGGCAGGCGGTCGACCATTGAGCTGGGTACGCGGCCCATCACGCTCGGCCGCGCAGACACCTGCGACGTCGTCCTGGCCGACGACGGGGAGGTCTCGCGCGAACATGCCGAGGTCTGGGTGGATGATGGCGGGCGCGTCATCGTCGCCGACAAAGACTCAAAGAACGGCACGCGTGTCGATGATGGCCCGTCGTTCCGCAACGAGTCGCGCACAGCGACACATTCGGTCCGCATCGGCGAGCATTTCGTCAACATCATCGGCGCCGCACGGATCGCAGCGCACCGCCCCAACACGATCACGTTCACGCCGGACGCACCCAACCCGATTGGCGATACGCGCTTCTATCCCTCCAGCCGCCGCCTCGACCTGAATCAGCAGCGCCTGGGCCTGCTGATGCGCCTCACCGAACGCATCGGCGGGACCTTCGACCGCAAGCAATTGCTGGAACAGGCCCTCGACGCCTGCTGCGAGACCCTGGGCTTCGAACGCGGCTTGATCGCGCTGAAGACGCCGCGCGGCGAGCCCGAATTGCCCGTGACACGCAACGTCGACCGCGACGAGACCGGCAGTTACAAGATCAGCCGCACGCTGATCAACCGCGCTCTGCTCGAGGGGCAGCGCGCCGTCGTAAACAACCCCGCCACCGACCTCATCGGCAACATCAGCGAGAGCATGGTTCGCTTCCCGATCTGCTCGGCCTTGTGCGTCCCGATCCTCAATCGCGACGACATCCTCGGTGTCATCTACGGCGATCGGATCACGCAAGGTTCGGCCTACCAGACCCAGGACGTGGACTTCCTGGCCGCGATTGCCCAGCAAGTCGGGGTGGGGCTGGCGAACCTCAGGCTGTTTCAGGAGCACCTCCGCTCGCAGAAGGTCTACGCCGAGCTCGAACAGGCGCGCGGCATTCAGCGTGCCCTGTTGCCGAGCGCGCCGTTACAGATGAAGAGCGTGCACCTGGAGGGCTACAATGAGCCGTCATCCGCGGTCGGAGGCGACTATTTCGACTACCGCGACCTCGGCGACGGACGGATCGGCTTCACTATCGCCGACGTG
>JAHJAR010000176.1 GCA_018814045.1 Planctomycetota bacterium | reverse complement strand
CGTAGTAGTCATCGCCGGCAACAACCGCCACAAAACCGCGTACATCAAGGCGGGGATCGACGCCGGTCTACACGTGCTGGCCGACAAGCCCATGTGCATCGACGCCGCTGGATGTCGGCTGCTGGCCGATGCGTTCGAAACGGCCCGGCAGAAAGACGTGCTGCTGTATGACATCATGACCGAGAGATCGGAGATTACCACCGTTCTGCAAAGGGAGCTGGCGAGTCGGTCCGCGGTTTTCGGGGAGTTGACGCGCGGCTCGCGCGAGCACCCGGCGGTAATCAAGGAGAGCGTGCACCATTTCTTCAAGTACGTGGCCGGAAATCCGATCAGGCGGCCGGCCTGGTATTTCGACACGACCCAGCAAGGTGAAGGAATCGTCGACGTTACCGCGCACCTGGTGGACCTGGTGATGTGGACGTGTTTTCCGGAACAGGCGATCGACTTTGACCGGGATGTGCAAATGCTGCGCGCGCGCCACTGGCCGACAGCAATCACACGCGCGCAATTCGAACAGGTGACCGGGCTGGAGGCGTTCCCGGAGTTCTTGCAGGAGAAGCTGAACGCCGGGGGCGCGTTGCCGTGCTACTGCAATGGTGAGCTGGCCTATCGCCTGCGGGGCGTGTTTGTGCGCATTGCGGTGCGCTGGGACTTCGCGGCACCGGCGGGCGGCCGCGACACGCACTTTTCGGTCATGCGCGGCAGCCGGGCGACGCTGATCGTCCGCCAGGGCAAGGAGCAGGCTTATCAACCGGAATTATTCGTGGAGCCGGCAGCCGGGCACGAAGCGGCCGAACTGGCGACCGCCCTGAAGCAGGCCATGGCGGACTTGCAGGAAACGCATCCCGGCCTGGCCCTCGCACCGCAGGATGCGGGCTGGCATGTATTGATCCCTGACAAGTACCGCGTCGGCCATGAGGCTCACTTCCGCCAGGTGATGGAGCGCTATCTGCGCTTCCTGGCCGAAGGAAAGCTGCCGCCGTGGGAAGTACCAAACATGCTCACCAAGTATCGTACGACCACGGCAGCGCTCGAGCTGGCGCAACACTAACGCGGCCCACTACACGACGGTGCGGCACGCGCCTGGAGCGAGCTACAGGAACGGGATGGATCGATGACCGTGCGAAACGAGCGGACACGACGTGAGTTTTTGGCGTCCGTCGGGGCGGTGGCGCTGGCACCGGCCTTGGTTTCTCCGTGCGTCCGGGCTGGTTGCCGCAAGCAGGCGGTGGCGTTTTCGCCGCGCATCGGCGTGTGCACATCCGTGAAAAACGCCGACCTGTTGCGTCAAAGCGGGGCCGATTACATCGAGGCGGGTGTGCGCTCGCTCCTGGTGCCCGACCAGCCGCAAGACGAATTCGCGGCGCATCTCGACGCGGCCAGGAAATGCGGTCTGCCGATCCTCGCCGCGAACGGATTTCTGCCGGGCAAGCTGAAGTGCGTCGGGCCGGATGCCAATCACGCCGCCGTGCTGGAGTTCGCCGAGGCGGCGTTCCGCCGGGCCAAGAAAGTGGGTATCAGGACGATCGTGTTCGGCTCGAGCGGAGCCCGCTCGATCCCCGACGGTTGCGCGCGCGACACGGCCGAACTTCAATTCGTGGCCCTGCTGGGCAAGATGGCTCCCCTGGCGGCGGCCAACGATGTGATCGTGGCGGTCGAGCCCCTGAATCGCGGCGAAACGAACTTCATCAATACGCTGCCGGAAGGCGCGCGGTTGGTGAGTGCCGTTCAGCACCCCAATATTCGTCTGGTGGTGGATATCTTTCACATGCTGCGCATGGAGGAACCGCCCCAACACATTCGGGATGTCGCTCCGTATGTCAGCCACGTACACATCGCGGAGAAGGACAAGCGCACGCCGCCGGGAACGGCTGGTGACGATTTCACGGGCTATTTCCAGGCCCTCAAGGACATCGGCTACTCCGGACCGATCTCGATCGAATGCGGCTGGAAGGATCTGGGTAAGCAGTTGCCGGTCGCGATCAAGACTATGCGCGCCCAGTTGGCGAAGGTGAGCTGAGACGGCCCGGCCGCCAGGTTCATGGTGGCATGAAGGAGATGTACGCGTGAGACGATGGCGATCCCAGGTGGTCCTCGGGCCGTTTTGGCTGGCGGTACCGCTGTTGGCAGCGGGCTGTCATAGCACGGCGCCCTGCGGTGAGAGGGTCGTTCTTTTCAACGGCGATGACTTTACGCACTGGGCACACACGGACGGCCAGCCCGTCCGCTGGAAACTCGTCGATGACGCGATGGAAGTCGTGCCGGGAACCGGCAGCATCATCACCAGGCACGCGTTCGCAGATTTCGACTTGCACGTCGAGTTCAGCGTACCGGTCCTGCCGCCGCTGCCAGCCGGGGCCGACCGCGGGAATCGCGGCAACAGCGGAGTATATCTGCAGCGCCGTTACGAGGTGCAGATCCTCGACTCGTTCGGCGTGAAGCCGGAAAGCTGGGACTGCGGGGCCCTATACCGGGCCAAGGTCCCCGACCGGAACGCATCCAAGCCGGCGGGCGAATGGCAAGCGTACGACATTGCGTTTCGGGCCGCCCGCTACGAAGGCAGCGGCGCCGACGCGCACAAGACGGAGAACGCACGCATCACGGTCCGTCACAACGGCGTGCTCATCCACGACGATGTGCAACTTCAGAACAAGACCGGAGCCGGCGAGCCTGAAGGGCCCGTACCCGGTCCGATCCTGCTTCAGGACCATGGCAACCAGGTCCGTTTTCGCAACATTTGGATCATTCCGCATACCCGAACGTGAGTGGAGACAGAGTCATGCCGTCTGATCGTCGAAGCCTGTCGCGGCGCGATTTCCTGGTTCGCGGCACACAAGCCGCGGCTGGCGTGGTCGCGGCCGGAAGCCTCATCTCGTGCGCGTCAATGGACTACATTGACTGGGGGCCGGCGCCACGCAAAGTCATCGGCGCCAACGACCGCATCAACCTGGCCTGCATCGGCATCCGCAGCCGGGGGCAGAGCCTGGCCGAGGGCTTCGCAAAACTGCCCAACGTATTCGTGAAAACGGTGGTCGACATTGATGAGAATCTCTTCGCCGAGCGCGTGAAGAAGATTGCCGAGATCCAGGGCGCAGCGCCCGGTACGCAGCATGACCTGCGCCGCGTCTTGGACGACCAAGACATCGACGCCGTCACCATCGCGACGCCGAACCACTGGCACGCTCTGGCGACAATCTGGGCCTGCCAGGCGGGCAAGCACGTCTACGTTGAGAAGCCGGTCAGCCACAACATCTGGGAAGGCCGGCAGATGGTCGCGGCCGCCCGCAGATACAACGTGCTGGTCTCATCCGGTTTCCACAATCGCTCAATCCGCAACGTGCGCCAGGCGATGAAGTTCCTGCACGACGGCAAGCTGGGCGAGCTCTACATGGCCAAGGGCCTCTGCTTCAAGCCGCGCGACGGCATCGGGCGCTTTCCTGACAGCGAAGTGCCGGCCGGCGTGCACTACGACCTCTGGCTCGGCCCGGCCCCCAAGCGCCCCTTCAACAAGAACCGCTTCCACTACAACTGGCACTGGTTCTGGGATTATGGCTGCGGCGACATCGGCAACCAGGGACCGCACCAGTTCGACCTCGCCCGTTGGGGCATGAACAAGCACGAACACCCGGTGAAGGTGCACTCGGCCGGCGGCTACTACCAGTGGGACTCCGCCCAGGAAACGCCCAACACGCAGACCGCCACTTACGAGTACACCGACGGTAAGCTGATCCAGTTCGAGGTCCGCGGCCTCTACACCAACGACGAGGACGGCATCCGCATCGGCAACCTCTTCTTCGGCAGCGAAGGCTGGATGCACCTCGACGTGAACACCAAGTGGCGTACCTACTTCGGCCGCAAGAACGAGCCCGGCCCCAGCAGCGAGACCGTCGAGGAGGACACCGACCCCATGAACCTGGCCGGCGCCGGCGGCGGCAACCACTTCGAGAACTTCATCAACGCCCTGCGCGCAAACCGACGCGACCTGCTCACCTGCGAGATCGAGGAAGGGCACATCTCCACCGTCCTGCCACACCTGGCGAACATCTCGTATCGCCTGGGACGCAAGCTGACGTTTGACGGCGACAAGGAGCGCTTCGTCGGCGACAGAGAAGCGAACGCGCTGCTGACGCGCAAATACCGCAAGCCCTATGTCGTTCCGTCCCACGTGTAGCGGTCAGCGCGGCGACAGGTGCGACGGCTTTCCGAGGAGATCTGATGATCCGAACAAGAACATGTGCGGCCATCGCCGGCCTGCTGGTGCTGGCCGGACTATGCGGCTGTACCACGCAGACAGGGGCGGAGCTTACGCTGCACGTCGGCGCACTGGAAATGGAGTCCACGGACGTGCCCGTCTGCGCGACGATCGTGCTGCCGGACAATCTGCGCGATGTGGACGAAAGCGCGATCGCCGTCACCCTGCGACGCCAGGGAGCCGCCGCCCCGCCCCGGCCGGGACAGGTGCTGAAGCTCGATGAAACGCGGGCCGAGTTGTGGTGGATCGTCCCCCGCATCCGCGCCGGCGAGGAAAGCCGTTGGACGGCCACATTCAGCGCCGGACGGCCGGCAGCGAATACCGGCTTTCGCTGGCAGCCAGCGGCAGCGGGCGAGTTGGACCTGCTCTGCGACAGCCGCCGCGTGCTGCGCTACATGCACGCCTACGACGCGTCCAGCCCGGAGCGTCTGCACGAAACGTACAAGCCCTATCACCACGTCTTCGATGCCGCGGGCGAACACTTGCTCACCAAGGGACCCGGTGGCCTCTACACGCATCATCGTGGGATATTCATCGGGTGGAACAAGATGAAGTGCGGCGAGCAGCAGTATGACTTCTGGCACATGAAAGAGGTCACCCAGCGGCACCAGCGGTTCCTGAAACAAATCGCCGGGCCGGTGCTGGCGCGCTCGAAGATGCTGATTCACTGGATGGACTCCAACGAACAGCCAGTCGTGGCCGAAGAACGGGAAATCACCGTCTTCAGACAGTCTGCTCCCACGATCATGTTGCTGGAGTTTCGCACCGGGTTGACAGCCATCGGCGGCCCCGTCCTGCTCGACGGAGACCCCGAGCACGGGGGCTTCCAGTACCGCCCTCACAACGACGTGGCCGAAGGCGGCCCGGATGTCAAGACGCAGTACGTGTTCCACGCGGCCGGCATCGACGCTCACAAGGACGAGAACCTGCCCTGGGCCGCCGAGTCCTATGGACTCAACGGTCGGCGCTACAGCGTCCAGCATATGAACCACCCGGACAATCCGACGCCGTCGCGGTACTCCGCGTATCGCGACTACGGGCGCTTCGGGGCGTTCTTCACGAAGGAGTTGGCCGCGGGACAGACACTGCCGCTGCGCTACCGGATCCAGGTGTGCGCGGGTGACCTGCCGCCGCGCGAGACGCTGATGGCCCGCCACGCCGCGTTCGTAAATCCGCCGCGGGTCGACGTTCTGGCCGGGGATGCCCGCGAGTAGGTGTGCGGCCTTCAGCCGGCGATGAACTGCCAGCCGGCGCCGCCGAGCAGGCCGGTGACCTCGCGCTCGATCTGATGCTGCCGAAGGGGCCAACCGCTGTCGGCGAGGTCAACGTACTTGTCGGTCAGTACTTGCGCCAGGATGGTCTTGCTATGTGACCATTTGTAGATCAGTTGCTCGAGTACGCGGGCGTCCGAGTGTTGGAAGGTGAAGCTGTGCCCGAGCAGTTCGATCCGCATACGCGTGGTCTCGGCCACCAAGCTGGGCGTGTTCATGAACCACCAGCAGCCGAAGACGTGCAGGTTGGGGAACTTCCGTGCCACAACCGTCAGCTCGTGCTGATTCTCGCGGGCCAGGACCGTGCACAGGAAGCGGTTATCCGGAAACGCCGCACAGAGGTTTCCGAGCGCGGCCACGTCCGCCCAACCAACGCCGTCACCGGCCAGGCGCAGGGTGGAATTCACCTGCCGCCGCACACCCAGCATCACCGCGAAGGGTAGCCCGTGCTCCTTGGCCAGGGGCAGAACGCAGTGTTTCAGTAGGCGCGCTGCGAGTGCCTCATCCGGAAAGCGGAAGCTGGGCGGCAGCGCAGCCGCCGCGTACACTGGACGCAGGCGACGTATCCACTCGTCCAGGAATCGCCGTACCTCGCCGAACGTGGCTGCGGAAAGGTCTGGCTGCACGTCGTATCCCGCCGCGCGCAGCCGGGCTCCGGTTTGACTCCACGCACAGAGGATCGGGTCGATGCGCAGCGCCGCCTGAAAGCGGTCGTCCCGGCCCGCTCCCGCCTGCCAGAGGTTTGCCTCGACTTCGTCCAGCGGATCGTTGGTCATCACCACGGTGCGCACGTGGCTGAGTTCCAGCACGCGCGCGAGCTGCTGTTCGGGTGTCGCCGCCGCGAAGTACTTGCGATAGTCGGACAGGTCGCGCTGCGCCGGGTCGAGCCCCAGCGCCTGCAAACACGTCACAACTCCGCGACACGCCTCGCTGATCGGCGAGCGACGCTGAAACAGGTGCTCCCAGACCAGGTCGGCCTGCCTGGCCTGCGGTTGCGTCCAGAAACGTTCGGTATCGATTGCATCGCGGGCCACGCGGAAAAGCTCAGCCACGAGGTAGTGGTAGGTCAGCAGTTCGTCGATGCCCGTGCGGGCCAGCCTCCCCAATTGTGGCGGATAGAGATGCGTGTGGATGTCGGTGATCGGTGACACGTCCAGGGCGCGTTGCACGGCCGCGGCGACCTGGCTCCGGTCGGTCAGGGCATTCACGGAGCACCTCCTCTGAAACGCTAGCGCAAATCGAACACTCCCGGCAAGAACAGCGCGAGCCACGGCAGGTACGTGGTCAACATCAGCACTGCCACCATCGCCGCAAAGAACGGCAGCAGATGAAGGATGATCTTGCTCACGGTTGTTTCCGCAATGCCGCAACCCAGGAACAAACACGTGCCCACCGGCGGTGTGCACACGCCGATACACAGGTTCATGATCAGCACGATACCGAAATGGATCGGGTCCATGCCCAGTTTTGTAACCACGGGCAGGAATATCGGTGTGAAGATGAGCACGGCCGGGGTCATGTCCATGACTGTACCGACGGCCAACAGCAGCAGGTTGATGATCAGCAGGATGACGTACTTGTTGTCGGTCACGCCGAGCAAGGCTGCGCTGATGTTCTGCGGGAGGTTCTGGTACGCCACGATCCACGACATGGCCATCGACGTGCCGACCAGCAGCATCACCACGGAGGTGATGACGCCGCACTGCACGAGTAACTCCGGCAGCTCGCGCAGTTTCACCTCGCGGTAAACGCCCACCGACAGCAGCAGGGAGTAAACCACTGCAATCGCAGACGCTTCGGTCGCCGTGAAGATGCCGCCCAGGATGCCACCCAGGATGATCACGATCAACAGCAGAGCCGGGATGGCGCGGATGATGCGCGCCAGGGCCACGCGCAGTGAGACACGATCGCCTGTGCCATAGTCACGGCGGATCGAGATGACACCCGCGACCAGCATCAGGCCCAACCCGACCAGGATGCCGGGCAGCACGCCCGCCACGAAGATCGCCGCGATCGATACGACTCCGCCGGTAGCGAGCGAGTAGACGATCATGACGTTGCTGGGCGGGATCAGCAGCCCGGTAGTGGCGGCTGTGATGGTAACCGAGGCGCTGAAGTCGCGGTGATAGCCCGAGCGCGCCATCACCGGAACCATGAACCCGCCGATCGAAGACACCGCCGCCGCCGCCGAGCCGGAAATCGAGCCGAACAGCATGCAGGTGATGACGTTGACGTGCGCCAGGCCGCCGCGGAACGGCCCCACCAAGACGTTGGCACAGTCGATCAATCGGCGGGCGACACCGCCGCGCCCCATCAACAACCCGCTCAGCACAAAGAACGGAATGGCGAGCAGCGCGAACTTGTTGATGCCGGTGGCCATCTTCTGGGCAACGAGCGCCAGCGCGGGCAAGTCAGCGTCAGCCGTCCAGATCGCCAGAAGCGTCGCCGACCCAATGCAAAAAGCAACCGGCACGTTCGCGATCATCAGGATCACGAAGCCGAGCACCAGGATTGCCAACGACCAGTCCATATTGTGCGCCGCAACGGCGACCCGCGGAGGCGTCAGGTGGCGCCGTGTGTCGCGGCCCCCCTAGCCGTGCGCACGACGCGCTCGAGCAGCGCCTCGACGCTGTACAGGGCCAGGAAGAAGCCACTGATCGGCAGAGCGAGATACACATGGCCCATCTTCAAGTCCAGCGCCGGCGAAGTCTGCCCGCGCTCCAGCGTCTGAAGCACCAGGCGCGCTCCGCCGATACCGAGAACGAGTACTGAGAACAGGCCCGTGATCAAAAACGCGAACACTTCCGTCGCCGCTCGCTTGCGCGGCGACAGGTGCGACACGAAGTAGTCGATTCCCAGATGCGCCCCCCGTCGCAGGGCCACGCTCGCGCCCAGCAGGCCAACCCAGATCATGAGGTAGGTCGCCAGCTCTTCGGTCCACGAACTCGGGTTGTTCAGCACATAGCGGGTGAAGACCTGCCAGGTCACGTCGACGACCAGCACGGTCATGACGATCGCCAGCAGCCCTTCCAGGCCGGTGTCGAGCACACGTCGCAGACGCCGCCACCAGTCCACGCGCTACTCCACGGCCTGGATGCGCTGCGCCATTTCGCCGATTTCGGTGCCGGCGAACTCGTCCCAGACCGGTTGAACCGCCGCGCGGAATGGCTGTACATCCGGGCGCACGACGGTTACGCCGGCCTGCTGCACGGCTGCGAGCGCCTCGGACACGGCGTCCGCCCACAGCTTGCGTTGCGCGGCGACCGATTCGGTCACTGCTTCCTGGAGAAATCGCTGCAAGTCCGGCGGCAGATCGTTCCAGACCTTGGTGCTGATCACCAACACGTCTGGCGGGCGCGAGTGCTCGTCGAGGACGTAATGCTTGCAGATTTCGTAGTGTTTGGAGGTATGGAAACTGGGCGGGTTGTTCTCGGCGGCGTCGACCACGCCCTGCTGCAACGAGGTATACAGTTCACCCCAGGCGATCGGCGTTGGTGAGCCCCCCATGGCCTTGACCATATTCATGCACATTTCGCTTTGCATAACGCGGATCTTCATGCCGGCCAGATCGGCGGGTGTGCGGATCGCCTTCTCCCGGGCGTAGAAGCTGCGGGCCCCGGCGTCGTAGAAACACAACCCTTCCAGCCCCTTGGCACGGCCAGCCGCCAGCAGCTCTTTGCCGATCGGGCCGTTGAAGACCTTCCACATGTGCTCATCGTCGCGGAACAGGTACGGCAACCCCAGCACGCGCAACTCCGGGACAAACGCTTCCAGATGCGCCGAGGAGGCCTTGGTCATTACCAGCGCGCCGAGTTGGACCTGTTCGATGCACTCCCGCTCATTGCCGAGTTGTTCGCTGGGATATATATCGATGCGCAGCCGCCCGGCCGACCTCTCCCACGCCTTCTCGGCCAGCACGAGCATCCCCTTGTGGACCGGGTGGGTGGCATCCAGGCCGTGGGCGAGCTTGAGCACGGTCACCTGACCTTGCTCATCCTGCTTGCTGCAGCCGCCGGGCACGACGACCGAGCCGGCAAACAACAGCATTCCCAACGCCACTCGGCCTGCGCTCATGACGGCACCTCGCTGGCTGCGAATGTGGGCCGTGTGCGGCCCCGGGAAACTTCGTGCAGAGTCTCTGCCGCTTGCCAGACTATGCCCTGGCGCGGCGGTTTGCAACAACACGCCGCGCATTCGTTTTCGCAGCGCGGTCGCGTATACTGCCCGGACATTGCCGGTGAATGGACCGGCGCCCAGTTGATCACAAAGGAACCGTCAGGTCATGCACAGCGTGCTCGATCACTTTCGACTCGACGAGAAGACGGCCCTCGTCACCGGTGGCGGCGGCGTGCTCGGAGCTGTGTTTGCCCGAGCGCTCGCCCAGGCGGGTGCCGTTGTCTGGGTCACGGATATTGCGGAGGACCGGGCCGCGGCGGTCGCCGACGAGTTGGTCCACGACAATCTCGTCGCCCACAGCACGCGCGTCGACGTCATGCAGCGCTGCTCGCTGGAGGCCGCGTTGGAACTCGCCGGCGCCGTCGATATCCTGGTCAACAGCGCGGGCGGCAACATGAAAGAGGCCACGACCTCACCCGAGCTGTCGTTTTTCGATCTGCCGCTGGACGCTGTCGAACGGGTGGTGGGCCTCAATCTCTTCGGCGGCGCGCTGCTGCCGGCGCAGGTTCTTGGCCGCGCGCTGGCCGCGAGTCCGGCGGGCGGCGTGATCCTGAACGTGTCGTCGATGAGTGCCTTTCGCCCGTTGACGCGCATCCCCGGCTACTCGGCTGCCAAAGCGGCCGTCAGCAACTTCACCCAGTGGCTCGCGGTGCACATGGCGCAGGAGTACAACCCGCGCGTACGGGTCAACGCGCTGGCGCCGGGGTTCTTCCTGACAGAACAGAACCGGTTCCTGCTGACCGACGAGACCAGCGGTAAACCAACCGCACGCGGTGAGCGGATCCTGGCCCACACACCGCTGGGCCGCTTTGGCGACCCCGCCGACCTGGCCGCCACGACCGTGTGGCTCTGCTCGGACGCCGCGGCTTTCGTGACGGGCATCGTCGTGCCCGTGGACGGCGGCTTCTCGGCCTACAGCGGCGTGTGACGTGCCGAAGATGCAGCCCAACGACGGTCCACCGGCGTGGACAATCCAAGCCCCGAGAGGCGTATGGACGGCAACCCGGCCCAGAAACTGATTGACTTTCAGCCACAGCGGACATTCTTCATCGGCGTCGATTCCGACGGCTGCGCCTTCGACACGATGGAGATCAAGCACAAAGAATGCTTCATCCCGAATATCGTCCGGCACTTCGAACTCCAACCCATCGCGCGCTTCGCCCGCGAGGCGGCCGAGTTCGTCAACCTCTATTCGCGCTGGCGTGGCATCAACCGGTTTCCTGCGCTGGCCCGCACACTCGACCTGCTGGAAAAACGCCGGGCGGTACGCGCGCGCGGCTTCCCCGTCCCGCGCCTGCGTGCGTTTCGCGAATGGCTGGCGACTGAGGCGCGGCCCAGCAATCCGGCCCTGACCGCGCACCTCGCCCAGAGCGCTCCGGGCGACCGCGACGAGCTGCGCCGCGTGCTCACGTGGAGCGCCGCGGTCAACGCGACGATTGCTGAGATGGTGTACGGAGTGCCGCCCTTCCCGTTCCTGCGGGAAGGGCTCGCAACGGCGACGGCGCGGGCCGACATCGTCGTCGTTTCGGCCACACCAACAGAAGCACTCGAACGCGAATGGCGGGAGCACAACCTGGCCGGATCGGTCCGGCTGATCGCCGGACAGGAGGCGGGTACGAAGACGGAGCACCTGCGGCTGACCACTGGCGGCCGATATGCTCCCGGCCACGTACTGATGGTTGGCGATGCTCCGGGTGATCTCGAGGCCGCCCGGGCCAACGACGCCCTTTTCTATCCAATCAACCCCGGCGCTGAAAGCAGCTCGTGGCAGCGTCTGCACGAAGAGGGACTGGACCGTTTCTTTTCGGAAACTTACGCCGGCGAGTACGAGTCGGCCCTGATTGCAGAGTTCGAGGCTCTCCTGCCGGACACGCCGCCTTGGGAGACGGTAACCGGCTGAGGCGGAAACACGCGGTGGATTACTTCGGCGAAGGCTCACCGACGACAGTCATTAGCGAACAGCATGCCGCTCAGCTCATTGATCGGCTGCTGGACGCTTTGGGTGACGTGCGACGTGTGCTGTTGTTGCCACCTGATGCGACGCGCGCCGCCTCAGGGGCGGGCCCGCTGACCGTTATGATCTACGAGCGACTCCGCGCGCACGCGTTGGTCGAGATCATGCCCGCGATCGGCACGCACGCGCCGATGTCAGCGCCGCAACTGACCACCATGTTCCCGGGTATTCCGCACGATGTCTTCTGCCGACACGACTGGCGCCGTGACCTGGAATACCTGGGTGAGGTGCCGGCGGACTTCGTGCGCCAAGTTACGGACGGGCGGCTGGCGTGCCCGGTGCGTTGCGAGCTGAACCGGCGGCTGAGCGAGGGCCACTGGGATCACATCATCTCCATCGGGCAACTCGTGCCGCACGAGGTTATCGGCATAGCCAACCACTGCAAGAACGTCTTCGTCGGCGTCGGCGGGGCGAACACGATCAACACGACGCACTTCATCGGTGCCGTCTGCGGCATGGAACGCATCATGGGACGCGTACAATCGCCGGTACGCAGCGTGCTGAACTACATGGCAGAGCACCACGCCCGCGGGCTGCCGATCACATACGTCCTGACCATCCGCGGTCCGGATGAGAAGGGCCGGATAGTGACGCGCGGCCTGTACGCCGGCGATGACGAGCAGTGCTTTCAACGCGGCGCCGAGCTGAGTCAGCAGGTCAATATCGAGCAGCTCGAGGCACCGCTGCGCAAGGTCGTCGTTTACCTCGATCCGCAGCAATACAAGTCCACCTGGCTCGGCAATAAGGCCATCTATCGCACGCGCATGGCCCTGGCCGGCGGGGGCGAACTCATCGTCCTGGCCCCCGGCGTGAAGATGTTCGGCGAAGACGCCGAGATCGATCGCCTGGTTCGCGCCTATGGCTATCGGGGCACGGAGCACACCCTGGCCATGGTCGCGCAGCACGCCGAGCTGGCGGACAATCTGGCAGCCGCGGCCCACTTGATCCACGGGTCGACGGAGGGCCGCTTTCACGTCACGTATTGCCCCGGCGGCCTGTCGCGTGCAGAGGTAGAGAGTGTGGGCTTTGCGTATGCGGATCTGGAGCAGATGTACGCCCGCTACCAACCGGAGACGTTGCCGGCGGGCCCCAGTGTTACCAGCGCCGGCGAAGAGCTATTCTACATCCCGGACCCCAGCCAGAGCCTATGGGTGTTGCGCGGGGCGCTGGAGAACACAGAGCAGCCGGCGTAAGCGCGCGTATCGAAGAGCCCCTGACGAACGCCGGCCGGTGGGACAACAGAGAATGGCAGAGCACACTATCGGCCTGATCGGCTGCGGCGTCATGGGGCAGAACCTGGCCCTGAATTTCGAGCGCCACGGCTATCCGGTCGTCGTATACGAAGCCGACGCACAGAAGCTGAAGAACTACCTGGCCGGCCAGGCGGCTGGCCGGCGCATCACTGGGGTCGCCACGCTGCCGGAACTGGCAGCCACCCTCGCGGCTCCGCGCCGCATACTGCTGATGGTCCCGGCCGGGCAGGCTGTCGACGAGTGCATCGCGCAGTTGCTCCCGCTTCTGGATGCGGACGACATCCTCATCGACGGCGGCAACTCCAACTACCTCGACACCAATCGGCGGGCCGCGCGCTTCGCGCAGCGGGGCTTGCGCTACGTCGGAGCCGGGATATCAGGCGGAGAAGCGGGCGCACTCCGCGGCCCCGCGATCATGCCCGGCGGGACGCCCGCCGCCTGGGCGGATGTCAAGGACATGCTCCAGGCTATCGCCGCCCGGACGAGCGCCGGCACGCCGTGTTGTGACTGGGTCGGCCCCGCGGGCGCCGGGCACTTCGTGAAGATGATCCACAACGGCATCGAGTACGCCGACATGCAGTTGATCTGCGAGGCATACCACCTGCTGCGCGAGGTGCTCGGCTTGAGTGTGGCCGAAGCGCGGGCCGTGTTCGAGGCGTGGAATCAAGGTGAGCTTGAGAGCTACCTGATCGAGATTACCGGCCGCATTCTGGGCCAGCGCACTGCCGACGGCCAGCCCGTAATCGAGCAGATCCTCGACACCGCCGGTCAAAAGGGCACCGGTCGGTGGACCGCTCTGGCAGCACTTGAGCTGGGTCAGCCAGTGACGGTGATTGCCGAAGCCGTCTTCGCGCGCTGTCTTTCAGCATTGCAGGAAGAGCGCGTCGCGGCGGCCGCTGTGCTCAAGGCGCGGGGCGGGGCGGAAAGCCAAGCGGAGCCGATCAGCGCCGCTGAGCTGCGGCAGGCGCTCTACGCGGCGAAAGTCATCAGTTACGCCCAGGGCTTCCAACTGCTGCGGGCCGCCGGCAAGATGTACGACTGGGATCTGGATTGTGGCCGGATCGCGTCGCTGTGGCAGGCGGGCTGCATCATTCGGGCGAGCATTCTCCAGCCGATCAGACGGGCTTTCGAGCGAGATCCGGGCTTACCGAGTCTGCTGCTCGATCCGTTCTTTGTCGAGATCTTCGCCGCCGCTCAACCGGCGTGGCGGCGAGTGGTCGCCACCGCGGTGCAGGCCGGCGTCCCCGTACCGGCAATGTCGGCGGCTCTGGCCTACTACGACGGCTATCGCAACCCGCGGCTGCCGGCCCATCTGTTGCAGGCGCAGCGCGACTACTTCGGTGCGCACATGTATGAGCGAATCGACCGACCGCGCGGGGAGTTCTTCCATACGGACTGGACCTGAGGGCCCGAACGACGATTGTCGCTGCCACACCAAACGCGTCGCAGTGCACCGAGAGCTGGCTACCACGGGCGACACGTCGTGCACAAGATGTGACTCAGTACGGTAGTGTGGTGTAGTGCAGAACCTATCCCATAACTCCTTCCGAGCCGCGACCGTCAGGGAGCGGTTGTGTCGAAACCGGTCGGTGCCGCCGGCAACCACCCCCTGACGGTCGCGGCGCGGGTTTGATTACGATGCTGTAATTGTGAGCCAGTACACTAGCTCTGTCAGGCATCAATTGGAGGGTGGGCGTATCCCCGCCAGCCAGTTGTGGACACAGAGGCGCGCACCACCGTTCAGTTCATCGTTGCCAGAGCCCTAGTCCTCAATAATCAACTCGACGAACGCGTCGATGTCGAAGCCGTTGACGACGCCGTCGGCATTGATGTCAGCGTTCATGCGTTCGCAGTCCGGGTAGACCGGGTCGTAGTAGTCCGGGCCTTGCAGCGCCAACACAAACCCGTCGATGTCGAAGCCGTTGATCAGACCGTCACAGTTCAGGTCGCCGCGGGGGTAACCCTTGAGGCCGAGATTGTGGGAGTCGCCCGCCGCGATTGCCACGAAACCCGTGTTTGGCGCCGGCGCATCGCACTGGCCGTAGCTGTTGGCTCCCCAAGCCACGATCGTGCCGTCGGCTTTCAAGCCGAGAGTGTGCGTCCCACCCCCGGCGATCGCCACGAAGTCCGTGTTCGGCTCCGGCACGTCGCACTGTCCCGCGAGGTTGTCTCCCCAGGCCACAATCGAACCGTCGTCCTTCAGACCGAGACTGTGGTGATCGCCCGCGGCGACCGCCACGAAACCGCTGCTCAGGTCGCCCCCAACGATCTGGTCGCCCCAACCGACGATCGATCCGTGACCGTCCTGGGCCCAGGCGGTCTCCGCAGTGAGCAGTCCCACAACCGCGCATCCGCACAGCAGTGTAGCGATAGCTCGTCTCATCGAAGCGCCTCCTTCATCGAAGTGTCTCACCCACTCTCAGCCTTCGTCCCAGCGGCGTCGACCGTGCAGGGCTCTGTACGCCGGCACATACGCGTCCGCCTGGTGGCGTCAGCGCACAGGCCACCGGCATCCCCAAAGGGCCGACAAGTCCCATCGCCAATGGTTCCCTGGTACGCCTTCCCAACTGGCCGTGGCAACGATTTTCGCCCCTTGTGGGCGTAAGGACTCGGCTCACGGTGCCGGGTTATGGCCAGGCCGCTTTTGGATGGGGCACGGCCACCCCTGAAGTCGCGGGTTCTCGACACGACAGCCCACTGTGGCACCAGTCTGTGGCCCCGGCGCGAGACGAACGTCCGGCAATCGGAGGCCATCGTGCCAAACGCGCGCACCGACCGTGCCGGCCGACCCGAAAAGGCCGCGGCGGTGACGGCAGCGCAGCCAGTGGAGTCCAGTGCTCGCGGGCGTCGGTCTCAGCCGCGGGGGGGGGCACAGATGGCGGGAGGTCAGCGTCGCCGGCCGAGGACAAGCGCCGACCCGATCAGCATCAAGGTGGCGGGCTCGGGGACCGTGACGATGTTGAACAGATCCGTGTTGTCCAAAACACCATTAACCAGGCTGGCATTGGGGCCCCACGCATAGATGGGCACGTCTGCATCCGTATGGTCACCAGTGTCCCACGAGACCGTGGGCCAATTGCCTTGACCGTTGTTTTGCAGGACGGTCAGGCCGCCGGTCTCATGGTCCGCGGTCACGAGGATGAGCGTGTCGTCCCGACCAGCCGCCCACGCGATAGCCTCATCGGCGGCCCGAGCGAACTCCGTTGTCTCGAAGATATTCCGCCTGATATTGTTGTCATGCCCAGCATGATCGATGCGCCCGCCCTCGACGACCAGAAAGAACCCGTCGTCATCAGCGTCGAGAATATCCAGGGCAAACGAAGTCATCTCGGAAAGATGGGGCATCGTATCGTAGAAATCGTGCCCGCCGGTCCAGTAGTTGTACTCATACGGGAAATGATCATCCCCAAACTGGCCGGAGACCTGCGTCACTGTATCTGGATCGAGCGCCTCCAGGCCCGACCGGTCGGAGACCACCGTGTAGCCGGCCGCCACGGCCGCGGCGGGAGATAAGCCGTGCGCGCCACCCCCGAAAAGGACGTTCGGCCGGGTCTGATGCAGATAGTCCGCGGCAATCTCGTCCAGGTTGTTGCGCGACGGTTCGTGCGCACCGAAGCAGGCTGGCGTGGCGTGTGTCATGTAGGTGGTGGTGACCAACCCGGTAAGTTTGCCCAGGTCGCGGGAGTGCTCGAGCAGCGTCGGCAGTTCGCGCCCGTCACCGGGATACGCCATGCTGACCACGCCATTGTTGACCTTGTAGCCCGTGGCCAGCGCGGTGGCCGCGGCGGCGGAGTCGGTCACGCTGTTGTTGGCCGAGTAAGTCGTGACCGTGCCCTGGTAGGGAAAGCTCTCGAACGCGAACGTGCCAGGTACACCATGGGCGTACATACCGGCGGCCCGTACCTGCTCGAAGCCCATACCATCACCGATGAGGAGGATGACGTTCTTCGGGGCCTCGGCCGCCGCTAGGGGTAGTCCGGCGAACCAGAGCGCGAACCAAACGGCGTAACGGGCGAGTGACTTCGGCATGCCACACCTGGGCTGGAGCTCGGGGCGGGACAACATACATCCCCAGTGTATGGATTCACGTGGTGGAACTCAAGCGGGGTTGGCAGGACTCCGGCCGTACGCGGTGTCCGGCGCAACTTCGCCGAGTGTTTGCGCGGCCCAGCCCAGGCGCTCTGTGAGGCGCGTCAGCGCGACGTACAGCGTGGGCAACACCACCAATGTGAGCAGCGTGGCGAACGCGAGGCCGAAGATGACGGCGATGGCCATACTGCTCCACCACTGGCTGGATTCACTGCGCGTGGCCCATGCCATCTTGTGGAAGTCATAGCTGACGCCGATCGCCATCGGGATCAAGCCGAGAATCGTCGTCGTGGCGGTCAGCAGCACGGGCCGCAAGCGGGTGACACCGGCCTGGATGGCCGCCGGGACCAGCTCCAGGCCGCGGCGCTGCAGCAGGAGCGTGTAATCAAGCAGAACGATGGCGTTGTTGACCACTACGCCGGCCAGGCTGATCACGCCCACACCGGTCATGATGATGCCAAACGGCATCTTGCAGATGAGCAGACCGGCAAGCACACCGATGAGCGAAAGAACCACCGTACCGATGATGATGAAGGGGACGCGCAGCGTGTTGAACTGGGCGACCATGATCAGCACGATCAGGAACAGGGCCACCACAAACGCCTTGCTCAGGAAGGCCGACGCCTTGTCCTGTTCCTCCTTCTCACCCGCGTAGCTGATCTTGTAGCCCGGGGGCAGGTCAAGTCCGTTTAGGGTCTTCTGCACAGCGGCCAGCACCTCGGTCGAGAGGCGCCCCTCGGTGTCACCCGACAGCGTGATGACGCGCTTCTGATCTATGCGGCTGATCGTGCCGTAGCCGCCGGTGTACTCGAACTCACCCAGCGAACTGAGCGGCACCGCCGCCCCCGTGGCCGTGGGAACGCGCAGGCGGAACAGGTCATCGACGCTCTGGCGTTGCGACAGCGGCAGGCGCACGGTGATGTCGTATTCGTCGTTGAACTGGCGGTACTTGCCGACCTCGCTGCCGAACACCGCGGTTTTGAGAAAGTTGCCGACGATGGCCGTATTCACACCCAGTAGCATCGCCCGGCGGCGATCAACATGGAAAGCCAGTTCCGGGCGCGTGGCTTCGAGGTCGCTGCGGAGATTCACCAGACCGGGAGTGTTCTCGATGGCCCGCCTGGCCCGGTCGCTGATCTGCTCGAGCACGGCGAAGTCTTCGCCTATGAAACGCGCCGTGACCGCGGCCCCGGTGGGCGGCCCTTCCTTGTCCTTCTCCACCTTGATCTCGGCCCCGGCGATGTCCGACAGGGCGGCGCGGATGTCCGCGACGACGGCGGCCGACGGACGGCGGCGCACCTCGTAGTCGTGGAACGTGAGCGTGATATTGGCAACGTGGTCGCCGCCGCTCGAACCGCCGAACATGCCGCCGCCGGACGAGCCAACGTTGGTGATGACGTGCTCGAGGTCGGCGGCAAAGGGCTGCAAGCGCTGCTCGACGATGCGGGCCAGACGGTCGGACTCGTGGATGTTCGTGCCCTGCGGGCTGCGGATGTTGACGACGGCGCGGCGCGGATCGAAGTCGGGAAACAACTCGACCCCGTGGCCGCGCTTGGCGTAGAGCAGCCCCAACCCTACCAGCAGCAGAGCCAGCGCCAGCGTGGTGAAGCGGTGCCGCAAAGCCGATTCGAGCAGGCCGCGATAGCCGCGGATTAACCAGCTCTCGCCGGTCTCGCGGCGGGCGCGCGTGCGGACGAAGAAGGAGCAAATCGTCGGATTGACCACCATGGCCACAAAGAGCGAGCTGATGAGCGTGATGATGAGCGTGATGGGGAGGTACTTCATGAAGCCCCCCATCAGCCCGGGCCAGAAGATCAGCGGGGCGAAGGCGGCCACCGTTGTCGCCGTCGAGGTGATCACCGGCCAGGCCACTTCCGCGGTGCCCTTCATCGAGGCTTCGACGCGCCGCCCGCTGAGCTGATAGTGGCGGTAGACGTTTTCAACGATGACGATGGCGTTATCGACCAGCATGCCCAAGGCCATGATGAGACTGAAGAGCACGACCATGTTGAGCGTGTAGCCCAGGTTGTGCAGCACGATGACGCTCAACAACATGCTGATCGGGATGGCGCAGGCCACAATCACGCTGGCCCGCCAGCCCAGAAAGACGAACAAGATCGCCACGACGAGGATCAGGCCCGAAAGCATGTTGTTCTCGAGGTCGCTGATCATCATGTGGATGTCCTTCGACTGATCGAGCGTGATATCGAAGCGCGTACCCAACGGGGCCCGACGCCGGGCCTCCTCCAGCACCTGCTTGACCGCCTCCGTGATGTAAATGATGTTCGCCCCCACGCGCTTCTGCACCGCGAGCGTGATGCTGGGCAGACCATCCAGGCGCGACAGCGCGGCCCGGTCCTTGAACGTGTCCTGCACCGTCGCCACATCGGTCAGGAAGATCGGGTGACCGTTGCGCATCGCGATCACCAGTTCGTCCACCTCCTCGGGATCGACGAACTCGGCGGGGATGCGTACGTTGAACTTCGTCCCTGGTGTTTCCAAACCACCGGCGGAGATATTGACGTTCTCGGCCGGGATCAGCCCGATGATCTCGGGAATGGTCAGGCCGTAGGCGGCGACCTTGTCCTGGTCGATCTCGAGCCGAATCTCGCGCTCCAAGCCACCGAGCACATCGCAGTTCAGCACACCGGGGATCGACTCGATCACGTCTTCGAGCTCGTCGGCCATGACTTTCAGCCGCACCGGCGAGATCTTGCCGGACATGCTGACCATGATGATGGGGAAGTCGGCGACGTTGATCTCGGTCAGCGTGGGCTCTTCGATGTCGTTCGGCAACTCGCGCTTGGCCAGATCGATCTTGTCCCGGACGTATTGCATCGCATCGTCGACCTTCACATCCGGAAGGAACTCGAGCGTGATGACCGACATGCCCTCGGCGCTGGAGGAGGTCATCTCCTTGACGCCCTTCAGCCCGGCCATCTCCTTCTCGATCTTGATCGTGACCGAGGTCTCGATGTCCTCGGGCGAGACGCCTTCGTACGTAGTGGAGATGACGATGTAGGGGATCGGCACATCCGGGTTGGCCTCGCGCGGCAGGCTGACGTAGCTGTAGACGCCAAATGCCACGATCACGAGCACGAGCACGCCGACCGTGGTGCGGTTTCGGATGGCAGCGTCAGATAGAAGCACGGGCGGCTACTGCTCCTCGGGCAGGTCGGTGTTCGTCGCGGCTGCCACATCCTCGGTGATGATGGTGACCGGCTGATCGGGGGCGACGTAGCGGTGGCCCGCGACGATCAGTCTGTCGCCGGGTGTCAGGCCGCTGCGGACCCGCACCTGTCGTCCCTTCAGGAATCCGAGCTCGACCGTGCGGCGCTGGGCCAGACCCTCCTCGTCAACGATGTAGACCACCCGGCCGCGCTCCAGCGGAATCACGGCACTGAGTGGGATCATGATGACGTCGTGGAGCGTGCGGCGGGTCAGGCGGACCTGCACAATCTGCCCGCTCCGCAGCACTTGGCTGCGATTGTCGATCGTGATCTCCACCCGCGTCGTACGCGTCAGTTCGTCGGCCAGCTCGCTGATGTAGGTGATCGCTCCGGTCAACTCCGCGGGCTCGATGGTCCGGGCGAAAATCCGGACTTGGTCGCCCACGCCCAGGTAGTGCACATCGCGCTCGGGAACATCCACGACCAGCTTGACCCGGTCCACGTCGACGATCTCGGCCACGGCGTCTCCGGAGGCCACGTATTCGCCGATCTCCGCTGGCAGCCGGTTCAGGATACCGCTGATGGGGGCCACGATCGACGTGCGCTTCAACTGCTCGCTGACCTCGTCGAGCTGGGCCTGGGCGATATCCCGGCGGGTCCGCGCGTTGTCCAACTCCGTCTTCGATGTGACCTGTTGCTCGAACAGGTCGAGGATGCGCTGGTATTCACGCAGGTCATATTCGAATTGGGCCTGAGCTTGCGCGTAGCGCGCCGCCTGCAAATCGCTGTTGAGCCCGACCAGGGGGTCGCCCTCCGAGACGGGATCGCCCTCCGCGATGGTCGCACCTGCGCGAAACGCCCGACCACGCCAGGCTATCTCCCGCGGTCGCTGGCCGTACCGCTCGACCCTCCCTGACAGCTCGGCGGCCACACGCACCACGCGGTTGGCTTCGACCACGCCGGTCAGATCGAGCGTATCCGCCAGCGCCGCTGCGGCGACCACAGCCTGCACGGTGACGTTCACCGGCGGGACCTCGGATGGCGCGGCGGGTGGCACGGCGGGTGGCATAAGGGCCACCAGCCCAACCACTCCGGCGGCCCCGGCTACCAGCAGCAGCGGCACCAGGATTCGGCGCCAGCCACCCAAACCGTGCTGGGCCTCCCGCTTAGCCTGCCTGCTCGTACTTGGACCCTCGCTTCGCATGGTGTTCCTTGCAATCGAGATCACGCTGCCCAAACCCGCATTAGAGCGTATATCCCCGTGGTGAAGCAAGCCGCGCGCCAGCGCCGCCCGAATGGGCCGCGCCACCCCCTCAATTGCACACGCACCAGAGAACGTACGGCACACGTCCGGTCGCGTGCGCTCGAAGGTCCGCGCCGCAGGCGGAGCAGGTTGCCGACGCGCTCTGCGTGCGGACCCATCGCTCGGTGAGCCGCTGCGCCGGACGTGGCTCAACTTGGTCTTGTGCCGCGCGTCCGCTGGCCAGGACCGCGGCGGTGAACACGTCGCCCCCAGAACGTCACGACTGCATCATAGTTGGAGACACATCAAGTCGTCGCGCGCGTCGGAAGGACACCGCGGAAGTCAAGTTCCTGTTCACAGATGAGCGGACCAACACACGCGCTATCCGGTAGTCGATCCCTCTGGCTCCACTACGGTGAAGGCACAATGTCTATGTCAACTGTCCAGTCCATCTGGGCCTGACGGAAGCCGCCGCAGCCGACCACGTAGAGTCTCGTGTCGACTGTCACCCAAACGATCTCACCATACTCATTGGACGCGTATACCTCTTCGATCGTACCCGAGCCAAGCAGGGTTAAGGGCTCGGATAGCCTGAACCCTCCATCGCCCCTTCTGGTGCGTGAAGTGATCATGCCGAGGCGACAGTCGACGTATTGTTCGCCATCAGAGCAGTAGGGATCATAGCAGTCGGCGCTGTAAGACGGCGTTGAACTATGCAGTTGAAGACGCACACGCACGGCTTCCGTAGGCTCGATATGTGCGACGAAAACAACGATACCTCGGGAATGAGCCTGTCCGTCATAGTAAAGGTGCATTGGGCGCTCCGGGGCGGACCAAGGGCTCGCAGTCACGTCGGCGCTACCGCTGATGCTAAGAACGGTCCCGAGGTTCTCGAACGAGTCGAACCGCGTCGTGGCCGTCCCGGTTCCGCGGCAGACGGTAAAGCCACTCGCGGGACGGCATCCGCCGCCGCCGGCGGCGTGGACCTCTTCCAGGCCCAGACCTTCTTGGCCGCAATCAGCGCCTAGATCGAGGCGCTCGCAACCCACCGGCTCCCAGTCCCACGAGGAAGGCTCATTGGGACTGGTGCATTCGACGCACTCTTCAGCGTCTTCGGGACCGGTTACGCTCGCGCCGTGTGCAGCGTAGCTGAGCTGAACGCCGCCGCGTCTCGAGACGGCGCCAGTCACACCGCGCTCTCCGCCGATCTGGCCATCGTACACGACGTGCGAGCTTCGACTAGCAGATACAAGACCATGTTCGTCGAGGTCCGGGTACCAGACCTGGACCTCAACCGACTGCCCGGGCTCGAGCGCAGACACGTTGGGGGGTTGCTTTACGTCTAGCGGTGGTCCCAAGACCCCGGTCTCGTAGAGCGCGCGGAACTCCAGTTTCTCGAGTTCGGCCAGCGTGTAGGTCTCTATGGCTACGCCGGCCCGAACGCGGGACACATTG
The DNA here is from genome assembly GCA_018814045.1 of Planctomycetota bacterium. Classification (GTDB taxonomy): domain Bacteria; phylum Planctomycetota; class Phycisphaerae; order UBA1845; family Fen-1342; genus JAHJAR01. The sequence goes on along the minus strand of JAHJAR010000176.1, from coordinate 7,095 downwards.
GTAATCTCGTAGGTGACGAGATCGTAGTCACCGTCTCGCACCTCGACGTCCTTGACGCGGGCCGAGAGCCTGGCCCGGAAGAAGAACTCCAACAGCCCGGCCGTGTGCCCGACCGCCACCGGAAAGAGTTGGCGAGCATTGTCGACGACGACCGTCGGATGATCGTATGAACTTCTGAGGCGGACCTCGTCCAAGTCAGAAAGTAGCTCCGGGGCCAGAATGGCGAGCAGGGACGAGACGTGGGCCAGGGCGGTGCGCTTCGACAGAAGAGTGCTCTCGTTCATAATGAACAGGTTGCCCGGATCCGCACCCTCTCCGGGAGCGTCGCCGTCCTCGTCGGTGACGCACCACGGTGGCGGGTATGCGTACGGGTGAGTATAAAACGGCTCGTACTGATTGACGGTTGAACCACTGAAGAAATTAGCCGTCGTGAAGCAGGCCAGCGTGCCCAGATACGCCTCCGAAGTTTCGTATGCCGCGATCTTGATTGTCTCGTGGCGTAGAATGTCGTTCACGTAGCGCAGAACGCCACCGATCTCGCCGTCTCCAAGCTCCTCAAAAGGCGACGGGTTCCACGGGGGGTGGGCATCATCGCGCACATGCGGTGGGGCCGCCATGTCTTCAACAAGATGGCACACATGGCCGAGCGTGTAGAACATCTGCGCAAACGCCTCGTCGCGATCGTCCGGCTCGATATCCGTCAGGGCGCGGTAATACTCCTCAAGAGCGCGTGTCCAAGTCCGCTCGTTCACCCCGCGGGGTACGTGGAAAGCCCAGTCGCGCGCACTATGCTGCCCGCCAGACCACAGCTTCTTCCCGGTTGTCGCCGAGCGCGGCTCATAGAAGTGGTTGAAGAAGCGCCCGCTGTAAGAATGCGCGGCGTAATCCTCCATGACGCTTCCGAACCGAAGGAGATCCAACGGCGTCGTTCCGTATACGCGGTAGCCGTTCTCCGCGCGCAACTCATCCTGGTACTCGGCGGTCACCTGATCGAGGTCCGCGAAAGGCAGGTCCTTCGCCCGTAGGCCGAACTCGTTGAGAAGGAACTGGAGGTTGTCCGACCGGGCGGCCGCCCGCGCTGTGAGGGCATCATGGACAACCACCTTGTGCCCCCAGGCAGACGGAGGCGCTAAGCCCACGACCGCAATGCTGATCACGAAGACTGTGCGAGCATACATACTCGTACCCCTTGCCCGTTCAGAACGAGGTCAAGAACCACTCAGTGCTGCGGAGCTCCCGCCTAAACACGATATCGACCGGCACCGCGGCCCCTTCAAACTCGACCAGGAAACGCGCCCGTTGCGTGCCGCGACTGATGAACTTGGACGACCCAAACCGCTCAGCGTAGCTCCGCAGTTCTTCGAGCGCACGATCCCCAAGCAGCGGTGCGAGTACGGGGCGCTCTTGGGGGTGCACGTAGTCCAGCGCGGCCTCGTGATTCCCGGCTCGCAGGTGTCCCAGGAACGCGTTCCAGCGGGCAAGCGGCGCATTATCCGGAGCCTCCTCCGGAACGACTACCTTGACGACCCGGCCGTCCGTTGTGAGCAAGAGCAAGGCCAGTCCGGCCGGGTCCGGAATAGCCGCGGCTTTCAACACAGCCGTGACCCCGGTCTCGATGACGCGCGCGACTCGATTCGACGAGTCGGTCAGATAGGCGCTTCCGCCGTCATCTACCGACAGAATCAGTCGCACGTGCGTGCACGGTTGGGCGGCTTGGCACGCGCTTGTCGGGAGATCGAAGACCATGCGCCGCGTGCCGGAGCGGTCGAATACGCGCAGTGCGCAGCCACCTTCGACCACATGGAAGCCACCGTTCGAGTGTGCGACAAACCGCCCCGGTTCTTCCAGAGCGGCGCGCCATGTCGACCAGCCATCGCTCTCGAAGCGAAACAGAGAACCGCTCACCCGGTCGACAGCATAGAGCTGCGCCTCTTCATCGACGACAACATCTGTCGGTTCAATGGGAGCCCCGGAATCGGCGTCCAGCAGCAACAGCTTGCCGTTGTCACCGAAGCCAGCATCGAGTTCGCCCGTAGGCAACAGCCGGGATACCTGCCCAGTAGCCGCTTCCGCGACGACGAAGGCGCCATCGCCGTCCACGGTGAACCCGCTGGGCTGCGTCCCGGCAGGAAGCGCGACACGGGCCGATTCCGCAAGATCGAAGTCGAACTGGACGAGGTTACTGCCCGACAAGACCCAGAGAGAGCCGTCGTCGCGAACCTCAAGATCATGAGCAACACCCAGCTCAACGGCGTTCACGACCTGCGGGCGCAGCGCGACGAACACGTCCGCTTGAGGATCAAATGCGAGGCTGGAATGATGGAGTCCGTCGGCGGTCCGCACCGTGGCAAACACCGAGTACTTGCCCGGCTCCGCATAGCCATGCTCGATCGAAAGACCTTGCGTGGTTTCGTCGTATTCGCCGTCGCCGTCCAAGTCCCACAACACCGCGTCCACCGGGACGGCTGACTCAATGCTCGCCAAGCAGCGGTCGCCCTCCGCCAGGTTCCGTGGAGACACCGTCAGTCGAACCGGGTCCGTATCGGCGGTGCATGTCACCGTCAGCACTTGCGCGGTCAAGACCTCCCGGTCGCCCTTCGTCGCCACCACTTCGAGGCTGTTATCGCCTACGACGAGCGGCACATTTGCCACATAGTAGGTGCCGTCAGGCTGGGGCTCGGCTGAACACCAGCCCACGTACACGCGTGTCGCCTCGTTGGGCACGGTACCCACGATAGTTACCCGCGCCGCCGCGATCGATATTCCGCCGGGAGGTGAGGTGACAAGATCACCCGTTTGGCCTCCGGGGTGTGGCGAGCTTTCGTCGGGGGTTTCCGCAGGCGCATCAGTTCCTCCTGGAAGCGTCCCCCCACATCCCGCCAACGTGAGCAGCATGACGGACGACACACCCAACACTGCACAAGTGAATCGCATGGCCCGTTCCTCCAAGCTCGACCGGCGCTAGCCGACGATCGGGATTCCGATAGAGCCCTAGCCCCTGTTCGGCAGTGGATGATTGCGTAACCACGAGGATATCTCGCAGAGATGCCCTCTGTCAATGAAAAGCGCGGTCGCAGGTCCGCGCCGAGGCGCGGGCGGGCTGCGCAGGGTCGCTGCGATGGCCACGTCCACGCCGGGTGCTCCGGCGGTCGGGCTTTTCAGCCGCGTGCGGAAGATGTACATTACGATATCTACCGGGCAGAATCGCGCAACGAAACGCCGCGCCAGATCGGGGAAGCCGCCGCGAAGGCCCAGGTGGCCGGAGCCTGAACGAGCAGCGCACTGCGCAAAGCGATGTGGGTGGATCGTGGCCATGGTGAAGAATCGTCGCGCCGTACCCGTTGGCACCACCCGGGTCATTCGCACGACTGTCACGGCCTACGCGGAGAATACTCGATGAGCGATCCGGTTTGGTATCTTCCCGGCCCGGACAATCAACCAGCCGGGCCGCATACTACCGAGCAAATCCTGCAAAAGGCCAGGGCGAAACGCGTGAACGCCAACACTCTGTGCTGGCGGACGGGAATGCCCGACTGGCGACCACTGGCTGAAATCCCCGAGTTCCGCGAAATCGCCCCACACGCCGGCCGCGCTGGCGCACGCTCGGGCCGGGCCGGGGCAGTCGGCCTCGGCGAGCCCACAGGAGTGTGGGGTCGCGTGGTCGGCACCACCCGGCGAAAGGCCAAAGCAGTTTCCCTGAAGTTGTCCATAAGGCAACACAACAAGCGCAAGCACCACATCCTGTTCGAGTTGGGGCAGTTGCTCTATACACGCGGCCCCGACCTGCTCGAGCAGATTCCATACAAGGAAATCGTCCAGCGCGTCCGCGACGAGGATGCTGCGATCGACGAGCTGCGCGAACAGATCAGAACCCTCGAAGGACACGCTGAACCCACCGCAGACTCCGACCAGGCGAATGAGGGCGAAGGACATGAGCGCCACTAACACCGGCGCCAAGCTCTGCGACGACACCAGGGACTCCGGGTAGCCCACGTAGTTTCTCTCCGCGGCGGGCCACCAGCCGGCCGGATCCGATCCAGCAAACGGAGTCGCCGGCGGGTCGTCTGTTTAATCGCCCCCCCGACGAGACACGGCCGCGTCGGGTGTACCGCAAGGCTCTGGCGGGCGGGGACGCCCGCCCCACCCAGCAAGTGGGGCAGGCCTCCGTGCCTGCCATTCGCCAGGATCCAGCGGTACACCCGCCGCGTCCCAACCCGGGCAAATACCCCTGGACAGACATTCCGAAGCCGCTATCATTGTGGACAAGGAGTAGTGCATTTCTGCACGGGTTCGGCGCAACGCCGAGATTGGGACATATGAGCATCTCGAATGGGGAGAGTACGACATGTCGCATCAACCACAGCATCGGTACGTTCTGGTTACGCTGGCCATCTGCGCCCTGCTGGGGCCGGCATCGTTCGCCCAGATCGGCGGCGGGGGGACGCCCGTTATCCCGGTCTCACCCGAAGCCGGGTTCCCGCGTCCGTGGGAGGCCGGCCTCCAGGTCTCGCCCTATTCCGTCGTAAACCTCTTCAACGGCAACCTGATCACCGCCATCAACATCACCCAGTGCGACCCGGTCGGGCCGCCGCTCGAATTCACGCTCTACCACAACAGCGCCGCGGCCGCGGAAGGTGGCGGCGTGGCTTCGCCGACCGGCTTCACGCTCGGCCCGGGCTGGACCTGCACCTACGCCGGCTGCATCGTCGGCGAACCCGGCGTGGATGAGGTCGTCTCCGTCATCGAGGACGACGGCAACGAGTACTTCTTCACCCAGGACGCCACCGAACCCGACCTCTACCACCCACCCGCCGGCAAGCACGACATCCTGGAATGGGTCGAACTGGATCCCGGCCCGCCCGCCGAATACGGCTGGGTCCTGACCCGGCCGAGCCAGTGGGTCCGCCGCTTCGACTACGACGACACCGAGGACCTGGGCCGCTTGGCGGAAGTCGAGGACAGCGCTGGCAACGTGCTCCAAGTCGTGCGCGATGCGCAGAACAACCATCGGATCGACTACATTCGCGGAGCGGCCGCAGACGAAGGCACCGAGCCGTGGGATTACTATTTTCACGGCATCGATTTCGACTATACGAACACGCAGCTCACCAAGATCGAGGTAGATACCGGCGACGAGTATTATCAGTGGATCCTGGAGTACGACGACGGGCAAGCCCGGCTGAACAAGATCAAGTTCCCCGCGACGCCAGACCACTCAGCAGATGAGCGGGCTGTCGATCTCACTTACACTGCCCTTTACAACCGCATTAAGACGATCACCAGCCGGGCTGGTACGATCTGGACCTACTCCTACTACACCACGCACAAGCTCAAGCAGGTCCTCGACCCCGAGATCCCGGGCGACCCGGACCCCATCCAATACGAACAGTGGTTCGATTACAGCGTGCGGAAAGAGGGCGACTACTGGCGGACGACTTACACAGACCGCCGGGAGGAGGACTGGAAATACTACTTCGACGACGACGGTAACTTCCGCAAGCGCGTCGATCCGCTCACGCACGAGCGGCTCTACGAATACGACGCCGGCCACAATTGCACGAAGTTCACGAACGAACTCCAGAAGGAGTGGGACGCCACGTACGGGGCAGTGGGTAATATCGAGACGCTTACCAGCCCGCTCGATCAGGTCTGGGAGTGGCACTGGGACCCGGTGGGCGACCCGGAGACGACCAAATTCTGGCGTCTGACCTGGGTCGAAGACCCCTCGGATCGGCGCGTATCCTACGAGCACAACGACCCGACGGACCCGACGCTCGTGACGAAGATCACCGAGCCGGCGGATGGCCAGGGCAATCCGGAAGCAGTCACGACGCTGGAATACTACCAGGAGAACGGACCTGAACCGGGCGACCCCAAAGGACGCGGCCAGCTCAAGCTCGTCATCGACGCCCACGCCGACGATCAGCAGGACATCGCCGGCGTCGAACACTTGTATGAATACGACTTCCGCGGCTACTTCACCGTGCTCACCGAGGGCCTGCGTTCGGCCCTCGCCTACCAGGCGAATCCCTGCGTTATCGGCCCATACGGCAGCGACGCATTCGGCCGACAGACCAGCGGCCCCGGGGCTGGCACTTGCACATACGACGCCGACAACAACCTGCGCGGCTGCGTGTGTGGCATTGTCACCGGCGGCGTGTGTGGCGACCGGCTGGGCCTGAATGGCGTGCCCTTCTGCGACGATCTCCAATGCGGCCTGTCCGGCGACACAACCGAGATCGAGTTCGACGAGGAGGGGCGTCTTCTGACGGCGACCAATACGATCGAGTGGGGCGGGTACCAGGATAACTACCGCAAGCACCACACGGGCTACGATGCCCTGGGCCGGCCGACGCATCACCAGGTCACGAGTGCCGAAGTTGAGTGGGGCAATGGAACGAACGACTTCACGCGCCGCTTCGACTACAGCGAGTACGATGCGGAAGGACGCCTCGTGCGGCTCGACGGCCCCGACGGCCACACCACGCTCTATCAATACGACACGCTCGGCCGGCTCTGGAAGATCAACGGCGGCGAGGTCGAGTATGTTTACGACGACGCGAGCCGGCTGCAATTCACCAACTACGACACGGGCGCCCAGGTCGAGCGCCACTACGACGACGGGAATCGACTGACGTACATCGAATATCGCGACGCGAACCCGCAGTTGATGCACCGTATCGACTACGTCTGGAACCTGGATAACACGCTGCAACGCCGCGAAGAGACCGATTACACGCAGGCCCCGGCGGTCGAGACGCACGTGCACTACGCCTACGACAACCGGCAACGGCTGATCTCCGAGATTCGCGAGATTCAGGCCGACCCCGACCAGATGGTCTACAACTACGAATACACCTACGATCAGCTCGGCAATCGGCGGCTGAAGGTCGAGCATGAGAGCGACACGTATACCGTCGCCACGTACGACACCGATTTCGACGACCCGGGCGAGCTGCCCTACGCCACGCGGAACAACCGTCTGCTGCGGTACAAGATCTACGACGGCGATCCAGGCGTCGGGGCCGGGCCGCCGTTGCCGCACATGGAGCCGCTGGACGGGCCGGTTTCGCCGGTGACGGAGCCGGAGGAGGT
>JAHJAR010000175.1 GCA_018814045.1 Planctomycetota bacterium | reverse complement strand
CCCGCGGGCTGTTCGTCAAAGCCCTGCAGACGTCCGATGACGCGCCCGCCGCGGCCCGGCTGGCGGACTGCGCGCTGAGCCTGGCAATGGAAGCCTCCGAGGAGCTCTGTCGGTTTCACGCGTCGGTTTTCATCGAGCGGCGACGGCAGGCCGGTGGGTTCGCGCGGGAGTTTCTCGGTGTTTGCCTGCCCCCCGGTGCGCCGCCCAAAGCCCTCGTCAAGGGCTTCTCCAAAGTCTTCGACTTCGTGCAGATTCCGTGTGTGTGGCGTGACATCCAGCGTGATGAGCAGAGCTCGGACTACTCGGCGATCGACAAGTGGGTGACGGCTGGCAGCAAGGCCGGGCTCACCGTACGTGGGGGGCCGGTGTTGAGCTTCGGGGTACAATCGGTTCCGGACTGGATGTACGTGCGCGAGAACGACTACGAGGCGATCGCCAGCTTTGCGCGTGAGCACGTTCGACGGACGGTCCAGCGTTACGCTGGGGAAATCAATACGTGGATCGTTGCCAGCGGGCTGCACGCCGACAACGTGTTCTCGTTCAATTTCGAGCACATCATCGACCTGACGCGAATGGCGGTGAGCGTCACCAAGCAGGCCGCCCCGCGCTCACAGGTTGTGCTCGATCTGACGCAACCCTGGGGCGAGTACTTTGCCCGCAACCAGCGCACGGTGCCGCCGACGCTGTACGCCGAGATGGCGGTGCAAAGCGGGATCAACTTCGACGCGTTCGGCGTGCAGCTGGTCTTCGGGCTCGACAGTGAGGGCTTTCATCTGCGCGACAGTCTGCAGATCAGCGGGTTGATCGATCGGCTCGCGAATCTGGGCAAGCCGTTGCACGTGACGGCCGTTGCCGTTCCTTCAGATGGGTCTGCCACCGGTCTCACCGGGCAGGACTGGTCGGAAGAGCGTCAGGCTGACTGGTTCGCCACCTTCTGTGAGGTGACGCTCTCGAAGCCGTACGTCGAGTGTGTCTGCCTGCAAACGCTGACGGACGGGGTGTGCACAGGCATCCCGACCGGAGGCGTGCTGTGGGCGGACCTCACGCCAAAGCGGGCCTTCAAACGCCTGGCCGAAGTGCGGCGGGGGTTGATAAGCGGTAAGGGGGAATGAGACTCGGGTCGCCCGATTCACCGCAGTTAATGATGCCGCCGCGGGTGGTCTGGCGGGCGGCGGCAGGTGCGGGGGTCGTGCTGCTGCTGCTCCAGTTCCCAACTTTGGGACGCCCCGCCTTGAACAGATCCCCGACGGTCGTGCCCGAGCAGGCGCGGCTGTGCTTCGACCCGAACGTCGCCACGCGGGAAGAATTAATGCTGCTGCCGCGGATCGGGCCGGTGTTGGCCGACGCGATCATTGAATACCGCGAATTGAGCGGGCCGGGGCGTGCGTTCCGTTGTGCGGACGATCTGGAGAACGTGCATCGAATAGGGCCGGCGACGGTGGAGCAGCTTCGACCACTGCTGTGTTTTCCGCCGACTTGTGCCCATGATGGTGACACGGAGGTTCGCGCGCCGTGAGCATCCCGCCGATTCCGGTTGTGTTCGAGCCGATCTTCAAGGCCAAGCCCTGGGGCGGGCGGGAGCTGGCGCGCCTGTTCGACAAGATGTTGCCGCCTGAGGTGCCCGTCGGTGAATCGTGGGAGCTGGCGGACCTGCCGGGCAACGAGTCGCGCGTGGCGCAGGGGCCGCTGGCGGGGAAAAAGCTGGGCGAACTGATCGAGATGTGGGGGCGCGACTTGCTGGGCCGAGCGGAGCTGATGGGTGGCCGTTTCCCGTTGCTGATCAAGTTCCTCGACGCCCGTGAGCGTCTAAGCATTCAGGTGCATCCACGCCCGCGCGCCGACGCCTCGGAGCCGGAGCAGGCTGGCGTAAAGCACGAGGCGTGGTACGTGATCGACGCCGATCCCGGAGCGGCTTTGTACATCGGCTTGAAGCCGGGCGTCGGGCCGGAGGACGTGCGCGCGGCAGGCTCGACGCCGGCCCTGGCGGAGCTGCACCAGCTTCGCGCGGGCGAGCTGGGACTCTGCTACTGCTTGCCAAGCGGCGTGCCGCACGCCTTAGGTGCCGGGCTCATCGTCGCCGAGGTGCAGACACCGTCGGATGTGACCTACCGCTTGTACGACTGGGGCCGCGTCGGGCTCGACGGCCAGCCGCGCGAGCTGCACGTCGAGCAGGCGCTGGCGAACATCCGCTACGACGTGGCTGAAGAGGAGATCATCCAGCCGCGTGGGCCATCCGGTAACACGGGTGGG
>JAHJAR010000174.1 GCA_018814045.1 Planctomycetota bacterium | reverse complement strand
TGGTTTGGTGAAATTCTGGCAACTCCGCCTGCCGTTGAAACCCCAGCAGCGTGTGGCGGACGCGTACCTGGTGGAAGACCATCTGTACCTGTGCACCGAGGACGGCTACGTCTTTGCCGTACACGCCGACACGGGCGCCATCCGCTGGCTGCGGCCGGTGACGGGGGCGGGCTACCGGGTCAAGCAGCCCTGCCACGTTGATGGTCAGGTTGTGTTCACTACCCCGACGACCGTGCTCGTGGTCGATCGGTTTACCGGCAAGGGCCTGGGCAAGCTCGAGCTGAATTTCCCGGCGGGGACGGCGGCTATCTCGGATGGGGCCCGGCTGTACCTGGGCGGGATCAACCAGCGCTTCTATGCCTTTCGCGTGGATAACCTGTTCGAAGCCTGGAAGGCGGGCGGCAACGGGCCGATCCTCGGGACGCCGGCGCTGTACCAGGGGAATCTGTTCCTCGCGACCGACGGCGGTGACGTGTACTCCTGCATCGCGGAAGACAAGCGTTTTCGCTGGCAGTCGCGGACCAACGGTCCCAATACGGCCGACGTGATCGTGGATCAGAACGGGGTCTACGTCGCCAGCCGCGATCATTCGCTCTACCTGCTCGATCTGATCTTCGGGCAGCAGCGCTGGCGGGCGCGCTTCTCCGGCCCGCTGTACGAAGCACCTGTGACAATGAGCGAAGTGGTCTACCAGTACTGTCCCGACGACGGCCTTATCGCGGTGAATACCGCGGTCGTCGAAGTCGACCAGCGTTTTCGCTGGAAGCTGCCACGGGGGCGCAAGCTACTGACGGTCGACCGGCGCTACGCGTATGTACTCTCGCGCGACGAGTCGGTGCTGGCGGTGGACAACAAAGACGGAACCGTCGTGCATACGATTCCCGCCCCCGGGCTGATATTGCCAATGCCTGCCCCAGAGCGGGCGACGATTTTCTTGGCTTCGGCCGACGGACGCATCTTCTGTGCGCGGCCGCGCGGCGTGCCGTTCGTGCGGCGCGAGGATCTGCGCCAGGCGCTTACGCCGCCGGAGGATCAGGAAACGACGTCGCCCGAGTTGACTCAGACGGCCCCGGCAACTGAGCAGACGCAGCGCAAGGACTACCTCCAGAGCGCGCAGCGCGGCACACCGCTGGGCGGAAAGTCGAAGGTCACCCGCGAATTCGAATCCGGGGCGAAGGCCGAGGGTGGCGAGCAGTAGCACAAGGCGGCCCGGCCGCGGCGTGCGGCAAACACGCGTGCCACAGCAACGACAGCACAATAATGAACGACTCAGCCGGCGGGTTGCCGAGAATGGCAGCCCGCCTCTCGTTTCCCGAGGAAGCCGACATGCCAGTCAAGCACAAGATTTGCCGGGCTTTGATCAGCGTTTATGACAAGACGGGGATCGTCGAATTCGCCCGCGCTCTGCACGAGGAATTCGGGATCGAAATCATCTCAACCGGCGGGACGGCGAAAACGCTGACCGACGCCGGCATTCCGGTCACGCTGGTCGAAGACGTGACCGGCTTCCCGGAGCTGCTGGACGGGCGGGTCAAGACGCTGCACCCGAAGATCCACGCCGCCATTCTGGCCGACCGCGACAACCCCGAGCACATGCGCCAACTCGCCGAGCAGGGTATCCAGCCGATCGACATGGTGGTCGTGAACCTCTACCCGTTTGAAAAGACCATCGCAAAGCCGGACTGCACGTTCGAAGAAGCGCTCGAGATGATCGACATCGGCGGCCCGTGTTTGCTCCGCGCGGCGGCGAAGAATCACAAGCATGTGTTGGTGCTGTGCGACGGCGACGATTGGCCCGAGACCATTGAAAGGCTGCGTAAGAACGACGTTGATGACGCTACCTGGCGTTGGATTCGGCTGCCAAACGCAAGACGAGCGTTCAACGTAACGCGCGAGTACGATCGTAAGGTCGGAGACTACCTGGCGCGTTGCGGGGATATGCCAGTTTTTGACCGAACATTGGAGTTGCTCTCCGAGAGCCGTCTCCGGTACGGGGAGAATCCACATCAGACCGGAGAGCTGCTGCGTGTATCCGGGGGGCGGACCGGGTTTGCACCTGTAGCGCACTCGAATGTCGAAGTCTCATTCAACAACTATGCCGACGCCAGCGCGGCGTTGCAGTTGTGTGCGGAGCTGACGCGGGCCAGCATCGGTGCACCGCGCGGGCTGAAGCCCGCGGCTCCTTCACGCGCCAACGGCGTCGCCCAACAAGGGGGATCCCCCACAGAACCCGAAGGAAGAGAGCCCTTCCCCAAGGAAGAGCCGCGGGCTTCAGCCTGCGCGGCGCCCGAGGTCCCAGCAGGGCACCCCGCTGACCAAGAGCCGCGGGCTTCAGCCCGCGCGGTCCACCGTCCACCAGCAGGCATCGACGCCGAGTCCCTATTCCAACAGCCCGACCCTGGCAGTCCGACCTGGCTCCTTACCTGGACCACCTACGGCTCATGGCTACCAGGAGACGAGCGCGGTTTCGTGAGTCGGCGCCCCGGGCCCGAGGGAGAGCACGTCGTCCACAACATCCCCGGGACGCCGTACGATGCCGACCAGAAGGGGGTCGAAGAAAGCGCCCGGGAGCGTCAATCAGGGCAGACGGTCGCGCTCGACCAACAGCACATCGAGACGCTGCTTGCTGCCTTCGACGAGACCGCCAGCAACCACACGATCAACATCATTGCATTGAGCATCATGCCCGACCACGTGCACCTGCTGTGTCAAGGGGCACAAGCCGGGTCAGACTTGATGCAGCTTTTCAAGGGAATCTCGGCACGTCGTCTCAGTCAGACTCACAAGCTGACCGATGCACCGCGCTGGTGGACCAAGTCCGGATCAAAACGCCATCTCCGGGCGGGAGAAGGGCTGCAGGCAGCGACAGACTATGTGCGTAATCAAGACGGCGCGCTCTGGGCTGGATCGGTGCTCGATTTGTTGGGGGACGATGCTTGCCGACGGGCTGGCATCGCGCGGGCTGCAGCCCGCGGCTCTTTGGCTTCTGGCGCATCACGAGCGTGCTGCTTCATTAAGCACACCAACGCCTGCGGTGCCGCGGTCGCTGTGCCAACGGACGAATCCCCGGAAGCTCGCCGCGCGGCGGCGCTCGACGCCTACCGCCGGGCCTACCTCGGCGACCCCAACGCCGCGATGGGGGGCATTCTCGCCGTCAATTTCGATGTGGATGCGGATTTCGCTGCCGCGGTGATGGAAACCTATCAGCGCTGGGGCAAGCCGTTGACGGACGCCGGTGCTGCCTACGCGCCGGGGGCGTTTTTCATCGAGGTCTGGCTGGCGCCCTCATTCGATGATGGCGCAGTTCAGATCATCCGCGGCGAAGTCGAAGGCAAGCCGCACAAACCCTGGGGCAAGCGCGTGCGGCTGCTGGACGTCGGCGACCTGGGCATCGAACCCGACCCGGACGAGATGGACTTGAAACGCATCGCCGGCGGCTTGCTGATGCAAACGCGTGACCTGATTGGCCTGAACGAAGAGCAGTGGAAGGTCGTCACAAAGCGGCAGCCGACCGAATCTGAAATCTCAGATCTCAGATTGGCCTGGCTGATCTGCAAGCACACCAAGAGCAACGCGATCACGATTTGCAAGGACGGGATGCTGATCGGCAACGGGGCAGGTCAGATGAGCCGGGTGATGAGCGGCCGCATAGCCACTTGGCTCGCCAAGGAGAACGGGCACGCGGAGCAGCTCACGGGCGCGGTCGCCGCCTCGGACGCGTTCTTCCCCTTCCGTGACGGCCCCGACGCGCTGGTCGACGCCGGCGTCACCGCGCTGATCCAGCCCGGCGGCAGCAAACGCGACCAGGACGTCATCGACGCCTGCGACGAGCGCAACGTCGCCATGATCCTCACCGGCACGCGTCACTTCCGGCACTAGAGTATTTTCAGTTTTGATGTGGCGTCCGGGCCCCGCACCGGACGTTGACATGTACGGCCGATACGGGGCTCGGCCGCTACAGAGTTTTTCAAACCGCTCTGGATCACCGGGCGCGATCTTGCGACAGTCCACCGAACGTGTGGCCGCGCGGGCTGAAGCCCGCGGCTCTTCAATGTTGCCGAATCGCGCGCGGCGATTCAGACGCGCAGATGAGGCTGTTCAGCGGCGCTGCATTATTCGATCAGGCAGTCCACGAAGCTGTCGATGTCAAACCCGTTCACCACCCCGTCGCCATTGATGTCGTTGTTGCAGAGGTGATTACAATCCGGGTAAGCCGCGGCGTAGTCGTCGGCGGACTGGAGCGCCAGCACGAACGCGTCGATGTCGAAGCCGTTGACCACACCGTCGCAATTCGAGTCGCAGAGCGTGAAACCGCCACACTCGGTGACGCTCACGTCGTCGATCTGCCAGTAGTAGTCCCAAGCCCCGGCCGGATCGTAATAGTGGAACCGGATCTGGGCGGTGTAGCCGGCGTACTCACTAAGGTCGAGCGACACATACTCACCGGGGAGCGCGCGAAAGCCGCCGTGGTTCTCCTGCCAGCTCAGGAGGTTGGTCCAGGACCAGCCGCCGTCGAGCGTGATATCGACTTCGGCGCGGTCGCTGCTCCAGTTCTGGAAGTTGGCGTGGAACTCAAGCCCGGCGTTGTCAGGGACGACGAACGCCGGCGTGAGCAACGCGATATCGAACTCACCCGTACCGGCGAGGTCGGAATCGGCGTGGGCAGCCCGCGAGCCATCGCCGCTGGAGTAGTTCGGCTCGCCCCACCAATCGTTCGTGTGCCACGTGAACCAGCTCCCGAAGGGCTCGTAGTCCTCGATTGTCCACGTCGGCGGGATGCCGTTGTTGAAGTCCTCAGACCATTCCTGGGCCGCTGCGAGGGAGGACGTGCCGATGGTGAGGGCCAGTGTCAGCACGGTGGTGGAAAGGTAGCGCATGGCCTCTTCTCCTCGAGTGTGCCACAACGGCGAAGTGCCTTGCTGACAAACATTGCCTGAAATGCCCGCAGTGGCCGGCGACCACCCGCGTTGACGCAAACGTCACCGCCACGACCGTCATTCTCGCGAGCGGCGGCGGGTTTGGCAACGAAAAACCGTGCCTCGTCGCCGGAAGGCTTGTTTTCGTCCTGAAAGGATGCTACGGGCACTGGCGAATGTTGTTGTGAAACCTGGGAGCCGTCTATAATTGGGCAGCGGGTATATTGTGCGCGCTCACGGAGCCGCTTATGCGCGTTGGCCTTGTGATTCGCAGGCGAGCCGGAAGAATCGCGGTGGGGCTGTACAGCGCGACAATCTCCGCTTTGCTCATTCTAAGTATCACTCCGACAGCAGCTTGCGACATTCTCCACCTTCAGAACGGGGGCACGGTCGAGGGCGAGATCCTCCAGCAGGACGGCGAGGCCTACCACGTGCGAACCGTGGTCGGTACGGTGACACTGCCGGCCAAGGCCGTGAAACGCGTTGAACCGTGCGCCTCGCCCTGGCAGGAATACGAACAAAAAAGGCGGGAACTGCGCGACACGCCCGCCGAGCACATCGGGCTCGCCCGCTGGTGCGAGCAGCGGGGCCTGACCGCCGAGCGCCTTCAGCACCTCGAGCTCGCCCTGCGGCTGGACCTGGATTATGAGCCGGCGCGGCGGCAACTGGGCTTTGTGAAGGTGGGCGATATGTGGGTCGAGGGCCGCACGGTCGTCGAACGGGACCGGCCGACTACGGCCAGAGCCGAGGTCGCGGTCGAGGGAGCCGCCGACCGCGAGGATGAGAAGATCGTGGCTGCGATCCAGGGCAGTTGGCGGCGGCAGATCCGGACGATCAAGAGGAGTGCGGCCGACGGCCCCCGTTGGCAGGCGGCCCGGGAGCGCGTGCTGCAAATCCGTGATCCGCTGGCGATCCTGCCGCTGGTGCAAGAGCTGGGATCCGGGCCGCGGCCGTGCCGAGAGCTGCTGGTCGATGCGCTGCGCAACTTCGACCAGGATGAGGCTACGCTGAACCTGGCCGTTTTGGCCCTGGTCGACCGCGACGAAACGGTGCGCGCGAAAACACTGGCGGAGTTGGTGCGGCGCAACGACCCACGCGTCGTCGCCCAGTTTCGGCAAGCGCTGCGCAGCGACAGCGAATGGGTCGTGCGACGGGCGGCAACGGGGCTGGGCAAGCTGGAGGCGCGCGAAGCTGTCGGCGAGTTGATCGAAATGCTGATAACGCAGCGGCGGAAGATGGTCGAAGTGCCGGTGCGGCACTACTTTCACCAGATGCCGGCGACCTTCAACGGGCCGACGCGGACGTATATCGGCGAATCGGCGCGCGTAGTACACTGGCCGGAGATCGGGTTCATCGACAGCATCGGGCTGTTTCCGGTGTACACCGAGTTGAGGATGCAGGATGTGACGGTCTTCCGGACCGAAGTCCTCGAAGCGCTGCGGCACATCACCGAGCAGGACTTTGGTTTCGACACCACGGCCTGGGAACGTTGGCATGAGGAGCACAAGTCATGAAAAACCGCTACCTGCTTCTGGTCATGGTCGGGTCGTTCGTCACGACGAGTACCGGGTTGGGCTCCGACGATCAGCGCCTGCTGGCGCGGACCGCCAGCGATCTGCCCACCGCCACGCCGCAGAGCAAACCACCAGCAGACACCCAAGCGGCGGAGCTGGAGCAACTCGAGGAAGACGCGCGCATCGACCTGGTCCTGTCTCAGGCGCGGCTGGACCTGATCCAGGGGCGCAAAGCCCTGCTGGCTCGGCGCTACACCGAGGCGGCCACGAAGGCGCAGAGCGCGCTGACCGCCTTCGGACGTCTGCCGGCGGACATCGACGTGAGCGTCTTCGAGTTGCAGGCCGAGGGCATCCTCGCGCGTGTGCGGCGTGAAGCTGGCGAACAGGCGTTGCTGGGGCAGAACGACCCGCCCGATGAGCAAACCCGCCGCGCCATGCAAAGTGCCGCCCCGCCCGACCAGTTGGACGCGCGAACACGTGCCGCGGCCCAGATCGCGCGGCACTATGAGGGGGCGGACACGGCGGACATGGACACGGGCGGCGACGTTGCTGCGCTGCGCGAACGCACTCTGCAGAACCAGTGGCCGGACAGGTTCGGTTATCGCCCAGCGCGCGAGATCATCGACGTCGACGCCATCCTGGAACGCGACCAACAGCGCTTGTTCTACGAGGATGTCCTGCGAACGGCGTACCAAGCTGATGAGGCGCGGCGGCTGACGCAGGCGGACGAGGCCCGCATCGCTCCGGATGATGTGATTGCATATCCAGATGACTGGCCCGAGAAGATGGCCAAGCGTGAGAAGTACAAAGATGGCGTGATCGCGCGCTCGCCCAGTTGGTTCGACAAGGATGGGCGCGAGTGGTACGTGGCGATCTATGACGTCCACGACTTGATCTACCAGGTGCCGCAGTTTCAGAACATCGAGGGACTAGGCATGACGCCGCGTCGCAGCACGCGGGTGGCGCTCGATCGCCAGGCCTTGCGAATGTACAGCGATATCTTCAATCGCTCGGCGGCGGACCTGGCGGCCGGAATCCCGCTGCTGCGCTATTTTGGCGGCGTCGACGACTTCGGCTTCGTCGGCCCAAAGTACAGCGCGGCGCGGCAGCAGGAGATCGTGGAGATGATCAAGAGCTTCACCGGCAACTGGGAGAGCGGTGCCCGGATCGAGACGGTAGGGCCATAGAACTGTTCTGGCGTCGCGGTGCGAACTTGCCACCGCGGACGAGTTCGGGTCTTTGTGCTCGACCTCGTTTTGCGCGCCGCATTCAAAAGTGGGAGCATCTCTATAGTGGCAACACTGTGGGGGGACGCTATACTACAACGCACAATCAAGTCTTGATGAGGCAACAGGTCGGTTGCTCTGGAGTGCCGGGAGCGGCGTGAGACAAGTCAGGCCGCCGTGTGCGGCGACGGCGTGGAGAAGACGCGGTGTAAGCGTGCACTGGCGCGGGGTGCGACTATGCCAATAGCCCGATGTGGTTGCGGAGCGCGGTACCGGGTGCCCGATTCGGCCGCCGGGAAGCGGGCGCGGTGCAAGAAGTGCGGCGGGAAATTCACTGTGCCGGCCGGGCGAGACGAGCCCTCCGGTGACGGGCTCACCGATCTGGGTGCGCTGGCGGAAGGGGTGGCCATCGAACGGGAGCGACCGGTCGCAGCCGCGGAGGCGACCCCCAGCGGCGCGTACACCGTTGGCCCGGGGAGCGGAGGGGCGGCCTGTCTCGCGACACCTGACGTGGCGGCGCCGGAACACACCGGCGGGTACTTCAGATCAATCGGCCAAACGCTTCTGTTTCCGATGAAGACCGGCAACCTGATTACGTTCATCGTCGTCTGGGTCATTATGAGTGTGCAGCCGGTGTTGGCTTTTGGGTGCATTCCGGGACTGATCGGCATGCTGTTCATTCAAGGCTGGTACTGCGCGTTCTGTCTCAACGCGGTACAGGACGCAACCGCCGGTGAGGAGGACCTGTCCCAGCCGTCGCTGACCGGTGCGTGGATCGACGAGATCATCGCTCCGGCGATCAAGTTCCTTGTGGCGTGGGTGGTCGTGCGGATCCCCGTGACGCTCTATCTGTTGACCACCATGCTGCCGCGCGGGATTGGGATCGACGAGGTGACGCAGTTGACCAGCGTGCTGTTCCTGAGCACTTCCGACGTCTTTCTCGAGGATAGCACGGCGGGAGAGCCCGCGGCCTTTGCGGCGTTCTACTTCGGCGGGACGTTCCTTTGGCCCATGGTGATTCTCATCGTAGCCGTCGGCGGCATACCTGGGCTGCTGCGGATCGACTTGATCGTCAGGACGATCTTCAGGACCTTCCCCGCCTACTTGTGCACGGTCGTGCTGGTGTATGTGGCGCTGGCGATCCCGGTGGTGTACGCCATGTCGGGTCTGGCACTGACGCAGCCATCGCTGTCAGGCCTGTTGCTGCTGGGGTTCTTTGCCCGCGGATTCGAGATCTACGCCATGATTGTCGCGATGCGCGTGATCGGTCTCTACTACCACCATTTCAAGCGGCGTTTCGCCTGGTCATGGGGATAGTGCTGGCTAGAGTCACATCAAAACGGCATGGCATCCCGAACCGACATGAACGTGGCGTCCGAGCTCTGCCCGGGCCGTATGATGCCGGTGGCCCGGCGACATTCGAAACGTCCCCCGCTCGTCCCCCGCGGAGTGAATACGCGCTGTCAGCAATGCGCGGGAACATATATATTGGCTTCGCATGATGCCCACGACGCGCGACATCGCCCCCGCCGGTCAGCAGCGGAAGTCCCACGCGACGGCAATCTGTGCCGCCGCGCTGCTGATCATCGTGGCCCTCGGTACATATCTGCGCGTGCACGAACTCGGGGCGCGCTCGTTGTGGCAAGACGAGTTCAGCACGTGGCACGTCTCGCGCCTCGGTCTGGCGGATGGCCTGCGCTGGCAGCCGGCGGTCAAGATGGCACCACTCTACCCCACCTGCCTGCATTGGCTGACTGCGGCGCCGCGGCCGACGGAATGGCTGCTGCGCGCGCCGGCGGCGGCATTCGGCGTGCTGGCAATCCTGGCGGCTTTCTGGTTGGGACGCTGCGTGGCAGATTGGACGGTGGGGTGCGCGCTGGCCGCGCTCGTGGCGTGTCACGTGTTGCAGATCGAGTACAGCCGCGAAGCGCGTTCGTACACCATGCTGGTGTGTGGCAGTACCGTGGCGCTGTGGTTGTGGTACGAACTGGTCCGGCGGCCGCGCGGCATCTACTTCGCGGCGTACGTGCTAGCGGCAACATTTGCCCTGCATGCGCACTATCTGGCCGGGCTGGCGATTCTATCCCACGGTGCCTGGTGGTTGCTGGTGATGCTGTGCGGGCCGAAGCAGCGGCGCTCGCTGTGGCCGCTTTTGGCGCTGGGGATCACGGCTGTGCTGTGCACGCCGGTGGTGCTGCGGTTCTTCTGCTTCCGGGCGGCGGGGTACAGCGGGTTGGAATGGATCCCGGCCCTAAGTTGGACGCGGGCGTGGGACGTGCTGGCGCGGTTGACGTATGGCAAGGTGTGGATCGTGGCCATGCTGCTACCGGCGCTGCTTGTGTGGGCGCTGGCCGCGTGCCGGAGGTGGCCGCACAAGCTGTTTCGAGCGGGCCGCGAGTTGTGCGCCGGCACGCAGGACATGTGCGGGCTACTGGTCGCGTGCTGGTTGGGGGTGTGGTTTGGGCTGGTGGTGCTTTCGTGGCTGGTGCAGCCCGCGCTGATTGCCCGCTACGCCCTGGCGGCGAGCGTGCCGGCGCTGCTGATGCCCCTGGTGGTGGCGTACCGGTTTGATCGGCGGGCGCCGTTGGTGATCGCGCTGGTTTTTGTGCTCGGCAAGGCCCCGGAGTGGTTCACCACCCAGCAGGTAAGACCAGGCTTCCGTGAATTGGTGGAGTATCTGAACGCAAACGCCGACCCGCAGCGCGACCTGGTCGCGTTGGCTGTACACGACACGTCGCATCCCGCGGCGATCGAAGGGGAGCGACTCGGATTCAACTACTACCGGCTGGAACGCCTGACGGTGCGGGAGCTGTACCTGCATCCGCTGGCCGCCGACGCCAACACGACGTTGCTGGGCGAGCCGCGGGCATTGTACGTGGTCGTGTTTCAGGGGGATCCGGTGCCGTTGCTGGAGTCGGCCGGGCGGCAAATCATCCCGCTTCAGGCGGGCGGCCGGAGCTATCGGCAGCTCCTGTTCTCGCCCTATCGGTTGTTGAAAGCGTCGCCGCCAAGCCCGGTCGATTCCCGTTTGGCGTCGGCGCGGCCATAATGCGGCATGCATATTTGTCACGTCATCACGCGTCTGATCGTTGGCGGAGCGCAGGAAAACACGTTGCTGACATGTGAAGGGCTGCACGAGCGCGGGTACGAGGTGACGCTCATCAGCGGGCCCACACGCGGACCGGAAGGGAGCCTGGTCGAGCGGGCGCGGGCCGGTGGGTACCGGTTCATCGAGTTGCGCGAACTCGTGCGGCCGGTCAACCCGTGGATGGATGCGCGGGCCCGGCGGCGGCTGCGGATGGAGTTCGACGCGACGCGCCCGGATGTCGTCCACACGCACAGCAGCAAGGCCGGCATCGTGGCCCGTTATGCGGCACACGATGCGCGCGTGCCGGCAATCGTGCATACCGTGCACGGGATGAGTTTCAACCGCACGCAGCCCTGGCTGGTGCGCCAGCTCTATGCCTGGCTCGAACGGCAAGCTGCCAAACGCACACATGCCATCGTTACCGTGGCAGATGCGATGATCGACCAGATGGCCGCGGCGGGCGTCTGCGCCCGAGAGAAGATGCAAACCGTCTATTCGGGGATGGAAATCGCGCAGTTCAACCCGGCCGTTTGCGAGCGCGTGGACGTGCGGCGGGCGTGGGGCGCGAACGCGGATGATGTCGTGGTCGGGACCGTCGCTCGGCTCTTTCGCAGGAAGGGCTACGAACAACTGCTGCCGATCATGGCGGCGGCGGCGGAACGCGAGCCGCGCCTGCGATTTGTCTGGATCGGCGATGGCGCCCAGCGTCCGGAGTACGAGGCCGAGTTGGTGCGCCTGGGACTTGCAGAACGCACAACGTTGGTGGGGTTGGTGCCGCCCGAGCACATAGCGGGCCTGCTGGCCGGCTTTGACATACTGGCACATACGTCGCAATGGGAGGGACTGCCGCGAGCGGTCGTGCAGGCGTTGCTGATGCGCGTGCCGGCCGTGGCGTTTGCCATCGACGGAACGCCGACAGTCGTAATCGAAGGGAAAACCGGGCGGCTGGTCACACTGGGTGACACAGCGGGGTTTGTGCGGGCCCTGGTGGAGTTGGCCAACCAGGCCGAGTTGCGGCAGCGGCTCGGGGCGGCCGGCCGCGAGCACTGTCGGGAGCGGTTCGACTGGCGGGTGATGGTGGACAAGTTGGAACTGCTCTACTGGCGCCTCTGCCCGAACAAGTGAGCGTCGCGGCGGCCGATCAGTTGGGGCTGGATTGGGACTTGCGGATAGCGCGCACGAGCAACTCGTGCGTTTCCTTCGGTCTGGCGACCAGTTCCCATGTCACGGATGCGCGCTGCGGGTCGGCGGGGGTCAGCACGATCGAGCCGAGCCGCAGGAGACGCTGGTGCCACGGAGTCCGCAACTCGACGCGGTTGACTTTTGACAGCGGACACTCGGCGACATTGACGCTGAGCACGCCCCGAAAACGCATCACGCGTCGGTTTGTCAGAACATAAAGCTGGCTGGCCCACTGCAGCGAAGCCAGGGCGATGCGCAGAATGCCCACCACCACCGCCAGCGGGAAGACCAGCGCGCCCTGCGACCAGCCGCCGCGCCAGGCAATCGCCACGATCACCGCCAACAATGCCATGGGCAACACGACCTGCGCGGAGACCAGGGGAATATGCCACAGGGAAGGCTTGATGGAGAGTTGCACAACCTCGTCGCCGTCCAGGTGGATGCTGGCGGCGGCCTTGTCGGCTGCGGCAACCGGGTTTGCGTCGACATGGATCGCTTCCGGTGCCGGCGCGGCAGTCATGGTATCAATTCCTTGCGAAGCACTCCGATGTGCGGGAAGTTGCGGTAATAGTCGCCAAAATCGAGCCCGTAGCCGACAACAAACAGATCCTCGATGTCGAAGCCGATGAAATCGACCTCACTGTCGGGCGGCGCCTTGTCCGGCTTGCGGAGCAGGACGGCGGTGCGGAGGCTGGCCGGCTGGCGATCGCGGACCATCTGCTGCACCCGCTTGAGCGTCCGGCCGGTGTCGAGAATGTCATCGACGACCAGGACGTGTCGTCCCTCGACATCACCGGCCAATTCGCACACGGCTCTGGGCTCCTGAGCGGTCGTGGTACGTCCGGGGTAGGTGGACAGATGCACGACAGCGATCTTCATCTTCATCGGCAACTCGCGGATCAGGTCTGCGAGGAAGATGATCGAACCGGAGAGTACCGGTACGAGCGTCAGTCCGGATTCGACCTGGGCGTAGGTCGCGGCGATCTCGTCGGCGAGTTCGCGGACGCGGGTCCGGATCTGCTCGCTGCGCAGAATAATGCGGTTGATGTCGTGCTCGATCGGCCGGGTGTGCTCGTTGGTTTCGAGGTGCGGCAGGCGGGTAACCGCCGCCGCGGTCTCGACTGGTGTTGCGTAGGAACGTGCTGATGGGCTCATGATCCTGCCAGGGCCGGATCCAGGCCGGCCTCTCTGATTACCCGGCGGAGATCCGTCGCTTCGTGATCCCGGGCCAACGCCGACATGAACTGGTCCACGGCCGCGAGCCGCTCGCGAGCCAGTTGTCGCGTCGTCTCGAAGCGAAAACAATCATTGATGCGGGCGTCCCAGTACTGGTATTCCTTCTGCCGCACCCAGATCGCCATGAGTTGCTCGATCGGGCGTCCCTCCGCCTGATACTGCCGAAACTGCCGCAGCAGGTACATCGTACCCACCTCGTCCAGGTTCTCGGCCTCGGCGAGGATCTGGGCCTCGATCAGCTCTGTGTAGCGGTCGTTGCATTGCCGGATGGCTTCGACGGCACGGCGGAGGGTCTCGGAGGGAACGAGGTGGCGGACCTTGTCCTCGGCCAGCGCGGCCCCCAGCTCGCGCTGAATGTCGTTGGTGGGACGTGACAGCACTCGACCGCGCTCGGTGTTCCCATGATGCACGTGTCCCGTCCAGCCCGCGTCGTGGAACAGGCCGGCAACGGCCAAGGCGCTGCGGTCTGCACGACTGTCGGCAAGCTCGGGCAGCACGGCGATCAGCTTCGTGAACCGCATCACCCGTTCGCTGTGCTCCCACAGCCACAGGTCTACCGGCTCACTGCCGCTTCTCTCCGTTAGGAGCTGTTTGGCAACCGCCATCACCCGGTCCAGGTGATCCACCACCACCTCCCACAGCGGCGCGACGCCGATAGGTTGCGACACGCCACAACTGTTTCCTGGGATACGTTCCGACTCAGGCAGAAATCGGCGCCACCCGATTTCGCCAGTTTATCGGCCGGACTGGTTGCCCGCAAGAAATATCACCGATAGCTAAGGATAGCGAGTTTGCGAGCGGATGAAAACGACACGGCTGATGACGACCTCCGGTGGGGGCCCCGGCGTGTGGGGTTTGCTGTATGCGCTGAGGCGCCTGCCCGGCCGACAGACGACGCTGATCGTGAGCGATCCCGAGGCCGTCTCGACCCTCGGAACCGCTTTCGGCGATGTCCGCGTGCAGCTCTGTCGGGCGAGTAGCCCCGCCTACGTGGACGAGCTCCTGGCCTGCTGCCAGCGTGAAGCTGTCGATGTCCTGCTGCCGGTCTATGACGGGGAACTGTTGGCTGTGGCGCGACGCAGCCGTGAGTTCGAGCAGGCTGGCACACGGGTGCTCCTGCCGCCGGCGGATGTGGTCGCTCTATGCGTGGACAAGCGGCAGACGTACACACGGTTGGCGGGGACGGGTTTCCTTCCGGCGTACTCGCTGGCTTCGACGATCGACGAGACTGCGGAGGCAATCCGGCGGTTGGGCTATCCCGACCGGTGCCTCTGCGCCAAGCCGGTTGATCGGACCGGCGGGCGTGGGCTGCACATCCTCGATGCGCAGGTCAACCGCTTCGCCGAGCGAATGTTCTCGAAGCCGGGCCCGCTGCGGTGTACGGCCGAAGAGTTCCTGGCGATTCGGCGCGAGGGGCCTGAGCGGTTTCCGCTGCTCGTGTCGGAATGGCTGGCGGGCGAGGAGTTGGGCGTCGACCTGTTGGCAGAGGGCGGCCGGGTGGTAGAGCTGGCGGTTCGGCGCAAGGGGGGGCCGATGCTGCACGGCAACCCGGCGCGGATCAAGTTCGCCGAGCGGTCTGCGGAGCGGGAATGGGTGACGCGTTTGACGCAGGCGCTGAACCTGTCCGGGCTGCTGTCGGTCGATGCGCGCTACGACGGGTCGGCGACACTGCGGCTGCTCGAGGTCAACGCGCGGCCGGGTGCCTACATCGGAATGACGTGCAGCCGCGTTCACCTGCTGGGCTGGGCCGTTGATAGGCTCCTGGGTGAGCCGTCGATCGAACCGCAGCGGTACTACGGACACCCCGCGGGCGACTCGGCGATGCGCGTGTTCGCCGACGTGTTGGTCGGGGGTGGCGTGGCAGAGGTTCTGAACATTCAGGGTGACTCGCAGGAGGTGGCCTCGGATGCGCGTGCTGTTGCTTGCGGCACATCCGGATGACGAAGTAATCGGTGCCGGCGGGACGCTGTTGCGACACCGTGCTGCCGGCGACGTGACGACTCTGGTGGTGGCGACGGTGGCATACACGCCACGTTGGCCCGCGGACGTCGTACGCCGCAAACGCGCCGAGTGTCTGGCGGCGGCGGAGCTCCTGGGTGTGCCGGACGTGCGTTTTCTGGAGTTTCGCACGATGCATCTGAACGCGCTGCCAGCGATCGAGCTGAATGATGCAGTGGGGCAGTCGATATCGGACGTTGCCCCCGATGTGGTTTATGCTCCGCCCTGCGGCGATCTGAACCGCGATCACGCCGTGCTGTTCGAGGCGGCATTGGTGGCGACGCGTCCCGCCGGACGCGCGGGGCCGGCGCAACTGTACAGCTACGAGATCCCGACCACGACGCGGTACAACGTTGGCACGGGCTGGCAGGCCAATACATACGTGGACGTGACCGAACACATGGATGCGAAGCTGGCCGCGATGGCGGCGTACGAGACTGAATTGCGCGAGCCGCCGCACCCGCGGTCTTTGGAAGGACTGCGTATCATGGCCCGCGAGCGTGGTGCCGCGGTCGGGTTGCAGTACGCCGAAGCGCATATGTTGGTCCGAGAAGTGCGTTGGCGCGGTGTCGGGAGGGTTGTGGCATGTGCTTGGACCGGTGCGGCGCGACGAAAAATGCCGAAACGCCCGCCCGCTCGTACCGATGATACTCCGGAACGTATCGTATAGAGCTATAGAACAAGGACCGAATATGTCACTTCAAGCGGCCTCAGCAGTCCCGACACAGCCCGCGACCAATGGTGACGGAGCCTTGACGCCGACGTTGCCACCTGAATTGCAGAAGGCCATGTCGCGCGTGACGGAGATCAGCTCGCTCCCTGAGATCACCGCGCGGATTGTGGAGGTCGTCGAGGATCCGAAGGCGACCGCCCAGCACATGCACGAGATCGTCAAGAACGATCCGGCGCTGGCCGCCAAGATCCTGAAGGTGGTGAACTCCTCCTTCTATGGCCTGCCGGCGCAGATCGCGAGCCTGGACCGGGCGATTGTGATGCTGGGGCTCAGCGCGGTGAAGAACATAGCGCTGGCGGCGTCGCTTTCCCGGCTTTTCAAGCCGGGAGAGATCTCAGAGCACTTCGCGGCGCGCGACCTGTGGAAGCACTGCATCGCGGTCGGCGTCTGCACCAAGCTGCTCGGCCGGGCGGGCCACGCTGACCGCAGTGAAGAGGCCTTCGTGGCGGGGCTGATGCACGACATGGGCCTACTCGTCGAACACCAACTCTTCCCGGATGGACTGAAAGAGATCACCAACCGCTGCCACGCGAAGCCGCAGGTCTTCTGCGCGGCCGAAGACGAGATCATCGGCGCCAATCACCAGATGTTCGGTGCGGCCCTGGCGGCGAAGTGGAAGTTTCCGGCGGGACTGCGCTGTGCGGTTGCCTACCATCACAACCCGGAGAACCTGCGGCCCGAGTACCGGTGCCTGACGACCCTGGTATACGTGGCCGACACGATCTGCTCACACAACCAGATCGGGTTCTGGCTCACCACGCAGTTGCAGGAGATCAGCGACGACGCGCTGGCGCTCATCAACCTGGACCGCGAGCGGCTCGCAGAAGCGATCGTCGACCTGCCCGAGCGCGTCGAGGAAGCCGAGCAGATCTTCTCGCAGTAGCGCTGCAGCGATTCGCACGAGGGCGACGCAGCTCGGCCACGCGTAGCGCCACGCCGGGCTGTGCCGCAAACGGCGCCGGCTGGTCACGCCCTTCGGCGAGTGGTGCAGCCCACGAGGCGGCGCGTGAAGCGCGGTTCGGCATTGCTCCCCGCCGATTCGGTGGTACGATGATCAGCGTCCCCCGGTGAGGCTTCTCCGGGAGCGAGTGTCCGGACGCCACCAGGGTGGCTGAGCCAGCTCGAGCCGCTAACCATGACAGCCGATGACCTGGACTCCTCGCAACTCAGCCGCGGCGACTGCCTGCTGATCGCACGCTTGCAGGCGGGCGACGCTGCTGCCGTCGCCGGGATCGAGCAGCGGTACGGCGATGAGCTGCGCCTGTTTTGTCGGCGGATGATGGGGGACGCAGCGTTGGCCGAGGATCTCGTGCAGGACGTGCTGGCGACGTGCTGCCGGCTGGAGGCGGGTTCTCTGCCGACGCGCAGTATTCGCGGCTGGCTTTACCAGATCTGCCGTCGGCGGTGCATCGACGCGCGGCGCAAGCAGCACGACGCGGCCGCCCCGGTGGCCCGGAAGGCGCGCCGCGCGCAACCGAGCTACGAGCACGCGGTCGACCCGCTTACGACCCCTGCCGGCCGAGCGCTGAAACGCGACCGGGCGGCGAAAATCCTGTCCGTGCTGGAGGAGCTCGACGACGACCTGCGCAGCGTTGTGGTGATGCGGTACCTGCAGGACCTGCCGCGGGAGGAGATCGCCGAGGCGATCGGCCTTTCGCTGGCCGGCACCAAAGCGCGGCTCAGCAAGGCCATGCAGATACTGCGTGACAAGCTCCAGAAACTCGACGACTCCACGCTACGATGAATTGCGAAGAGGTCGACGCCCGGCTCCTGGATCTTGTCGAGGGGGACCTGCCCGCCGAGCAGGCCAACCAGGTTCGGACGCATCTGGAGGAGTGTCCGGCGTGTGCGGCAAAGTACCGCGAGACGCGCCAGATTGTGGGGGATCTGGGGGCGGCCCGATCCATCGACGAACAGGAATGGGACGGCGACGTGCGTAGTGCCGCCCCAGTCTCGTCTTCTGCCCCACCGGTCGCGTCCACGATCGGCGATTTCGAGTTGCAGGAGGAGATCGGCCGCGGCGGAATGGGAGTGGTCTTTCGGGCCCGCCAGATCAGCTTGAGTCGAGTGGTTGCGCTCAAGGTGCTCTCCACCGGCGTCATTCAGTCCGAGCGGGCGGTGACGCGTTTCCACAAGGAAGCCCAGGCGGCGGCGCGCCTGCACCACACCAACATCGTGCCAATCTACGCGCAGGGTCACGAGGCCGGGCACTTCTACTATGCGATGGAGCTGATCGAGGGCAAGTCGCTCGATCAGGTCCTCAAGGACGATCCCCACTTCCTGCGGCTCGAGCCGGCCGGCGAAGACAGCGCTGAATCCGCTGCCGAGGCCACGCTCACGCCGGTTGCCGACGCCGGCCGGCCGGCGGCAGACCATGCCACAGTACAGCCCGCCCCGACCGGATCGTCTGCTAGCCTGATCCGATCGTCCATCTCGATGCTGATGCGGCGCGGAGCCGCGGTCCGGACGGAACGCCGGGCACGCGACTTCAAGCGCATCGCACGGTTGATTGCGGAAGTCGCCGATGGTCTCAATCACGCGCACGAGCAGAACGTGGTCCATCGCGACATCAAGCCACATAACCTGCTGCTGGGGCACGATGACAAGCTGCACATCACTGATTTCGGTCTGGCGCGTCTGCTCGACGAGCCCGGCTTGACGCTCAGCACTGAGTTGGTGGGTACGCCGGCGTATATCTCGCCCGAGCAGATCACCGCGGGTGGCCAAGCCGTCGATCGCCGCACTGATGTTTTTGCCCTGGGCGTGACGCTGTACGAGTTGCTGGCCCGGCAGCGCCCTTTCCAGGGGGAGACGTACGACCAGATCATCACCCGGATTCTGAAGGAGGAGCCCAAGCCGCCACGGCGGATCGATCCGCACATACCCGCGGACCTGGAGACGATCTGTCTGCGGGCGATCGAGAAGGAGCCGGCCCGGCGGTTTCGCACTTGTGCGGAGATGGCCCGCGACCTGCGGCGCTATGCGGACGGTTTCCCGATTGTCAGCCGGCGGATCGGTCCGCTGAGCAAGGCCGGGCGCTGGATACGACGACACCCCGCCCGCACGGCAGCGACCGCGTCCACGATCATGGTTGTTGCGCTGGCTCCGCTTCTGCTGTGGATCGCGCGGGCGCAGGCCGAGGCACGCCTCGACCGGGCCTACGAGATTCTCCTGGCGGACTACCGCGACGGGAGTGCGGCGTTGGCGGAACTGGGCTGGTTGAGCCGGGTGCTCGGCGATCGGGATCGCCGCCAGATGATCGAGGCCTTCGCGCACATCCGCGATGCGCCGAAGACCACGGTTCGACTGGTCGAGGAGACCTTGGGGCGGCGGCCGGACGATCCCGATGCCCACTACCTCTTGGCCTGGGGCTATCGCCGACAGATGTACGAAGAAAGCAGTGCCCTGTGGCTGCGCGTGCGCCAGCACGTCGAGCACGGTGACGCGCTCGCGGCAGAGCCGAGCGCCGCGGGGTGGTTCTTCCGTGGCCAGGCCGTGTGGGGCACCGATCCGAAGGAGGCGGAGCGGACGTTCGACAAGGCCATCGCCAAGCGTGCCAACTTCGTGCAGGCCATGCTGCACCAGGCGCGGGCGATGAACCAGATCATGTATTTCCTGCGCGATCGGGGGTACTACCAGAAAGCTGTGTCACGGCTGGAGTTCGTCACTGACGCCCAGCCGGACAAGGCCTATCCGCGCTACCTGTTGTCGGTCACACACTTGCTGGCGGCCGAGATACTCGCCAGCGAGGGACGTGCCGCCGAGTCGCAGCAGGCCTATCAACGCAGCTTGAGTGCCGCCCGCGACGCGCAGCGGGTTCAGCCGGACAGCCCGCGGGGCTACGCGGCGGAGGCGAACTGCCTTGAAAGTCAGGGAGACTACCGGGGAGCCCTGGACGCCTGGAACCGCATCCGCGAACCCGATGTACGGATGTCACGCTCCGACCGCTCGGAGCGCGACGCCTACCGCATGCGCCTCTATTTCTGGCTGGCCGATGCCGGCAACGCGAAGTTGATGCGCGCCGCACGCTACAGCGCGCTGGACGGCTACGTGCGCGACGAGCGCTACGATGCGGATGAAACGCTCTACGAGGCACTGCTGGAGGCGGAATCCGGGAACACAACGCTGGCCATGCAGATTCTGGAGGTGGCCGTGGAGTGGGCCCGCCCGCACGCCGAGAGCCTGCTGCGGCTCGAGGCCGGATACCGTCTGCTCGGCCAGGCGCCGCCGGCGGAGTTATGGGCGGGACAGGTGGACTACGCCGCACAACTGCCGCCGGGCTGGACCACCGAGTGGCTGAAGCAACTGACGCGCTACCTGCGCGGTGAGTTGGCCTGGCCGACGTTGCTGAAGGTAGTAGCGCATCAGGCGCAGCGTCCGGAGAACGAGCGCCTGCTGCTGGCCAGTGCGCACTTCTACCGCGGAGTCCGCGAGTTGGCGGAGGGCCGCCGCGGGGCGGCCCGGGAGGCCTTCGCCGAGGCGTGGCAGCAGCACGACAACGAGAACTACTGCTTCCGGGCGCGGCTGGTCCTGGGCCGGATGGAAGGGGATGTGGCCTGGCCGCAGTGGTTGTCGGAAGCGGATGCCGCGGGCCCCTGATACGCGGGCGCCGCGCTGGGCGGCTCGGCAAACGAGCATTCGGCAAAAAGCGCGGGATTTTGGGTATGTGCGTCCGCTATAATCGACGGGCAGTGGAGGTGTTTGGGAGTCACGTGACTCGCACGTGTGGATGGGAGCACAGTCATGTTCAATTGCTGCTCGTTATCGCTGCTCGGCGTGCTCATGATCTGGCCGGGCCCCGGGCTGATTCACCCGACGGCTCGTGATCCGCTGCCAGCGCCTTATTTTACGATAGACGCGACGTCGCCGACCACGCTCCTGGGGTTTCTGCCGGGCGATGTGCTGAGCGCTCCCGGCCCGGAGATCGCGATCGCCGCCGTCAACCTGGGGCTCTTTGACACCGCTGACGATCTCGATGCCCTCTCGTTTGACAACGCGCTGGCGTCCAGCGATGAGACCTTCGTGCTGGTGTTCTCCGTCGATCGCGGCGCATCGGGGAACGTGGCCCCGGACCCCGTTCTGGTGGCGCGCGGGCAGCCGTTCAACGTGCAGGATCAGGCCGCCAAACACCAGGCGTCCGGCGACGCGTACATGTCGCTGTTGCTGTTTGACCGCAGCGGCCCGATTCCACCGTCGCCGCTGCTGGGCTCACACTCCAACAACAACACACTCGTGATCAATCAGGGTGACGCCGGCGGCGTTGATTTCAGCCTGAAGCCGGCCGGCTCACCCACCACCACCTATCCGCCGGGCCAACCGCGCGACAACGTCAATGGCGGGGCATCCAGCGGCGGATCGAGTTTGAGCCCGCGTGTTGAGCTCGATTACATCTTCTTCTCCCTCACGGCGGGTAGTCCCTCGCTGATCACTCTGCCGGGCACGGGCAGCGGAGCGGACATCTACATCGACAACAACACAGCCATTCCGGGCGGCGAGCAGTTGTATGCGGCTCCGTACCTGCTCGGGTTGATGGCCGAGGATGACATTGACGCCCTGATCGTGTTCGACGATGGCGACCACATCTTCACATTTGGCTTGGACCAAGTGATCTTTTCGCTGGCACCCGGGTCGCCGAGCCTCGACGGTTTCTTCAGTTCTGGGGATCTGTTCACGTCCCATGGCGGCGGCGTGTTTGATCTCTACGCGGAGGGTAGCCAGATCGGCCTGGCATTCGGAGACAACCTGAACATGGTGGACTACGCCCTCTGCCTCGACGTGCTGGACTGTGCATACGACTGGGCCATCGGCTTCTTCCGTCCGTTACCCCAATCGCTGGAAGCCGGGCTGCGCGTCTACCCGCAGTAGCACGTCCCGCGGCCGGGCCCTTCTATGAAGCCGCGTCTTGTACTTTCGTCAATCTCGGCACCGCCAGATGGTCCGCGGTGGAGGGGCGGGCACAGCCGCCAGGAGCACGCTCAGGAGTGCGCCGTCCCGGCACCCTTGCGCGAACAAGAGCCGTGCGTCGTCGATTCGATCACGGGTACTCATGCCCGGATTGTCGCTTGAATCCGCCCGGTAACCTTCGCTTCGCGAAGTGGGACAATCCCTGGCTGGGCCCCCTCCTGCGGTCCTTCGATGAGCGGCAGCACAGCTATCAGGGACACGTGCTCCGTATCAACGGGATGTGCGGGCCGGAAACCGGGGAGTTCCCGATCGCGGTGAGTCGCAGGACGGCCAGGTCGAGGAGGAGGATCACCTGCAGCGATTCTCCCTGTGCTTCAGCGACCGCGGCTTGGTGAAAGTCAATCTGGTCCTGGCGCGCGGGAAGACCAACCGCGACAAGAGGTCTTATATCAATAAACGCGCGCCCAAGCGCGACATGGCCCGCGCCATGCGCCGACGGTTAGGCGATCCCCACACCTACCGAATCCCTTTTTTCCACCTCCGGCCGGCACAGATGTGCTATGCTGGGGGCATCATCTTCAGACCGCCGGGTGATGGCCGGCTCGGGTCTCGGCACCATCGGCGGTGTGGATGCGGAGGAGTGACGGGCGCTTCAAGCACACTGGTCACAGACTGGGAGGACCAACCATGAACGCGAGACGGTGCCTCATCGTGCCGCTTGCGGTAGCTTCGCTAGTGCTGCCGTCGGCACTGCACGCACAGACGCAGATCGGGACGGCGTTCAGCTACCAGGGGCAGCTCAAGAAGACCGGGCAGCCGGTCAGCAACACGGCGGACTTTCAGTTCAGCCTGTGGAACGCGGCCACCGGCGGCAGCCAGCTCGGTTTGGTGCCGGTCAACAATGCGGCCGTCGCCGACGGGCTATTCACCGTGACGCTGGACTTTGGGGCTGACCCATTCACCACCAAGCAGGCCCGTTGGCTACAGGTCGCCGTTCGCAGTCCGGCCGGCAGCGGCGAGTTCACCACGCTCGACACCCGCCAGCCGCTCACGCCCGCGCCGTACAGCCTCGCTACGCGGGGCATAAACGTGGACGCCGCCGGCAACGTCGGCATCGGCACAGCCAATCCGGGATCGAGCTTGCACGTCGAGGCGACTACCGGCAACACCGCCATAATGGCTGAATCAGGTGGCTCGGGCTACCAGTGTGCCGTCGACGCCTTCGTTGAGAGCCCGGAGGGCAATGCGATCTACGCTTACAACGAGGGCTGGATGGGGAACGCCTACGGCATTGTCGCTGAGACCGGCAGCTCGAGTGGCACCGCAATTTACGGCCTGGCATCGAGCGCCAACTTATTCAACAGTTCGAACATCGGCGTCCACGGCCGCTCGGGCGGCGACTCCGACGCCGTCGGCGTCTATGGCGAAGCCACCAACACGAACCCGGACGGAACCACATACGGCGTTCGCGGCGTGTCGGCCGAAGGCACCGGCGTGCGCGGCGACAACCAATACACCGGCAACTACGGCACCCTGGGCACCCATGACAACGGTGCGTATGGCCGCGCCGTCGGCGAATACGACGTGGGCGTCAAGGGCTTTCATTTGAACAGCGGCAACCACGGCGACCTCGGCACGCGGGACGCCGGCGTCTATGGCAGCGCCAGCGGCACGTCGGGCGAGTACTACGGCGTGTATGGCACTGCTCCCTACGCAGGCGTATACGGTGAGGGCGCGGGCGGAGTGTTCACTTCCCACGGACTCGTCGGCATTGCCGAGCAAGCCGACACCAATGTCAACTACGGCGTATACGCGCGGGCGGAGAACTCCCAGGACTACAACATCGCCGGCCGCTTCATCGGAAATGTCAGCATCATCGGCGACCTCTCGAAGAGCGGCGG
>JAHJAR010000173.1 GCA_018814045.1 Planctomycetota bacterium | reverse complement strand
GATGGTCAAGTAGATACTCCCGCCCGAGCCGCCGCCGGCGTTGCTGCCGCCGTTGTTCCCGTTGGCTGTCAGGCTTCCGTCGATGGTGAGCGTCCCGCTGACATCGAGGCGAATGAGGCCGCCGCCCGCTCCGCCGCTGCCACCGGAGCCGTTGCCGCCGCCGCTGCCCAAGTCCGCTGGGGCGATGATCGAGCCATAGGCTACGCCGCCGGATACGCTCTGGCCCACCCCGCCTTCGCCGCCGTAGCCGGCACCGGAACCGTAGCTGCTGTGGTCGGTTCCCTCGCCCGGCCCTGAAGACGCACCGTAGCCCTTTCCGTCGGCCGAAATGGCACCGGCAGTGTCGATGTTAGCGTTGCCCTGTACCGTCAGGTCGAAAGCGGTCGAGCCGGCTGCGTGCGTCAGCAACCCGCCCGCCGCCACGTCTAGGTCGCCGATCATCATCGCCGCCGTCGGGTATGCAATCGCACCGTTTGC
The DNA here is from genome assembly GCA_018814045.1 of Planctomycetota bacterium. Lineage (GTDB taxonomy): Bacteria > Planctomycetota > Phycisphaerae > UBA1845 > Fen-1342 > JAHJAR01. The sequence goes on along the minus strand of JAHJAR010000173.1, from coordinate 35,032 downwards.
GATTGTCAGATTGAACGCCTCGGGCGAAGTGAGCGGTGTCCAACCGTTGCTGTTGCCGCCGTTGTCCACGAGCAGGTCGCCGGCCGGCGCCGCGTCGGCCTTCGTGTAGATCGTCCCGGCGCCGCCGAACCGGTACCCATTCGCACCGGTGCGCGCCGACATCGTCCCGGCAAATGTGTCGGTGGCGAACTCGATCGCGATTCGTCCGCCGCCACCGGGGCCGGCGTAGGTGCCCTGCCCCGACAAGCCGCCGTTGGCTGAGATGGCGCCCGTTCCGGCGAGCGTGTCAACGGTCAGGTAGACGCTGCCACCTGACCCGCCGCCGGCATTCGGGCCAGCGTTGTTCCCGTCGGCGATCAAGCTCCCATCGATGGTGAGCGTCCCAGTAACGTCGAGACGAATGGCTCCGCCGCCGCTGCCGCCGCTGCCACCGGAGCCGTTGCCGCCGCCGCTGCCGAAATCCGTCGGTGCGAGGATCGAACCGTAACTGGGGCCACCCAGGACATTTTGACTGCGGCCACCCTCGCCGCCATACCCGGCGCCCGAGCCATAGCTGGCTTCACTGATCCCCGCGCCCGGGCCGGTCACTGCGCCATGTCCGCGTCCAGTCGTGTCGAGCGACGCGCCGACATCGATCAACGCGTCGCCCTGAACCGTCAGATCGACCGCCGGCCCACCTGAGCGCTGCTTCATGTAGGCGCCGCTGTTGATCGCAAAATCGCCAACAGTCAGGGCGGCGTCCGGCACCGCGATCGCGCCATGGCGAATCGCCAGGTCAAACGCCTCGGGTGATGTGAGCGGCGTCCAGGCCCCCACCACACTGTTGTTGTCAATGACTACCACCCCGGTTGGATTCGGCGTTTCGCGGAAGTACGCGGTCCCGGCACCACCGTACACCTTGCCTGCCCCGCCATGCGCCGGTGTAACCCAACTGAAGGCGTCAAAGTCGGCGTAGAGGGCGATCCGTCCGCCAGCACCGCCACCCGTATACTGCAAGTAACCACCCTGCCCACCGACGGCCGAGATGGTCCCACTGCCTTCCATCACTCCGGCGGTGACATAAACGCTGCCACCAGAGCCGCCGCCGGAGTAGGTGGCACCATTGTTGCCGTTGGCCGAGAGGCTCCCATCGACGGTCAATGTCCCGCCGATGTCGAGGCGTATCGCGCCGCCACCCGCGCCGCCACCGCTGCCCGAGCCGTTGCCGCCGCCACTTCCCAGGTCCACTGGTTCCAGAATCGAGCCATAACCGACACCGCCCGCGACATACTCGCTGGCGCCGCCTTCCCCGCCGTATCCGGCACCGGCGCCGTAGCTGGGATTGCTGGTCCCGGCGCCGGGGCCCTGCGCCGCCGCGTAGCCCCGGCCGTCCACGTCGATTGCGCTCGTGACATCAACGGTCACATCCGTCGCAATGGTCAGATCGAGCGTGTACTCCTGCACATCGGCGTTGGCCGAGTGCGTCACGGTCCCACCATTGATGACTTGCAGGCTGTTGAATGGATGTGCACCGTCGACCGTCAGCACACACCCATCGACGACGATGTCATCGTTGTCGTAAGTCGTGTCATCCGGGCCAATGTACGTATCCGTGGTGAACGTCTCACCCCAGGCCGGCCCACTTACCAGAAGCAGCAGGCATGTTAGCGAAACCCAGAAGGTCTTCGATAGGAGTGGTTTGCGATCGTCAGACTTGCGATGCATGGCTTCGATCCTCCGCGAATAAAACTCTCCCGCGCACAGTGCGGGACACGTTCTCGAACACCTGGAGCAACAGCGCGCGAAACTGTACGGCGCGATTTCCCTACCGCGCGGCACCGCTGCCGCACGCCGCCCCGTATATGTCCCCTAGCGCCATATTAGCACGAGCGCCACGAGCGAAACGCGAATAGCGCTCACTTTTCCAGCCATGCGGCACTTTTTGGGCGTTATCGGGCGTCGTATAGCCAAGCCGGCCATTCAGGGTCATGGCGGGCGCGGTCGAGCGCAACCTGCGCAAAGCGGTGTTCGACGAAGCGGATGATTCCCGTGTCGAATGATATCTGCAACGCCGCAAGTCCACCCACACGATCGCCGCGCGCCAGCTTGCGCATCCCGATCAGGAACGCATACTCCGCCCGCGGACCAGGTACACCCTTCGCCGCCACCAGCAAAGCCTCGGCGTCCAGCCGCCCAGCCAGATACTCCAGGGCCGGGCCGGGGGTGGCGCGCTGCGCGTCCTCGGAGGTCACTTCCTCCACGCCGCGCTCGGCAAACTCCTCGATCGCCGCGGCCGCCGCATCCGGGTCGCCCAGGAACTCCATCAACACAACCGAAATGAAAAACGCGGTGGCGTGCGTACGCTGACGATGCATGATGTCGTGACAGGTCGCGCGGGCTTCGCTCAGCCGCCCCAATTCCGCCAGCATCACGGCCCGCTGAAACGGCAGAGGATAGTAGCCGGGCGACATCTCGCAATACGGCTCGATCTCCTCCAACGCCGCCTGCGCGTCGCCCAGCGCGTAGACCATCATGGCGTGTTTATGAACCAAAGCCGCGTTGGCCCGCCCAGATAACAGCGTGTCACCCGCAATCGCGCGGGCGAAGGCCTGCTCGGCCCCACGAAAGTCACCGATGTATCGCCGGTAGATCCCCTGTTGAATGAACGCCGCCGACTCATCAGCCCGGCCAAGTTGAACCGCCTTGGTCAGATCCTCGTGGCAGTTGCGCAACCACTGCGCGCGATTCGCGGTCAGATCTGGTTGCGTCGTGGCGTAAGCGGCGGCCGAGAGCCACCCGTGCGCCCGGTTGGCGTAAGAGGCGGCCGCATTGGGTTGGAACACCACTAGCGCATCGAAGTCGTTCAGCATCAGATCCAGTTCGCCGCGGGTCCCTTCAGTCAGCAGCCGGTAAGCCCGAAAACGGCCGCGCTCGGTAATCGCCGGCGCAAAATCGCGCTTCAGCGCAATCGCCCGGTTATACGAGTCGATCGCGCGGCTGCGCTGGGTCTTGCTATAAGCCAGGCCGTGCAGCAGCCATCCCAGCGCCGTGTTGATGCTCGTTTCCGGCACACGGTCGAGCATGCGCTGCCGGTTGTAAAAGTCCCCACTGTTCATGTACGCCATAGCCAGTGCGAGACTGGCCTCAGGATGCCCCGGGGCGCGCCGCAGGGCCTCTTCCAGCGGGGCTATGGCCAATTCGGGCTGGTTGTTCAACACCGGAATCAACCCGCGATAGAGGTGCAACTCCGGTGTGTCCACACCGAGCGATTGTGCCTCGTCCAGCGCCCGCTTTGCCTCACCCGGATTGTGCGCAAAGAGGATGTAGTCATAGGCCTGTTCCAGAGCCCGCTCCCCCTGCGCGTGCCGTAGCCGCGCGATCGTGAAACCCGTCGCCAAGAGCAGCGCCAGGATCACCGCCGCACTGGCCACCGGCCCGCGATGCCGGTGCACAAAGCGCGCCACCTTCGTGACTAGCGGTGTCCGCCGAGCCAGGATGGGCTCGTCGGCTACGAAACGCCGAAAATCATCGCCCACTGCCCGAGCGGTCACGTAGCGCCGCTCGCGCTCCTTCTCCATGCACTTCGCGACGATCGTCTCCAGATCACGCGGGATGGCCCGGTTGACCTGGCGCAACTTACGTGGAGCAGAGAACGCAATCTGGTTCAGCACCACATCGCGCGAATCCCCGTCGAACGCCGGTTGCAGGGCCAGCAGTTCGTACAGCGTCACGCCGAGCGAATAGACGTCGGTACGCTCATCGACCTGCGTACGGCCGCCGCGGGCCTGTTCGGGTGACATGTAGCGCGCCGTGCCGACCACGTCGCCCGAAACGGTGATGGTCGTCATGGCGTCGCCGCGCGCCAGGCCGAAATCGGTCACCCAGACATTGTCGCGGGCGTCCAGCAGCAGATTCGACGGCTTGATATCACGGTGAATCGTGCCCAGTCCGTGCGCGTGCTCGAGTGCCGCGGCCACCTGCTGCCCCCAGCGAGCCACCCGGCGAAAATAGTCCTGACCGAGCGCCACACCCGACGCTCTCAACTGCTTCAAGTGCTCGCCCAGCGAGAGGCCCTCGATGAACTGCATCGCGTAGTAGTGGATACCCTTTTCCTCGCCCACGGCATAGACGGGCACGATGTTCGTGTGGTGCAGCGCGCCCGCGGTGGTCGCCTCGCGCACGAAACGCTCCGGCGCCCGCTCCGACAGCAGAGCACCCGTGGGCAGCACCTTCAGGGCCACACGACGATTCAGCGATATCTGCACCGCCTCGTAGACCACCCCCATCCCCCCCCGTCCAATCTCGCGGACAATCCGGTACTCCCCCAGAACCTGCCCGGATTCTAGCCGTGAAGCGCTTAGCGATTTGCTGGTGGCCTCGACGAAATCGAGCGTCTTGAATACGCCGCGCAGTGCGTCGGCCAGTTCGGGATGCGCGCGGATATAGCTGTCCTGGTTGGGACTGCCTCCGTCAGCCAGTTCCTGGAGATAGCGGTCGAGCACGTCCTCGAGCGCATCCGCGCCCTGCGCCGGTGCCGCCGCCCTGACAGACTCGTGGTGGTGGCTCGTGTCAGATGGCATGACCCAACAGCTCACGCAGACGAATCAAAGCACGCACGCACAAACTGCGAATCGCGCGCTCAGAGCGATCCATCTTCGCGGCTGTTTCAGCCACGCTGAGCTGGTTGAGGTAACGCAGGTGAATCACCTCGCGCTGATCTTCGCCGAGTTGATCCAATGCTTGTCTCAGCAGGCCGATCCGGTCGCCCAGATCTACCGCCCCGCTGGGACTGGTCACGGAACCGGCCAGACGGTCGAGCAACTGGATCATCGAGGCATCGCCGCCCAGATCGCCGGCCCGAACCTCCCCGCCACGCTTGATCGTCTTGAAGACCTGACGATCAACGTCGCAGATGCGGTGGACGGCGATCTTGCGCAGCCAGCGAAAGAAGCTGTCGTGCCCCTGATCCACGAACTGATCGATGTTGCTGAGGGCGTCCAGATAGACCTGCTGCATCACGTCCTGGGACTCGAGCCGTTGCCGCAGCCGGTTGCCCAACTCGGCCCGGATGGACTCGAGCAGCCGCTGCGTGTGGACGTTGAGCAGTTCCGTCAGCGCGGACTCGTCCCGCTGGCGGGCCCGCCCGATCAGATCGCCCAATTGCTGTGACTCAACACGTTCCACGACCAACCTCCGAGCTTTCAAGCGTCCTTGCCGGCTCGGCGCTTCGCAAGAAAGGCGAATTCACGACAGAACCTGAGTGTACCCGACGGGCCCTGTCGGACCAACGTAATCTCGTTTCCTGCGGGACTTGCGGCACGATTTCACCGGGTTTTCGGACCCCCATGAGCCGTTCCGGGGTGCCCATCAGTCCCATTTTGCAGCGGACCGCCAGTAGCGCGTCAGGCGCTGGCTTTCGGCCCGCCGTACTCGCCGGAGCGCTTGGGCAGTTGCGGCATCCCGAAGTCGTCGATGATCACCAGGTCGGGCTTCAGGTACTTCATCAGCACCTTCTCCTGCCCACCCAGCGCCTCGCCGTGCAGGAAGTCTCGCACCAGGTCGAAGATCGAGCGGTACAGCACGGTGAAGCCGCCCTTGCTGGCCTGATAGCCCAGGGCCTGGACCAGGTGACTTTTGCCGGTTCCGGGCCAGGGCTCTCATGATCTCTGGATCAGATTTCAGGGAGCAGGCCAGAGCAAGATGAGGTGGGCTGGCCGGACCCGTGGCATTGCATTATGCAATGCATAGAGCTCACCATCATTGCAAGTTGCAATTACATGATCAGGGCCGCTCTGCGGGTGTAGTACTATAAACAATTGTGTAGTAAAGAGTTACGCGGAATCGGCCGCGCGGGCGACAGTGTGGTCCGTGACTTGCCATATCTGTTGTCGATGAACGTTGGTATTCCAACCTGGAACGGCCGGGTCTCGCCCGTGCTCGATGTCGCCAAGCGGCTGGTGCTGGCGGCAATCGAGGGGAACGCGGTAGTCGGCCGGCGAGAAGTGGACCTCGAAGAGGGCTCGCTCGGGGCCAAGGTCCGGCAAATCCGAGACTTGGGCGTGCAGACGCTGATCTGCGGCGCGGTCTCGTGGCCGCTCGAGGCGGCGCTGCTCTCCACAGGTGTACGAGTCCTGCCACAGACTTGCGGCCCGGTGGAAGACGTGCTGCGGGCGTTCGCGTCCGGTCGGCTGACTGATGAGACGTACCGGATGCCGGGATGCTGTGGTCGCAGGCGACGGGCTCGGCGACGGGGCGGTCGCGGGCGGCTTGGAAGCGGGATGGAGACGTTATGAGGATGGTGGATGCGGCGCGCGAAACAGATGCCGCGAGCGTGTGACTGGTGGTCTGGCTCATGAAGACGTATCTCGACTGCATTCCGTGCTTCGTTCGCCAGGCTCTGGACGCGGCCCGTCTGGTGACTGACGAAGAGGCGCTTCGTGAACGTGTGCTCCGCGACGTCCTGCGCGCGGCAAGCGAGATGGACATGCATCAGTCGCCGCCTGCGATGGGGCAGCGCATCCATCGGCTCATTCGCAAGCTGACGGGGCAGAGCGATCCCTATCGAGAGATCAAGCAGCGCCACAATCGTTTGGCGCTGGAGCTCTATCCGCAGTTGTGCGCCCGCGTGCGCGGTTCGGCCGATCGCATGGAAGCCGCCCTGCGGCTGGCGATTGCCGGAAACGTCATCGACATGGGCGTAGACGCCCGTTTGGATGAAGCGTGCGTATCCACGGTGAGCGCGGAGGCTCTGTCGGCAGCACTGGACGGCGACGTGCGCGCCTTTGCGGCGGCCCTGTCGCGTGCCCGGCAGATTTTCTACCTGGCCGACAACGCCGGGGAGATCGTGTTCGACCGGCTGCTGCTTGAGCAAATGCCGGTCGAGAAGGTAACCGTGGCGGTCAGGGGCTCTCCGGTGATCAACGATGCGACGTTCGCCGATGCCCAGGCGGCAGGCATTCCTGGCCTGGTTGAGGTAATCGACAACGGTTCGGACGCGCCGGGCACTATTTTAGACGATTGCAGCATCGAGTTCCGACGGCGTTTCGACCAAGCCGACCTCGTCATCGCCAAGGGACAAGGCAACTATGAGACGCTCAACGACCTGGAGAAGGACATCTTCTTTGTGCTCAAAGCGAAATGCCCCGTGATTGCCAGAGATTTGGGATGTAACGTCGGCAGTCTGATTCTGCGGAGATCGAGGCACGCACCGGTTGCGGCCTTCGAGACGAAGGAAACCGAAGACGCAGACTCTGCGGTGCTTTAAACAAGGAGAAGCGCAATGCCACATGGAGATGGAACAGGCCCTCTCGGACAGGGCGTAATGACAGGACGCGGGGCAGGTTACTGCGCCGGGTTCTCGATGCCCGGCTACATGAACCCAATGCCGGGACGAGGTTGGGGCATGGGTCGGGGTTGGGGTCGCGGGCGCGGTATGGGTCAGGGCCGCGGGTGGCGCCACGGGTACTATCCGATGGGCCTGCCTGCCACGCCGTCGGTCTACGGCGTCGCGCCGGGCTATCCGCCATTCCCGGCCGAGCAGGAAGTGCAAGCGTTGAAAGCCCAGGCGGAGCATTTTGAAGGCACGCTCGGTGCGATCAGGGAACGAATCGCGCAAATCGAGGCGGCCCAGGAAAAAGAGGGTTAACCATGCCGCGCGGTGACGGAACAGGGCCGCCGAGTGCCGGCGGTCGCGGGCGTGGCGGAGGCCGAGGAATGGGCCGCGGGCCGGGACAAGGCCGAGGCAGGTGCCGAGCGCTCCGAAGAGACAGGAGCGATCGGACAATGGAACCTGCGGGTTCCTTGAGAGCCACTCTGTCAGCCGAATCGCAAACGCTCAGACCCCTGAAGAAGCAGACGCTGGCCAGAAAGAACGTCGACCCAGTCAAGTCGCGCGAGGTTGTACGGCGCACCGGTCACGCTTACCCGGTCGCGAGTATCGACAAGGCAACGTGTATGCTCTGTGGGGCTTGCCAGGCGGTCTGTCCTTCCGAGGCGATCACCCTGGGGAAGACGGCGTTCAAGGTGAACCCGGAAGCCTGCTGCGGTTGCGGGGCTTGTGTAGAAGTGTGCCCCAACGATGCCATCAGGTTGAACTGAAGTGCCCGGCTGCAACCAGAGAGCTGGTCAATACGCGGGCAGTGGCGAGATGGCCATGCGCGACCGCCGAGACGAAGCAACAACGAGGAAAACAAGCCATGACGATTCTAGGCAGGCTCTTTCACCGTCGGCCGCCGGAAGCGGCTGCGAACCTCGGTCGCAACGATCCATGCTGGTGCGGCAGCGGTAAGAAGTACAAAAGGTGCCACTACGAATCGGACATGAAGTATTCCTCTCGCTCTCTGAAAGCCGCCTGCAAAGGCCCGGTGTGAAGCCGTTAGACGAGGTGAGTTTCACCTCTCGGAAAGGGCTGGTTACGAGGGATGCGGAGATACGTTGAATACGCGCGTGCCCCCGGCGACGCGAGTTACGCGAAAGGAATGACCTTTATGAAAATAGCAGTCACAGCCACTGAACCCACATTGGAGGCCGCCGTTGATCCACGCTTCGGCCGCTGTCCCTATTTCCTGATTGTTGAGACCGGCGACATGAGCTTCGAGGCAGTTGACAACGCCAGCCAGGAACTCGGTCAGGGAGCCGGGATTCAGTCGGCCCGGCTCATGGCAGGCAAGGGCGTCCAGCACGTTCTGACCGGGAACTGCGGCCCGAACGCCCATCAGACGTTGACGGCGACCGGCATCGGTGTGATTGTCGGCTGCGCTGGCACGGTTCGGGACGTTGCCGAGCAGTTCAAGGCCGGTCAGCTCAAGCCCGCGGATCAGCCGAACGTGCCCGGACACGCTGGTATGGGCAACCCAAGCGGGCCGACTCCCGATTCCTCGGTCGCTCCGCAAGCGCCCGGCGGTCCCGGGGGCGGCATGGGAATGGGCGGCGGTCGCGGCATGGGGCGTGGCCGCGGGCAGGGCGGCGGTCGCGGCATGGGAAGAGGACGTGGCGGTGGCGGTGGTGGCGGAGGAGGAGGAGGAGGAGGGCGGTAATCGGATGCCCGCGGAATACCATGGGGACGCCGTGAGAATCGCCATCGCCAGCGGCAAGGGCGGAACGGGCAAGACGACTCTGGCCACGAACCTGGCCTTGACGGCGTCGCGCCAGGGGCGCTCCGTGGCGTACCTTGACTGCGACGTGGAAGAACCAAACGGGCACCTGTTCCTGAAGCCGGAGATTTTGCAGCGCACTTCGGTCGGGAACTTGATTCCCGAAGTGGATGAGGAGAAGTGTACTCATTGCGGCCAGTGTGGCGAGATTTGCCAGTACAGCGCCATCGTGTGCCTGGGACAGAAGGTCCTGGTTTACCCTGAGCTGTGTCATGCTTGCGGCGGTTGTTCGCTGGTTTGTCCAACCAATGCGATAACGGAAGTGCCTCGCGAGATCGGCGTATTGGAGACCGGTCACGCCGGCCCTATCCACTTTGTCCACGGACTGCTGAATGTCGGGGAGGCGATGAGCCCGCCTGTGATCAGAGCGGTCAAGGCGGCCACGCCGGCGGCCGACCTCGTGCTGGTGGATGCTCCGCCGGGAGCTTCGTGCCCGGTTATCGAGAGCGTTCGGGGTTCTGACTACGTGGTGCTTGTGACCGAACCGACGCCGTTCGGTCTGAATGACCTGAAGCTTGCCGTCGAAATGGTGCGCGTCTTGGAGCTTCGCTTTGGCGTGGTCATCAACCGAGCCGACGTGGGCGACGACGAGGTCCTCCGCTACTGCCACCAGGATGGGATCAGGATCCTGGCGGAGATCCGCGACGATCGCAGGATTGCCGAAGCGTATTCACGAGGCGAGATGATCTGCGCCGCCCTGCCGGACTACCGTGCATTGTTCACGCGGTTGTTGGAGGCACTTACGGAGACGGCGAGCGCGGCGGCGGATGGGCGACAGCCTGGTCGGGCGCGCTGCCGGCCCGAAAGGGAACCCCCGCGATGAAAGAACTGGTCGTCATCAGTGGCAAGGGCGGAACCGGCAAGACGTCGATCGTGGCCTCATTCGCCACATTGGCCGAAAACGCTGTTCTGGCGGATTGCGACGTCGACGCGGCCGATCTCCACCTCGTGCTCGACCCGACGATCGTCAAACGCGAGACGTTTTCCGGCGGCTCTCGGGCCCGGATCATGCCCGAACGCTGCACGGCCTGTGGAAAATGCGCGGAGGTGTGCCGCTTCGATGCGGTTTCTTGCCGCGACGCCGGTGAAGGAAAACGCGAGAAGGTGTATCGAATCGATCCGATCGCCTGCGAGGGTTGCGGCGTCTGTGCCTGGTTCTGTCCCGAAGAGGCCATCGAGTTTGCTCCCGCGGTCAATGGGGAGTGGTTCGTATCCGACACGCGCGCCGGACCAATGGTGCATGCCAAGCTGGGTGTGGCGGAGGAGAACTCCGGCAAGCTGGTCAGCCTGGTTCGCGAGCAAGCGCGGGAAACCGCCAGGACTCGGGAGCGTGATCTGGTGCTCATCGACGGCTCTCCGGGGATCGGCTGTCCGGTGATCGCGTCGATAGTGGGCGCCGATCTGGTGCTGGTGGTGACGGAGCCGACTTTGAGCGGCCGGCATGATCTGGAACGCGTATCAGATTTGACCAGGTACTTCCGTGTCGAAACGCTGATTTGCATCAACAAGTGGGACATAAACGAGCAGCTTACCCTGGACATCGAAGCTCTGGCGCGCCGCCGCGGCCTCGCGGTAGCCGGGAGAGTTCGTTACGATCGAGCGATCACCGAGGCTCAGATTAAGAGGCAATCCGTAACCGAGTATACGCCGGATGGGAGCGCGGCTGATGTGCGGTTGCTCTGGGAGGCCGTCCTGGGCACCCTCAGCGGCCCCAAAGCCACCGCACCAGCCGCCCGCGGCGATGAGAGTCCAGCAGTAACGTGACGCGCAGAGGAGTTGGATCCATATGACGCTGACTCGTTGCCCGGGTCTGCGCCAAGTCGTAGAGCCCCGCGCGCGGGGCAGCCGACACCGCCACAAACCAGTGTCACAACACGGAACAAAGGTAAGGAGGATCATGACGTGAAGATTGCCATTCCCGTGCAGGCCGGACGCGTGAGCATGCACTTTGGACATTGCGAGGAGTTTGCCCTGTACGATGTCAACGAAACTGACCAGGTGATCATCGGTACAACGGCTCACAAGCCGCCCGCACACGAGCCGGGCGTGCTGCCCGCTTGGCTGCATGAGCTTGGCGCCGACGTGATCATCACCGGCGGCATGGGCCAACGGGCGCAGCAGTTGTTCGCACAAAACGGCATCCGTGTTGTTCTCGGTGCTCCCGCGGAAGCCCCGGATCAGATCGCTAGCGCGTTTGTGGACGGAAGTCTGCAATCAGGGAGCAACCTCTGTGATCACTGATTGGGCCGAAGAGGCCTTGGGCGAGATCCAAACCAGCACTCACCCCAACTGCGTGGTCTGCGGCCGGGACAATCACCAGGGTCTGCAACTTGAGTTTCGGGCGGCCGCGGACGGCAGTGTGCGGGCCACCTTTGACTGCCGGCCAGCGTATGAAGGTTACGCCGACGTCCTGCACGGGGGTGTGATTGCGGCGCTCCTTGATGGTGCCATGACCAACTGCCTCTTTGCCCATGGTCGCCCCGGTGTGACGGCGGAGCTGACCGTGCGTTTCCGACACCCGGTGCGCACGGGCCGGGCCGCAGCCGTGCGGGCCTCGATCGAGCGCTGCTGCCCACCGCTGCACGTGCTCAAAGCGGATCTCACACAGGATGGGCAAGTCAAGGCGACCGCCTGCGGGAAGTTCATGGACCAAGTCCAGATTGCGGCGCACCGACTTGCGCCCGTGCAGGCATAGGAGACCCGTGACAGAACTTACGAAGGCATACAGAGTTACCCCTAATATACTGTAGGCGCCGCGGCGCTGAGTCACGCGCCCCGCGGCGTGAGCTGCAAGCTCCGGCGGATTGTCTCCATCAGTTTCTCGCGGTCGATGGGCTTGGTGGCATAGTCGTTGCAACCGGCGGTCAGACACTTCGTGCGGTCGCCCGACATAGCGTGGGCTGTCAGGGCGATGATCGCGCCGTCGTAGCTGTTCTGTCGCAAGAGCGCCGCAGCTTCGTAACCGTCCATGACAGGCATCTGCATGTCCATCAATACCATGTCGAACGGATCATCCGCGTCCCGCGCCGACAGCGCCGCATCGACAGCCAGTCGGCCGTTCTCCACGACCGTGACTTTCGCACCGGCCTTGCGGAGGAGGTGAGCAATCAGACGTTGGTTGTCGGGACCATCCTCGGCCAGAAGGACGCTGCTCCCGTGTATGTCGGCTTGGTTCGGATTCGCCATGACAGAGGACTCATCGTTCGCGAGCGCGATGCAGGCGAGCGGGTCTTCGATCATCCTCACGCCCACCAGCGGTCCCGTGGCGACGGCGACGCGCATGCGCGTCCCTCTGCCTTCCTGAGTGTCGACCACCGTGATGTCGCCGCCGAGCAGTCCAACGAGCTGCTTGGAGATGGCCAAGCCGAGACCCGTGCCGCCGAATTTGCGGGTAGTCGATGAGTCCGCCTGCGTGAACGGCTGGAACAGCCGCCCGAGATGTTCTTTGGCCATGCCCACGCCGCTGTCCACGACGTCGAAGTGCATGATGGGGCTGTGATCATTGTCGATGAAGCGTGTGACCAGCCGCACTTCGCCCGCCTCTGTGAACTTGATGGCATTGCCCAGCACGTTGATGAGCACCTGCCGCAGACGCTTGGGATCGGTCTGGATGGTCTCGGGTACCGGTGTGGCAAACTCGACCTGGAACAGCAGCCCCTTTGCGTCGGCGCGGACGCGCGCCAGTGCGGCCAGTCCGGCGATCAGCAGGCAAGGTGAGCAGGTCGTTTGCTCAACCGTCATCTTGCCGGCCTCGATCTTGGATAGGTCGAGGATATCATCGAGCAAGCCGAGCAGGTACTTGCCGTTCTTGCATATTGTCCTGACATGTTCGGAGCTTTGCGCGCGGACCTCACACGTAGCGTGCTCTGGGCAGGCAACACAGCAGTGCAACTCATCGCGAAGAAGCTCTGCGAACCCGTTGATCGCCGTCATGGGTGTGCGAATCTCATGGCTCATATTGGCCAGAAACTCGCTCTTGGCCTGGCTGGCGGCCTCGGCCTGGTCTTTGGCGACCTGTAATTGTTCTTCGGACCGCTTGCGCTCATTGGCCTCACGCTGCAACTCGTCGTTTGCCTGGCGCAGATCGGCCGTCTGTTCCGACACCCGCTGCTCGAGCGAGGCGTGGGCGTCCCGCACTCTCTCGACCATGGCGTTGAAGCTGCGGGTCAACGCACCGATCTCGTCGTGACCACGCTCTGCAGCGGGGCTCATGTTGGCGGCATCCGGTTGGGCGGCGATGCACTCGAAGTGCGCCTGCATTTTGCCCAGCCGGCGTGCCACGACGAAGCGGAACACCACGGCAATCAGCACGACAAGCATGGCCACAGCCGCGGACATGAGGGCAACATGACGAAACGTCGCGGCCGTGACGGCCGCCTGGGTCTTCGCCAGCGGGATCGCCACCGTGTCAAGCGCGACCACTTCGCCGATCGGCCGGTGGAAGCCGGCGGTCCGCCCGTACCGCTCCAGCAGCGACGCCGGCGCATCGTCGGGATGCCCGTGACACTGGCGGCAACTCTCCTTCATCCGGCGGGCACTGAAGTGGGCCAGGTGTGGCTGCCCATTCAGCGCTATCTTTCCGTTCCACGCCTTGGTTTCCGGATGGGCGTTGAAGTACTCGATCATGTGTAGTTCGTCGGGGCCGGCCTGGTTGGCCGGATTCCGCGGATCATCCGAGGAGAACTTGATGATGTAATCGGGGAAGTCCCGGCGGACCTTCTCGAAGATGCTGCGCGCCACAAATGACGTGGACATCGTCTCGGGCATGAACTCGCCCGGTGCCGTCCGCCGCTCCATGGCCGGACGGACCTCCTCGGCCACGTAGCTGCGGATCGCCAGGTCGAACGCCAGTGCCAGCGCTGCCTGCCCGTCAACCAACTCCGTCATTTCCGCCTCGATCGCTGAGTAGTGTTGGTACCCATCCAGCGTCACGAATATGGCGGCCAGGATGACTACGGGCACAAGGAACTTTGTGGCGATGCTCTTCAAGCCTGCGGTTCCTAAGCCGGATCGCATCTCGACAGCGGCGCAGGCGGTTCGGTGCGCAGCCGGCGAGCAGGTGGAGTTTGTTCACCACACGATGCGGACCTGAACACAGCGAACCGCCACTCTATGTATCGGCGCCACATACGCCGGCCTGCATTTCGCCAAGCTGAGCGCCAACGTGGGGCATTCCGGCGCGCAGATCGGGCTAGCCCCTGGAGGTGGTTTCGTGACCCCGTCGGGGCAGTCGGGGTCGTGATGAGAGCCTGCGGACCGGTCCCCACACGCAGATATTGCCTCTCAGCGGCGAGCGGCGCGGCCAAGACCCCCCGCCCGAATGTGATCGGACGCTCCGTCCCCCGGGGAGTACTGCCCTATAATCAGGGAACGAATGGAGGACCAAGACATGGATACGTTCGAGGCCATCTACAGCCGCCGGGCCGTCAAGCACTACGATCCGAAGCACGTGATGCCGGAGGAAGACCAGCGCAGACTGCTCGCGGCCGCCATCCAGTCTCCGACCAGCTTCAACATACAGCATTGGCGGTTTGTCGTCGTGAGTGACAAGGAGCTGCGCCGGGGGATCCGCGCGGCCGGCAACGACCAGGCGCAGATCACCGATGCCTCACTGCTGATTGTGATAACCGCCGATATCCTGGCTTGGAAGAAGGACCCGCAGCGCTACTGGCGCGACGCGCCGCCCGAAGTGGCGAAGGTGCTGGTCGACTGGATGGGACCGTTCCACGAGGGCCGCGAGTGGCTCCAGCGCGATGAAGCGCTGCGGTCAATCGGCATTGCCGCACAGACGATCATGCTCGCCGCCAAAGCCATGGGCTATGACTCCTGCCCGATGATCGGATTCGACCAGGACAAGGTGGCGGAGTTGATCAACCTACCGGCGGACCACGTGCTCGGCCCGCTGATCGCCGTCGGTCGGGGCACGAAGCCGGCCTGGCCCAAGCCTGGGCAACTGCCGCTGGAGGAGGTCGTGATTCACGACCGTTTCAGCCAGGGGCGGGCACATGGCAAGCGTTGACACCCGGCTCCGCACGCAATGTCAGGTGCAGAATCTCCGCCGGGGCGTTGACCCGTAGTGGGAACCAGTTTCCCACCCCATTCGAGACAACGAGCGTCGACGCGCCCCGGCGATACGGTCCCGAGCAGTACTTGAACAGGACTGATCCCGCTCCAACGTCGTTACCCAGCATCAGTTGCCCGCCGTGCGTATGACCGGCGAGGGTCAGCGGGATGCCCGCCTCCGCGGCGCGGTCGAATGCGTGCGGATGATGAGCCAGTAGAATCGTGAATGCGTCTGACCGACACAGTGGCAGCAGGCGCTTCATCTGCGCGTCTACGAGACCGTTGCGGCGGCCAGTTTGGCAGGCGTGGGCCGTGCCGGCGTGTCAGGCCAGCGTCCACTCGCCTGAGCGCTGGCTACTTGCCACCGCTCAACAGGAGGACAAACGGGTCGATATCGAACCCGTTGACGTCGCCGTCACCGTTGATGTCGGCCCGCGTGATATCGCAATCGGGATACGCGAGCGCGCAGGCGTCCGGATCGGAAAGCGCCAGCACGAACGCGTCGATATCGAAACCATTGATGAAGCCGTTGCAGCTCACGTCACCAGTGGTGGGCAGAACGATGCCGACGATGGTCTGCGGTCGATCGGCGACGGGCTGGCCGGCAGCTTGTGCCAGGTCGGCGTTGTAGACGATAAACGTCTCGCCTAAGTCGCCGTCGGCGTTGGCGTCGACCAGACGCAGGGCCTGATCATAGAGCTGGTCGACCCACAGGACCGAGCCATCCGATAGGAAGTACAGATCGCGCGGCTCATCGATGTAGTTCGTGTCTGTCCCTGAGTTCTGGTCCCACAGCACGCGAATCTCGGTCAACGGCTCGATCACGCCGTTACCGTTGGTGTCGTACAGCGACAGCAGCAAGGCCTGGCCGATGCTGTAGGTACCCCCCGTGTACATTTCATCTGTGTACGGGTTGTAAGTCATCGTCCCGAAGTTGTCGAGATTGAAGCCCAGTTGGTCGTAGACCTCGCCGGCGTCGAGCGTGTCGCCGTCGTCGTTGAGGTCCTCGATCCGCAGGATCGCGTCCAGATTCTGGTCGGAAAGGTACATGACGACGGTGTCGCCTGCGGCCAACGCCCCGGTCGGCCCCGTCAGCAGGAGTAGTGCCCCCAGAACACCGACGAAACGCACCTGAAAGTCTCCCATCAAGGCTCGGCCCCGGCAAGCCTGCGATCGAGGCTGGGTCCCGGGCTGCCTAAACACAGGGGCGACGCTCGACACTGGAGATCCGCGGCGCGACGGGGTCGGCAAAGCCAATCAGCGCACCAGGTAGAACAGCAGAGGGCCGAGAGCGGGCCAAGAGTGCTCTGAGCTCATGCCCAGAACATTTTCGGCGCTGACTCAGCAGCCTTGACATCCACCCCCGAGCCGCGTTCAATACAGGTGTATGGACCAGATAGAAAACGCGGCACCCCAGCAGAGCGCAAGTGAGGCGAACGCCGGGGCGAGTCCCGTCGCAAAGAACATCCGATTTCTCGGTCGCGAACTCCATGATGCGCTGCGGGCCCTGACCGAGCAGATTCCCGCTAAGTCACGCAGTCCACAGGAGCTTGCGCGCACGCTGAAGGTCCACCGGACCCTCGCCGGTCGCCTGCTGAGCGCCACCCGCACAGATGACCCGCTCGCGGCCATCAGCCGCATGCCGCGCAGCGCGGGCCTGCGGACCATTTTCCAGGCCGCCAAAGCGAGCGTCGCCCGGGACGCGATCGACCGCGCCGAGGCAGCATTGCGGAAGTTCGAGCAGATTGTGCATACGGAGCTGGGCGGGTGGGATGGCTTTGATGCCGCCATCACCGAGTGGTTACCGGACGCGCGCGAACGTTTTGAGCTCGCGAACAAGCAGCTAGCCTTCAAAGGGATCGGGAACCTGATGGGTGTGCGCGCAGATGTACAGCTCGACACGGCGATCTACTACCCTGCTGCGGACGGGAAGCGTTGCGACATCGCCATCATCGAGGGGATGTTGGGATTGCGGCGACTGCGTCCGAGTGTGCGCGTACCCGTCGCCGCCCATTTGCCGCAGCCGCGCGCGCCGCAGCCGCTGGAGTACCTGCTCGAGGATGTCCCTGCCGACCAGAGCGGCCATCACTACCCCCTGCTGCGTCGGTTCTGCTCGTCGCCGTGCCCTGAGCTGGAAGCGGTGCAAACCGGAGACATGACGAACTACATGCTCGCCGGCAACGAGATTGGCACGAACGCTGCGGTCGATGTGTTTGCGGTGAACGTCGTGCGTGGCGGACGGCCGCTGTTTCGGGCCCCTGAGGACCCGCCGGTACGACCGCACTGGTCGGCTGGCGTGAATCTGCCGGCCAAGATCCTGCTGATGAACATCCTCCTGCACGACGATGTGTGGCCGGGCAGCGATCCACAACTGCTGATCTACGACATGCACGTTCGCGGTCTCGCACCTCCGGACGATCCGTCGCGCGAGCTCGACCGGATGGACGTAATGGAATCCATACAGTCGCTCGGTCGCAGCGTGGCCCGTTTTCGGGCCAGCGAGGTTGGTCGCCACGTTGAAATGGTGCAGTACGTCTGTGACAGGCTGGGGTGGAACAGCGACTATCTTCGTGGGTACCGCGTACGCGTGCAGTACCCTTTGCTAAATGCGCAGTACTGCATTGCCTTTGACGCCCCCCCGATTCGCGACAGCGATGCAGGTGACCGCTGAGCAGTTGCACGATTGCCGGTCGCCGAGGGCGGGGGTGACGATCGCGTGATCGTCCTCTATGCCTGCCCGTCGATGAGGCTGCCCCACCGCCCAGGACGACCCTGCTCTACGAATTCGGGGGCGTGAGGGGCCGAGTTGGGCGCGCTAAACCGAGCGCGAGTGGTCGGGGGCAATTTACGCGCACAAGACCGCCCCGTTCGGCCGCGATTGGCGAAACTTGGCGAGCACGGATTGGTCAACGCGCCATTCGGGATTGCCCCGCTAAAGGTCCAGGGCCGATATCGAGGTTTGGCGCCGAGTGCGTGAGCGCGCCCGCAATCGGCCCGACGCCGTCCTGGCGCCATGGCTTCGGCCGCCGACCCGGGGGGCAAGAGGTATCTGACGATCAGATCAGACCGGTGGTGGTCACGCCGAACATCACGAGGAGTGAGAGCGCATCGCTGAGGAAGTTGAGCGTGGAGCGCCGCATGATCCGGACTCCTGGCTGAGCTTGTGGTGAGCACGAGGCACCCGAACTTGGGCGCCCCGCGCTCGGTTACCCGCTCCCACCAGCGTTGGGGAGGGAACTGGTGCCTTGCCACGCTTCAATTCACCGTTGGCCGAGCACTAAACCGGTGCTAACGATCATGCGATACAACGAGCCGCGGACTTAAGTCCGCGCGGTGCTGATGCGCGAGTGAATGTCGCAAGATCCTGAGCGGTCATTTAGTCGCAGGCGCCGCAGCTCCCGTCACGCAGACGAAGTTGGTCGCCGTTGCCGCTGCCCCCGGCGCCGCCGCTACCATTGCCGCCGGCGCCGTTCGAGCCCGCGTATTGGTACTGGTACTGGTTGCCATCGCCTTCACATGAGCCATCCATGAGACGTTGGCGCACTTGATCGCCACTGCCGGCGCCGAACCCGCCGTCCTGTGACACCAGGTCGATCTTCACGCCGTCTACGCCGGAAACGAGCGCCTGTACGTTGGGAGGCAGGCCCTCGAGCAGCATCTCATCACAGCCCGTTGTGACCACCAGCAAGGCGAGCGGACACAGCAAAATCAATGCACGTTTCATAGTCGAATACTCCTGTATGTCAGGCGTTGCCAAGTTATTCACGGGTTTTGCCGGCTCAACGCCATTAAGCCGACTCATTGCGGTTGCCGACCGGTCCATGGACAATCCTCGCAACCATTGGTTTAACGCACCGCCGCGGGTATTCCTGCGGCCGAACATTCAAAGCTCCGAAAGGACGACTTCAACGCCCTGGCCACCGAACCTCACAACCCGGTTTATGATGACCTGAGCGATCATGTGCTGATGGTGCGCGTGGCCGGACGCGACCGCGCGGCGCTGGCCGTGTTGGTTCGTCGTCATCAGGAGAAGGTCATCGGCCTGGCGCTACGATTTCTGGGGCGCCGCGAGGCCGCCGAAGACATCTGCCAGGATGCCTTCGTGCGGGTGTTTGAGCGCGCTAGCTCATATCGCCCGAGGGCGCAGTTCACGACGTGGCTTTACCGGGTGGTGGCCAACCTGTGCTGGGACCAGCGCCGCAGAGCACGGCGTGATCCGGTCTCACTCGATTTGCAGTCCGCGGGCGAACAGGCCCCCGATGCCGCGGAGCCGGTGCAGCGCGCCGAGCGGCAGGACAAGGTCCGGCGGGCCATCGCCCAACTCCCTGATCGCCAGCGACTTGCGCTGATTCTCCACCGCTTCGAGGGAATGTCCTATAAGGATATTGCCGCCACGACGGGCTGGAGTAGCAGCGCCGTCGAGTCCTGTCTCGTGCGGGCCTACGGCGGGCTCCGCGAACTGCTCGCGGATTTGGAGGGTGGCTGACTGAAGGGGCCAGGAATATGCACAATCCTCCGCCGGAATGACACGGCGGACGCGTTCAAACGATGGAGCCGGGCAATGAGTCATGTGAGCGAAACGAATCTGATCAGACTGGCCGCCGCGGAGTTATCAGACGGTCAGCGACGCGAGATCGAGGCGCACCTTGAGTCCTGCGCCGAATGCCGAAAGGCCTTCGAGCAGCATCGGGCGCTGCGCGCTGTCCTCGGAGACTGGCAGGTGGAAACCGACCTGCCTGACCAGTGGCCCGCGATCGACCAACGGCTCGACGATTGGCAGTCTGCGACGATTCGGCCGGGCTGGACGAGAGCAGGCCGAATCGGTCGGGTCGCGGCGGCCATCGTCCTGGGCGTTGGAACAGGCTACGTCGGCGGGAGGATCTTGGGGGCCCGTGGGGGGGCGCTACAGGCGGTCCCGATGGTGAGCGCGGAGGAGGTGCTGGATGCGCTTGGATTCCACTTCATCGAGTTGCCCTCGGCCACGGGCCTCTTTACGACCGTCTCTGACTTGACCAGCGCTGCTGAAGCAGGAGATGCGTCATGAGGCTCATACGAGATGCCAGCGTCGTGGGCGCATTCGTCCTTTGCGCGTTGGGCAGCTTCATGGCGACCCACGCGCGGCAATCGCAACCAGCGGCACAGGAAGCGCATCGTCAGCCTGCCGGCCCGACGGAAGTGTTGGGCACATGGCTGCGGCTGTTGCCCGAGCAGATCGAGCGCATTTCCGGGGTCGATCCGGAGTTCGATGACGAGAAGACGCTGCTCGAAGCCGCGCTCGAAGCCGAACGCGAGAAGCTGGCGACCATGTTTGAGGCCGTGGACGCCACGGACGAGGCGATCCTGCGCCAGGTCGAGACGGTCATCGCGGTTCACGATCAGCTCGAACGGCGAGTCGCGCAGCACCTGCTCGCTTTGCGCCCGCACCTGACGGATGAGCCACGGTCGAAGTTGTTCCGAAGGTGTGCAGACGGCATCCGCGCGGCCGGCGGCCATCGCTGGAGGCACGGACAAAGCGAAGGCTGGCGAGAGGGGCGCGGTAGACAAGGACGCGGCGGCCCGCCCGCCGGGCGGGGCCCTGGTCGCAGCCGGGACGGTGGCCGCGGTCCAAACCGGGATGATTCGACGGACGAAGCGCCAACCTCGCGCCCTGACGTTGGCGAGCAAGGAGATCAGCCATGAAACGGATGACGGCGGTCACGATCGTGTTGACCGCGAGCGCAACTTTTGCCTGGGCCCAGGGCCGATCGGGGAGTTTCGACGCCAACAGCGGACGCAGTGGAGAACGCGCGGGCAAGGCGCGACAGGTCGCCGTGCGCCAAGCGTGCGCAGCGAACACCGGTGTCGTTCCCTACCTCCTTCAGAGCCGCAGAGCAAGGTCGGCAACGGATGCCCCGCAACGCTCAGCCAGTCGGCCGCTAAGGGAGCGCAGCTTCCGTTGCGGTCCGACCTGCTGCTGCTGCTGCTGCTGCGCCGACGGCGATTGTGACGGCGCCCTGTCGCGTGGGGGTCGTTGGAGCGGAAGCGGCTTGAGTGCGCGACAAGGTCATCTCCGCCGAGGTTGCGGTGCTGCCACGGTTTCGAACGCGCCCGCTTGTCGGCAGCAGAAACCCGGTGTCAATCGCGGTAACTCCGGCGTGTCCCCGCGCGCAGGCGGGCGTGGCCGGCAGTCCGACGGCGCATGGCGAGGACGCGCTGAGCGCGGGCGCTTCGACGCCCGAGGCTACCAGGACGGCGGATCGGCGTCTCGTGGCCGGAATGCCGCCGTCGGCACGCTCGGCGCCGCTGAGGAAGACGCCCTGCGCGCTGCGCTCCTGGACGAGTACGGCGCCGACGCATACTACTCGAGTGTCATCGAGAAATTCGGCTCGTCGCGGAAGCTGGAGAACATCCGCCGCGCCGAACAACGGCACGCCGGGGCATTGCTGAGCCTCTTCGAGCGCTATGGCCTGGAGCCGCCTGAGCGGAGTGCGGTCGGCACTCCCGC
This sequence comes from Planctomycetota bacterium, assembly GCA_018814045.1. GTDB lineage: Bacteria > Planctomycetota > Phycisphaerae > UBA1845 > Fen-1342 > JAHJAR01. The sequence continues at coordinate 13,354 of JAHJAR010000173.1, read as the reverse complement.
CGTTCCAAAAACGCCGCAGGGCGCCATCCAGCTTGCGGCTGAAGTGGAGGCCGGCAATGTCGCCATGTACGACGAGTTGATCGATGCTGTTGATCACGAGGACATCAGGAGGGTGCTCGAACGGCTGCGCGACGCCTCGCTCAATCACCATCTCCCAGCGCTGCAAAGGGGGTGGTAGGCCGATCGCCGAGTTGATCGCCGGCGGCGCTTGACACACGGCTGGTACGCGGATGGACTTGGGGTGTGGTCCATCAACAGGAGTGCTGCCGTGTTTGCATTGTCCGCCGTGCTGACTATTGCCGTATTCGGGGCTGCGCCCGGGATTGACGCGGGCGAGTACTTCCAGATTGTCGTTGTTGACGAGCAGACCGGCCGGGGTGTACCGCTGGTCGAGTTGCAGACGGTCAACAACATCCGCCACTACACCGACAGCAACGGTATCGTGGCCTTTCATGAGCCGGGCCTCATGGACCGTGACGTGTTCTTCTTCGTCAAGAGTCACGGCTACGCGTTTCCCGCCGACGGCTTTGGGATGGCCGGTACAGCGTTGCATGTCGTCGCGGGCGGACGGGCTGAGCTGAAGCTCAAGCGGCTCAATATCGCGGAACGGCTCTACCGCGTCACCGGCGGCGGGATCTACCGGGACAGCGTCCTGGCGGGGCAGCCGGTTCCTCTGAGCAAACCGATTCTGAACGGCGACGTGCTTGGCCAGGACAGCATTCAGAATGCCGTCTATCGCGGCCGCCTCTACTGGTTCTGGGGCGATACCGGTTGGCCGAAGTATCCCCTCGGCAACTTCCACATGGCCGGGGCAACATCGCAGTTGCCGTCTGACGGCGGGCTCGACCCCGAAATCGGCGTAAACCTGGACTATTTCACCCGCCCGGACGGGTTCGCGAAGAAGCTGGCCCCACGACAAGAGCCCGGCCCCGTCTGGCTCGATGCTTTTGTGACCTTGCCCGGCGAAGGCGGACAGCAGCGGATGTACGCCGCGTACGCGCGTGTGACAACGGCGATGGAGGCGGTCGAGCGTGGTTTCATGCTGTACAACGATGAGAGCCAGATCTTCGAGAAGGTGAGCGAGTTCGACTTGAACGCTCCGGTGCGCCCGGGCGGGCATCCGTTCATCTACGCCGACGAGGGCGTCGAATACATCTGGTTTCCCAATCCGTTGCCGCTCGTGCGGGTTCGCGCGACCGCGGAAGCCTACCTCGACCTCAGCCAATACGAAGCGTGGACGCCGCTCAAGGAGGGCGGCCGGCTGAATGCTGCGGAAATCGAGCGGGATGCCGCGGGTCGGATCCGCTACGCGTGGAAGCGGAACACGCCGGCGCTGGACCAGCCGCAACAGCAAGAGCTCATCAAAGCCGGGAAGCTGAAGCCCGAGGAAGCCTGGATTCACCTCCAGGACGCCGATACCGGTCAGGCGGTGTTGGCCCACAACGGTTCAGTGTACTGGAATGAGCATCGCCAGCGGTGGATCACGATCCGTTGTGAGTGCTTTGGCACCTCGATGCTCGGTGAGACGTGGTATGCGGAGGCTGACACGCCGCTGGGCCCGTGGGCATACGCCCGCAAGATTGTCACGCACGACAAGTACAGCTTCTATAATCCGAAGCAACACCCCGTCTTTGACAAGGATGGTGGCCGCGTCATTTACTTCGAAGGCACCTACGCCAACACCTTCTCGGGCAATCCCGACAAGACGCCGCGCTACGACTACAACCAGATCATGTACAAGCTGAACCTGGCCGACGAGCGGCTTGCGTTGCCGGTACCGGTGTACCGCCTGTCCTGTGCGGATGAGCCGGACCGGCTTGCCACGGCCCGGCACCTGCCCGCGCTGCCACAGCCGCGCGAGGTCGCCTTCTTCGCCCTGGACCGACCGCGGGCCGGCGTCGTTGCCGTGCGCCAGGATGCACACGCAGGCGCCGGCGCGCGACTCGCTGCCGTTCCGGTCGCTGACGCCGCGGGCGACGATCGCGCGATCGTCTTCTACGGCCTGCCCGCCGATCAGGCCAACCCATCGCCCACGACGGCTCTGTTGTACGAGTTTGCTGGCGCCGATGGACAGGGTTGGGCGTACTCGACCGATCCCGAGTGGTCGCAGGCGGACTACACGCGCTCCGCCGTCCCGCTCTGCCGCGTTTGGCATAATCCGATGAGCGCGCCGTTGTCAAAGCGGCTTTCTGGACCGCCGCGCTAGTGTAGTTGGCCACAAGTGGAGCGTCATTTCTGGACCGCGCTGCGCCAGTAAGGAAGTGGTCCTTGCGCGCGAGGGGCGCCGCTGCCTCACGGTCGCGGCTCGGATAAGATGCGAGCAGCGTGAGAAACTACATTAGCTGCGCGGGTAACGTCCCTTGATCGCCACCTTCGTTCTATTGCAGCCGGGTTGGTTGGCCGCGGGGTTCGTCGCGGCCGTGGCGGCGAGCGTGCTCCTGCGGCGACGGCCGCCTCGGGTGGATGCTGCGACGCACGTGCCGCTGGGCCGGGCTGTGCGCCATGGGGGGCGTGCGTTGGCCCTCGGCGCCGGTGCCGCCTTGCTGGCGGCGTGGCTGGTGCACGAGGACACCCTCGTGGCGCACGTATTGATCGGGGCCCTTGCGCTGGCCGCGCTGGTATGGCTGACAATCGAGTCGTATCGTCGTCGGCCGCGCAGCGTCGGCGCGCTGACTGCCGCGCTGCTGGTCGCGATCCGTGTGGTCGCGTGGGTCGCGGTTGTCCTGATGGTCGGGCGGCCGATCTGGCGTTGGACGGTCGTCGAGTGGCGCAAGCCGCTGCTGGTGGCCCTGCTCGATCAATCCAACTCGATGTCGATCGCCGATCGGACGGACGCGGATGCACCGGCGCCGACGCGGGCAGAACGTGCCAATAAGGCCATCGCCCTGGCCCGCTCGTGGGTCGCCCGCCTGAACGAAATGTACGACGTGCGTGTGCTGGGGCTGCGGGTCGGGACTGAGCCGCCCGAGGGATGGCAGATTGCCCCGCGCGACATGCTCTCGGGCGTGGCCGACGCGCTGCGGCACAGTGGCCAGTTGCGCTCCGAGGACCAGAACCCGCCATACGCCGTGCTGCTGATCAGCGACGGCGCCGAGAACGTGGCGGAAGCACCGGATGTGCGGCGGGCGGCGCGCGTGCTGGCGGAACAGAAGACGGCCCTGATTACGTGCGGGGTGGGGCCGGCGCCGGGTCGCTCGCCGACGGTGGACCTGCAACCTCTGGCGTTGCCGCCGCGGATCGGCTTGCGTGACCACCTGCGAGTTCACGCGGCGGCGCGTGTTCAGGGGTGCCTGCGCCAGACGGTGTTGCTCGAATTGCTTTGGGACGACGAAGTCGTTGCGGAGGAACCGACGCAGATCGTCGCGGAGTCGCAGCGACTCACGAGCGACTTTGAAGTTGCGCCGAACACCCCGGGCGTTCACCGCCTGACGTTGCGCGTGACGCTTCCGGAAGTGCTGGGAGCCGCGGTCTACGAGATGTCGTCGGTGCTCGAGGTAACCGAAGACCGCATTCGCGTCCTATTGCTCGAGGGGGCGCCGCGCACCGAAGCGGCCTTTGTCCTGCGGGCCTGGGCGGGAGATCCGCGGCTGGAAACGACGCCCAAGTTTCTGCCGCGCAACCCCGGACGGATTGACTCGCGCTTCACGACCGGTGCGGAGGCCTGGGAGGAGTACGACGTGGTCGTTCTGGGCAACGTGCCCAAGTGGCGGCTGAGCTCGCGCACGTTGAAGGCGCTGGCCGACGCTGTTACAACCCGCGGCGTAGGATTGCTACTGGCCGGTGGGCCCGATTTCTACAACGAAGGCGACTACGACCAGACCACACTCGGAGATCTCTGCCCGGTTCGGTTCGTGTTGGAGATTCCGCCGGTCGGCTACCGGCCGCGCCTGCTGCCCAGCGCCACCGGCTGGGACCACCCGGTATTCAGGGGTACGACCGCGCACGCCGCACAGTCCCGGGCTGGCAGGCCGGCGTCTCCCATGGCGCCACCGAGCTTGCCGCAAGTCCGGGCGGTGTGGGAGAGTCTGCCCACACTCGGCGGCGCGGCACGGCTGGGACAGCCAAACCCGGTGGCAGCAGTGCTGGCCGAGAACGAACAGGGTCAGCCGCTCCTCGTAGCCCAAGAGGTGGGACGAGGACGATGCGTGGCGGCGGCCTGGAACAGCACCTGGCCGTGGGCGCTGGGCTCAGACGAGGGGGCGGCGCTGCACCGCCAGTTCTGGCGACAACTCGTGGTCTGGCTGGCGCATCGGAGACCGCGCGCCTGGGTGCTCGCGGATGCCACGACATATCCGCGCGCGGCCTTGAGTGCTGGGCGGCGCCCAGTGCTGATTCGCGCGGGAGTCACCGGATTGGCAGCGCTCGACTCCTCCATCGATCCAACCGAGCTGTCAGCCCGCCTGACGCTGCGGCCGCCGGCGCAACCCCAACCCGCGCCTCCCACGCCGCAATCGAGGCCCGTCGCTACGGAAATGGCGACGCAGATCGAGGCCGGCGCACCCGGTGAGGTTGTGATACCGCTTAGACGCGCGGGCCGTGAATGGGTAGCTGAGTTGACGACGCACGTCCATGGCGAGCTGCTGGCCCGCGTTGGCAAATATGAACTGGAGTTCACGTTGGCGTCATCCTTCGCCGGCGGCATGCCCGAAGCGTCCACAACGGCAGCGTTGGCGCTGCTGGAAGAAGAGCTGACGGCACGCACCCAGTTTACGATCTCGGAAACCGATCTGGAGCTTCGTCCGCCCACCAGCAACCTGATGCTTTTGCGACAGGTTGCGGAGCTGACCGCCGAGCATGGCGGGCGTTACGCCGAGATCGAGCAACTGCCCGAACTGCTGCGTGACCTGGCTACGACGGATCGCCGGCGGAGGATCGAAGCAACCGTGCAATACGATGTGACGCAGCGTAAACCGTGGCTGCCGTTTACCGTGCTAGTGGGTGCGCTGGCGTTGGAATGGGCGCTGCGCAAGCGGCGGGGCATGGTCTGACGTTCGAGGGGAGCGCGGCGCATAAAAGAGGGCCGCCTGCAACAGGCGGCCCGGGATGCGGGTTTTCGCTGGTCCCGCGGCTCTAGCGCCGACGCAGCAGCGCCAGGGCACCAATGCTCAGCAGACCAAGGCTGGCGGGCTCGGGTGTGACGGTGACGTCGTCAACTTCCCAGTACCAGTCGTAGTCGCCAGTGTTTGGATCATAGTAGTGGAAGCGGACCTGGGCGGTCTGCCCGGCGTAGGCCGACAGGTCGAGGCTGACGAACTCGCCCGGAAGGGCCTTGAAGCCGCCGTGATCCTCGTTCCAGCTCAACAGGTTGACCCAGCCGGCACCGGCATCGATGTCAACGTCGGCGAAGTCATAGGCGGCGAAGTTGGCGTAGTTCGTGACGTATTCGAGCATCGCGCCGCCCGGAACCACAAACGAATGTGTGATGAGTTCGGTGTCGAACTCGGCGGTGCCGAAGGTGTCCGAGTTGACATCGGCGCACATGCCGCCGCCACCGGTCCAGTTATCGTCGCCCCAAAACACGTTGGTGTCCCAGGCCACGCCCGTCATCTCGTTGTCGATGACGGTCCACGTGGCGGGGATTCCACCTTCAAAGTCCTCGGTAAAGCCCTGCGCCAGAGCCGGCACGGCGGCCAGCGCAAAGACTACCAACAAAGCAACAGTACGCATCATTCGGCACCTCCAAGAATAGGGAGAGACTGGTCACACTTGTGACCTGCACAACATCAGACAAACCCGTTTCCTCGAACCGGTCGAGGGGGTCGACGCGTCCTTCCTCGCTATCTGGCAACCTGACCAGGCTACCCGTCTCGTCCTCACTTACGAGCGCACGTGGTGAACTCGGACTACATCACATGCGTCCCAGGACTCCATTCCCACGCTGTGCGGGTGCGATCTGGTGGCGTGTGCCTCTCTCGCGCTCAGGCGATCACACGCATCCCCCAGCGAGCGGCACACCCTGCTGGTGACCGCGTGCCCGGCAAGCCCGCAGACTTGGCTTGCCCTCGGTCCCGACCGGTGCCGAAACCAATGGGCGCACGGAGCCAGAGAAGTACCACTACAACTCCCGCAGGTGATGCTAGGCACCGTGCGGGCGTAATTCAACCGAAAAGGCCTGCAAGAGCACAACCTGTGGTCCCTGTGCCAACCACAACGTCTGATATTCCTTGCGCGGCCGATGTTGCGGCGGCGCAATCGCCGCTGCGGAGCCCCTGAGACCATGCCCTCGACGCGGAGCATCGTTTCGACGCTCCTGCATGGACCTGTAAATAAGCCCCCGCCGACCGCGGATGTGCCTGGCACTACAACGCTGGAAACCCCTACGGCGGACCTGGTAAGCCGTGAGGAAGCGGTTGTTGTGCGCGAGGAGCACCGCTCCCTTACGGTCGCGGCTGCTCGGATAAAACGCAGACAGCGTGAGAAACAGCACCGGGGGGGCAATCGGCACGCCAGCTTGCGCCGGAGGGTGTGACTGATTTGGCGAAGGGCTCAGCGCCGGGCCGCTTGCATACGACGACGACGTGCGTTACGAAGTGTCACTCAGCATTCGTGGGCCGACAAACGCAGAAGTCGATCGGAGGCTGACGCAGCTCATGGTCACGGCGGACGGCGGCATCGCACAACGCCTGATGAGACCCCTGGCCGCATTGGGCCTGGTGATCGCGTTTGGCACGGCCGGCTACCACTTCCTCGAGAGAATGTCCGTTACGGACTCGCTGTACATGGCCGTGATTACCGTCACGACCGTGGGGTTCCGGGAGGTCCGCGATCTGGACCCGCCCGGGCGCGTTTTCACCATCGTGCTGATTCTCTTCGGCGTGGGGGCGTTCATGTACACGGCGACCGCCGTCGCCAACTACGTGATTGCCGGCGAACTGCGCGGCTTCATGGGTCAACGAAGAATGGAAAAGCAAATAGAACGGCTGCATGACCACTACATCGTATGCGGGTACGGCCGGATGGGACGGCGCGTAGCGGCCGAGTTCCGGCGCGAGAGTAAGCCGCTGGTTGTGGTTGACTTGGACGCGGCCAACATCGACCTGGCGATGACGAACGGCTATCTGGCCCTACTTGGCGACGCCGGGGACGACACGGTTCTGAAGCGGGCGGGCGTCGAGCGGGCGCGTGGGCTGGTGGCCGGAATGGCCGACGATGCCGTGAATCTGATGGTGGTGCTCTCGGCCCGGGCGCTGAACGACAACTTGTTCATCATCGCGCGCGCGAACAAGGACGCGACCGAGTCCAAGCTGATCACGGCCGGGGCCAACCGCGTGCTGTTGCCGTATGGTCTGGCGGGCCGGCGGATTGCGCAGATGGCCCTGCGGCCCAACGTGGTCGAGTTCCTGGAAGTCGTCATGCACGATGAGGAACTCGAACTGTGGATGGAGGAGATGGTCGTTGCCATCGAGTCGCGCCTCGACGGCTGTGCCATCGGCGCCTCGGCGATAAGACAGGTCACCGGTGTGAACGTGGTGGCATTGCGGCAGCGCACCGGGAAGCTGATCGCCGCCCCCACGCCCGACACGGTGCTGTCCGCTGGTGACATCCTGGTGGTGGTTGGCACGCGCGAACAGCTCGCGCGCCTGGCGGGAATGTCGCGCACCTGAGTGTCTCGAGCTGGTGCAGTTGCTCACGCCGTTTGCATCGTATTCACGGTGGCACAGGCGTCTCGCCTGTGGCTTCACGGGCGCTGACGCCCGTGCCACCGTGCGAGCCGAGACTCCATTCGCTTGCCCGGCGCTGTATACTCCCGCCGGCCACGGTGGCCCCGTTGCATCCGTTCCCTGCCACCTGGGGACGCGACCTGACGCCATAGGAGCGGCCGACGGCGGGACGGCTCGTTGGTTTAGTTGGAGATTGAAGCGATGGCAGTGAATCTGCGCGGGCGAAACCTGCTCTCGATCAAGGACCTGTCTGGAGATGAGATCACCGCCGTGCTCGACAAGGCGGCGGAACTGAAGGCGGATCGGCGGAGGGTGTTCGACGAGGCTCCGCTGGCGGGCAAGACCCTGGCGATGATCTTTCTGAAGCCGTCGCTGCGGACGCGGGTGTCATTTGAGACCGGGATGACGCTGCTGGGCGGACACGCCATCTACCTGGCGCCGACCGACATAAAGCTGGGCCAGCGCGAGACCACGGAGGACATCGCTCTGGTGCTGTCGCGCTATGTCGATCTGATCATGGCCCGCGTTTTCGGGCACGATACGGTTGCCGACCTCGGCCGCCACGCGACCGTGCCGGTGATCAACGGCCTCAGTGACCTGGAGCACCCCTGCCAGATCCTCGCCGACCTGCTGACGATCCGCGAACGCAAGAACCGTCTCGCGGGTCTGAAGGCGGTTTTCATCGGCGACGGTAACAACGTGGCCCATTCGCTGATGCTCGGCGCCGCACGCGTCGGCATGCACATGACCGTCGTCACGCCACACGGCTGCGAGCCGCAGGAACAGGTGCTTCAGGAATCACGCGCGCTCGGGGCTGCGACCGGTGCGCGGATCGAGGTGGTCAACGATCCAGCGACGGGGGCGCGCGAGGCCGACGTGCTCTATACTGACGTGTGGGCGTCGATGGGGCAGGAGGCCGAGGCGGAGGCGAAGAAACGGGCGTTCAGCGGCTTTCGCATCGACGCCGACCTTATGAAACACGCCAAGTCCGACGCGATCATCATGCACTGTCTGCCGGCGCACTACGACGAGGAGATTGACTACGCCGCCTCGCGTACGCCCAACTCGGCGATCTTCGATCAAGCTGAGAACCGCATGCACGCGCAGAATGGGCTCATGGTCCTGTTGGTGGGGTAGTGCGTCTTTCGTTCTGGACCGGCGTTGTTGGCAGACCGCAGCCAAACCGAGCCGCGACCGTGAGAAGGGAGCGGTTGCCGGCGGCGCCGAGCGTTTCTCGACGCAACCGCTTCCTCACGGTCGCGGCTCGGAAACACACGTTAACTGCGAGACACCACGCTAGGCCCCGCCGCTCCAGATCTCCGAGACGTTCTGGATCAGCTCTTCCACGGTTGTCAGACCGCGCAGCGCGGCCAGCTTGCCGGCCTGGGCGATGCTGACCATTCGATTCTGGATGGCGTAATCATACACCTCGCGCGCGGGCGTACCGCGGCTGACCATGGCGCGGATGTCTTCGTCCGCCGTCATGATCTCGAAGACGCCCAGTCGATTGCGATAGCCGGTGTGGCGGCAGTGCGGGCAGCCACGCCCCATCGAAAGCACGGGCTTCTCCCCCGGTTCCAGCAAGTGACGCACGTCCTCCAGCAGGGCGATGTCGGCGGTTTCCTCGAGACGGATCGTGCAATACGGGCACAGCCGCCGTACCAGGGTCTGCGCGACGACGCCCCGCAAAGCTCGACCGACGAAGTGCGGCTGGGCTCCCATGGCGATCAGACTTTCGATCGCGCCGCCGGCGTAGGCTGCGTGCGAAGTGGCCAGCACCAGGCGCCCGGAGTTGGCGGCGCGCACGACTGTGGCAGCGGTTTCCTGGTCGCGGATCTCGCCGATCATGATCACGTTCGGATCCTGACGCAGCACGCTGCGGATCAGGGTGGCGCAGTCCACGCCGATCCGGTAGTTCACCTGGGATTGGCTGATGCCGGGCAGGTCATACTCGATCGGATTCTCGATCGTGACCACACGGCGGTTTCCGTCGGCAAGCTGGCGCAGCAACGCGTAGAGCGTGGTGGTCTTACCCGCCCCGGTGGCGCCCGTTACCAGAACCAGTCCGCTGGGGGCCGCGATGAGCGCGGCCAGCGTCCGGAGTTGCTGCCCCGAGACGCCCAACTGGTCCAGCTCGCGCAACGAGTTCTCGCGATCCAGAAAACGCACGGCCGTGTCTTCGCCGTGGTTGGTCGGCATGAGCGATATACGCAGATCAATCGGACGGTTATCGATAGTCAGGCTGATATGTCCGTCCTGCGGCCGGCGGTGCTCACCGACGTCCATGTTGGCCAGGACCTTCACATGATTGGTCAAACGTTGTCCCAATTCAGCCGGCATGGTGCCTTGCGGGCACACGCGACCATCGAGCCGCACTCCAACGTACACGCCATCGCTTTGATACGTGAAGTGCACGTCGCTGGCCTGTTCGCGGAGGGCGGCGGTTGCGATCCGATCCCAGATCTCGGGCACCGGGAGGTCCGCGACGGCGAAATCCTCGGCATTGAACAGACGTCCGGCGGCGACCGTGGCGGCGCCACTCTTGGCAGACTCAGGTTGCATGATGGTGGACGTCAGCATTTGCTGTCTCCCGGGTCGGTGCTCTCGGGTCGGTGAAGGAGGCTCTGGGGCCGCGGACCGGTTCGGATGGTCGACCTCGCGGCCCCGGTGCTCTCGTCCTAATGTCCGGCCGCTCTGGCCTCATCGTCGGGGGCATCCGCCGGCTGGGTTGGTGGACTGTCTGCGGCGGGGTCGGGTGTTGCCAGCAACTCCAGGGCGCTGTTCACACCGTCGGTGGTTTCTGCGAGACGATCCAGGCCGACGGTGCGGAACAGGCGTGCCAGCGCGGGTGGAAGATTGGCGAAGATGATTCGCCCGCCCCGTCCGCGCACCCGCTGCAAGAGCTGGAACAAGGCCCCGAGACCGGCCGAGTTTACGAAGGTGACCGCCGCCATGTCGAGCACGACGCCGACGAAGCGTTGATGATGGTTGAGGCACTGTTCGACGCTGGTGGCGAGCAGTTCGCGGTCCTCCCACGAAAGCCCGCCGTTGCAGGTCAGCACCAGACAGCCGGTACCACTCTCACGCACTTCGAACTTGGATGCCGCGCCCTGCATGTTGCCTCCGGGCACCATTGCCATGTAGGCTCGATATTGGCCGTTGGAATTGGCCGGGAGTCGCGCGTGCTGGTGCGAGTTCCCGTTGCTGTGCCAGGTTGGATTTCTTCCAGCCATCCGCTGTGCCCACGACCGATATTCAAACCGCAACTACACGAGCGCCGCTTCGCCGCCGGCCACCAACAGGCGACGGTCCCCGCAGCGCCTCAGCGTCCATATCGGCAGGTGAAGGGGGGGCTGGTAACTTCCCAGCCAAAAGAGCGGGAGGCGAATCCGGACCACGTCTGCGGTCCGGGAATTCGCCCCTCGGATGAGTCAACTGACCGACCGCCGCTGGCGTCAGGCGGCTTTGCACACGACTTTGTCCGATTGCGACCTGATCGCCAACCAGGTCGTGAACGTCGTACACCCCGATAACACGAGCAGGAAGACGGAGATCATCTCGGTGCGCGCCAGCATGACGACACATACGGCGATCGTGGCCAAGCCCAGGGAGAGCCAGAAGGCCGCCCACAGCGCCCAGCAGACCCCCCGGCGTATGAGCACATGGAACCCGAGAAACGTGCTGCCCACGAGTAGTGCCGCACTGCCGAGCAGTACCGAACTCAGCCACTGGGGATCCGAAGACGTCACGCGCTGAACCACGGCGGGCGCTATTCCCCAGACAAGCAGGGCAACGCCGAGCACGAGGCAGGAAGTCTGCGCGCAGTCGAGGCCGTAGCGGGCTTTGTCGTTGCCGTCCGATTTCGCAGGCATGTTTCGTGTCCTCCGGTTACGGCGTCGCGCCGCGGCCAGCCGCAAAGGGCTGGTCGCGCCGCGCGCAGCCCCCATCGGCCGTGTTCGATGCGGATGTTCGGGGGGCTAGGAGATAGTCTGGCATACAAAACTGCGTGGCGGTGCGAAAAAGCCGGGTCCGATTTGCATCCGCTATATAGCTGAGCTATATTATAGATGGGCAATATTAGTGTTGTGAGGTGCTTGGTCGTGGCATTCGGACGTGACTTGTTGCGTGGAAGCCTGGAATTGATGGTATTATCAGACCTCAATGGCAGCAGCCGCTACGGCTACCAGATCCTTTCGTGTCTGCGCGGGCGTAGCGACGGCCGCATCGATCTGAAAGCCGGCACGCTCTACCCGATCTTGCACAAGCTCGAGCGCGGCGGATGCGTCCGCAGTTGGTGGGACGATTCCACCGGCCGCGACCGTAAGTGGTACGCCCTGACCGATAAGGGCCGCCGGCGCCTCGAACGCGACACTTGCGAGTGGCTGGACTACGCGGCGTGTGTTCGTGGGATTCTCGGCGGCGGCCACCGGGATGCGGAGCCTGGCGCGGGCCCCGCGCTGGGCGCGGAGCAAGGTTGATGTCGGACCGCGAGTTCGAAGCCTACCTGATGTTGCTGAGCCGTTGCCTGCGGCTGAGCGCGGCACAGCGGGACGAGATCCGGCGCGAACTGCGGGCCCACCTGGAGGAGGCCGTCGAAGCCGAACAGGCCGGGGGTGCGACACGCGAGCAGGCGCTCTTGCGGGCCTTGGAGGATTTCGGTGATGCGGCCGAGCTGGCCGCACGCTTCAATCGCATAGGACGAAAGCGAAGGTGGATCATGCGTGGAACGGCAGCAGCAGCGTGTATCGGGTTTGGGGCTTTGCTGGTGACCACACTGACGCCGGAGGTTACTCCTTCGGTGGCGGCCGGACCAGGGGCGCTTAGTGGCAACTGGTTAGTGCAGGAGCGACTTGTGCCGCCAACGGAAGCGGACGAGATCGATCCAGACGAGGCGATCTTCAGGGCGCTGGAAGAGGTTATTCCGGACGTTGTGTTGCAGGATACGCCCTTGGAGACGGTCATCGAGTTCTTGTGCGACCTGGCCCACATGAACGTGCACGTGCAATGGCGACAGTTGGAGGAGAGCGGGGTTGACCGTGATCAGCCGATCAGCATCAAGCTCAAGAACATCTCGACGGCGCGCGTGCTGCAACTGGCGCTCGATGACGCGGGCGGCGACGTTGATCTGGCTTTCGACGTTCAGGACGGGGTGCTGTTGATTACCACGCGCGAGATGCTGGAGCGCCATTACACCACGCGCGTTTACAACGTGCGTGACCTGATCGAAAGCGCGACCATATGGCAGAAGCAGTATGCTGAGGTTGCCGAGCAGCAGCACGAGGACGACGTCGCGCCCGAGCCCGCCGGGAACGCACTCGAAGAAGCCGAAGAGCGTTTTCTGGAGATGCTCTGGAATCTCGTCGAGCCTGAGACGTGGGAAGAGAACGGTGGCCGGGCGCGCGCGGCCGTTTTCAGCGGCGTGCTGGTTGTCTACCAGAGCGACCGGACGCATGAACTGGTTATGCGCCTGCTGCACGATTTGCGGTCAGAGGGGTTGGGGGAGCACGACTAAGTTTGGTTTTCGCATTTTTGAGGCCTGGATGAGGCCCCGGTAAGCAAAGACGAACCTCCGGCACTATTGGGGTTGTTGGTCAAGGAAGACCCCACAGAGCAAGGAGGCTCGTCGTGGAACTGGTACACTCGTTCGTGGAGCTTGTGCAACAGGTCGCGCCCGTGTTTAGCGCCCCGACGTT
>JAHJAR010000172.1 GCA_018814045.1 Planctomycetota bacterium | reverse complement strand
GACAGCTTCACGCGCGAGGCACACGGTCTAGTGGCGTCGGGGCTCGTGCGGCTCGTGCAGCGCTGGCCACACCTCGGCGACGAAGGCCCGGCCCTGGCCCGGCTGACCGAGATGCTCGAACGTGTCCCGCCGGACGGTACAGCGCGAATCACGGTGAACCGCGACGGGTTGTACCTCGTAGAATACACGCACGGTACGTCCTGAAGAATCGCTGATGCAGTTGGACGGCGATTCGCGCTGTATCGAGCTAGCGGGTGGAAGTCCCGTCGCGGTAAGCGCCGGAGCGCCGCGTAGCAGGCCCCGGGCGAGCGGGGAGACCTTCTCGTCTGAGTGGGGCGTCAAAAGCCCTCATGGAGCTGTATGGCTTCACGGAGGGGAGCAAGTCCGCAGGCCCAGCATGAAGCGAACCTTGCAGCCTCGAGAGATAGGCCCCCGAAAGGGAGAGGATGGCCGAGCCGCTCGTGTCACGGCGAAGGCAACAGACTGCATCCGTGAATCCGGAAGGGTGCAGGACGCCTCCGGGGCATGGAGGAGGGCATGTGGACACAGTTCGATACGGAACAGGAGAGACCCGTCCCGGCGGCCGGTGCTCAGCACAGCGTGTCGAGTGACCACGTCAGGCGTTGGCGGTCCCTATAAGCCGACGGCGAAAGGGGACCGTGTCGGGCGGGAGTCCGAGGGGTCCATAGTACCGCTGACGCCGGTCGAGAAGGCCGGCCGAGGGAAGGGGCCCTGCTTTGGTCGCGGTTGCGTACGGAGGTAAGCGCGAGGGCATGGTCGCAAGACCCAACCACCCCGTTGACAAAGTGCGAGAACTCCAGCGCAGCCTCTACAGAGTGGCCAAGCGCCAACGGGAGCGCCGTTTCCACGCGTTATATGACCGGATCTGGCGGGGTGACGTCCTGCTGGAGGCGTGGCAGCGGGTGCGCAGCAACAAAGGGGCTGCCGGCATCGACGGCGTGACGCTGGCGATGATCGAGCAGCAGGGTGTGGCGGAGTTCCTTCAGGAAATCCACGACACCCTCCGTGCGGGGACGTATCGGCCGCAGCCGGTGCGGCGGCGGTACATCCCGAAAGCGGACGGGCGGCAGCGGCCGCTGGGCATACCGACGGTACGGGACCGCGTGGTGCAGATGGCGACGAAGATCGTGATTGAGCCGGTCTTCGAGGCGGATTTCCAGCCGTGCAGCTACGGCTTGTGTCCCAAGCGCAGCGCCACGCAGGCTCTGGAGGTCATCCGTCTGACGGGCGGACGCGGCCACTACCACGTGGTGGATGCGGACATCCAGGGTTTCTTCGACAACATCGACCATGACGTGCTCATGGAGCAGGTGGGCCGAAGAATCTCGGATCGGCGGGTGCTCAAGCTGCTGCGGCAGTGGTTGCGAGCCGGGGTCATGGAAGACGGCACGGTGCGCACGGCGACTGCGGGGACCCCGCAGGGCGGCGTGATCTCACCGCTGCTGGCGAACGTGTACCTCGAGGACCTGGACCGCATCTGGCAGGCGACGTGTTCGCACCTGGGGCAACTGGTGCGGTACGCGGATGATTTTGTCATCCTGTGCCGAACCCGTCCGCAGGCGGAGCAGGCGCTGGCGAAAGTGCGGGAAATCCTGGGCGGGTTACGCCTGCAACTGCACCCCACCAAGACGCGGCTGGTGGAACTGGGCCTGGGCCAGGACGGCTTCGAGTTCCTGGGTTGTTACCTGCGGATCGTGCGGTCGCACTTCAAGGGTCGCACCTATCTGTTCCGCTGGCCGTCCCCACGAGCGATGAAGGCGATCCGCGGCAAGGTCCACGATCTCACCGACCGGCGGCGTTGGGCTGGAATGAAGGACATCCGGGAGGTGATCCGGGTGCTGAATCCGGTCCTGCGGGGGTGGGGTGGCTACTTCCGGACGGGCAACGCGTCGGACAAGTTCAACCAGATCGACCGCTACGTGCGCGAGCGTTTGTTACGCCTACTGGCGCAGCGTGGCGGTCAGCGGCGTTGGAAGCCCGGGGGTCGCCCGTTTCGACGTTCTGCCTGGCCGCACCGTCGCTTCGTGACTGAACACGGCCTTCATCAACTGCTGGGTACGATCCGTTATCCTGGAGGTGTGCATGCTGCCTGAGAAGACCATCGGTAAGCCGTATGCGGGAAATCCGCACGTACGGTTTGAACGGGGACCTCAGGAAACGGAGCCGGCGCGCCACCGCGCCTGAGGTCTACCAATGACTTCCGCCGACGCGACGCCGCAACCTGCCCATCCGCCCGCCCCGGCTCTGGAGTTGGCCGTCTGGGAATACGCCGGGCTGATGCTCACGTATTGGTGCAGCTCGCGGTGCGCCTTCTGCTACGTGCACGCCGGCCCGCACCGTGGCGAGGACATGTCCGTCGAGACGGCAATCGCGTTGTGGCACAGCCTGGACCACCTCGCCGCCGCACACGGCAAGACCATGCGGATCCACCTCGCGGGCGGTGAGCCGTTTCGAGACTGGGTGGTTCTCGTGGCGATCATCCGGGCCGCGCGCGACGCCGGGCTGACCCCGCTCGAGAAAGTCGAGACCAACGCCTCGTGGGCCACCAGCGACGGCCGCACGCGATCCCGGTTGGAACTGCTTGCCGCTCTCGGTACGGAGCGGCTCGTCGTCAGCAGCGACGTGTTCCACCAGGAGTTCGTGCCGTTCGACCGCGTCCGCCGTTGCGTGGAAACAGCGCGCCGGGTCTTCGGCCGCGGGCGCGTCATGGTGCGCTGGTGGGATTTCTATCAGCAGCCGCTGGATACGCGGGGGATGACGCCGCGCGACAAG
>JAHJAR010000171.1 GCA_018814045.1 Planctomycetota bacterium | reverse complement strand
TTGGAAGGCGGGTGGGCCGGCTGCCCCAGCGTCAGGTGGATGGCCCGGCGCGTCGTCGGACGCAGCTTGACCCGCTCATCGATGCGCAAGGGCATGATCCAGATCGGGCCCGCCTGATCGCACAGCACGCCGAGTCGCGCCCGCATTTGTGGATCGACTTTCTCATCGCTCAGGAAGTCGTTCAGGCTCTTGTGGCCCGGGGCCCCCAGCGGGTGAAAGCGGTCGCCGCTACGCCGCCCGCGCACGAGCAATGGGAGCCGCACGTAGTCGAGATCGAGCCATTCCTCGTGGACCGGATGGCTGCGGCGCAACTCCTCGATCTTGGTGCCGTCCACATCGCAAATCTCAGCGGCCAACTCGGCCCGCAGCGCCGGCAGGGGCGTCTGCCCCGGGCACGCTACCGCCACTGGCATCAACTCGGGCAGGTCTTCCGCGGCAGTCCGGTCGGGCCCGTTGAATTCCAGGCGGTTGTACTGCTTACGCACGACAACGGAACCGGGCAGGTGTAACTCCTTGCCACTATCCGGGTTGGCCGCGAGTTGCAGCGTGGCCTGGATATGCGCGAAGCCGAGGTCTTGTTCGCGGCTGAGCACGAGCGTGACGGCCCGCCGGACCACTTCGGCCTGGATGATCTGGTGCTTGCTGAGCAGGTTCGGCGTACTCAACGCTAGGCGGCCGGCAGCAGACTCAATCAGCAGGGAGTCGAACGTTCGCTCGGCGGTGTCTTCGAGGTAGGTTCCCAGCCAGCGCGCCTGTTCCGCCAGACGCAGCAGCGCCTCGGATACGTTCGGGTTGAGCGTCTTGCGCAGGAAGGGCAGCACCACGTTGCGGATGTTCCCGCGGGTGAATTCATCCGTTTCATTCGTTGCGTCGCGGCGCGTCTGGAAACCGCATTCTGCACACAGTTGTTCGATCGTCTCGCGGTGGCAGCGGAGCAGGGGCCGCACCAGGCGCACGCGGCTGCCGGGCTGGATCGCGCGGACCGCGGGAATGCCCGCCAGCCCGCGCAGGCCCGTGCCGCGGCAAATGCGGTGCAGGATCGTCTCGACGTCATCATCCGCGTGGTGGCCGACGGCCACCAGGTCGCAGCCGGTCTTGAGGGCCGTACGTTCGAGGAAGTCGTAGCGCTGTTGGCGGGCGACCTCTTCGAGTGACCCGCCATGTTCCGCAGCCCGGGCCTGTGTGTCGACGCGCTCCGTCAGTGCGGGAAGGGCCAGGCTTTCCGCCAGAGCGGCCACGAAGTCCGCGTCGTTGTCGGCATCAGCACCCCGGAGACCATGATGCAGGTGGGCCACGTGCAGAGCCCAACTCAGCCGGCAGCGCTCCGAGACGGTCTTCAGGGCATGCAACAGCAGAGTCGAGTCCGGCCCCCCGGACACGCCGACCACCCAGCGTAACTCGGGTTCCAGCAACTCATGGCGGGAAAACCAGTCAGCAAGCTGGTCGAGAAAGGCGTTCCACTTCACAGCCACGCTCCGGCGATTGGCGGTCCGAGTCGCGACGCAGAGGTGCGCGGAACACACTACTATAGCGGGGTGCGCGCCAGCGGACAACGAAGACCGCCGGCGCGCTCCGCAAGTCGCAGGTCCGCCGGGGGGGGCGAGGCGCCTGGCGAGCCGAGGCTCGGCAGCGCGCGCCCTCACCAGACGGCGGACTGCCTCAGTAGCCGCTTCAGGCCCGCGCTATCGGGGAGTCCATCGGCAATTGACGCTCAGCGACCGGCGGACGTGGGAGCGGGCGCGCGATATCATGCCCCCAGCCGAGATTGTGGAGGACTGCAAATGCTGCGCGAGCACTACCCCTATTACCTCGCGGGTGAGCCGATCCAGGCCAATGACCGGCTCGTGGTTACCAACAAGTACACGCAGGAGCCCGCGACTCGCGTTGCCAAGGCCGACGGTCCCACGCTCGAACGGGGCATTGCCGCCGCCGCCGAGGCCTTTACACAGACCCGCAAGCTGCCGAGCTACATGCGCCAGGGCATTCTCAACCACATCGTGGGGCGCGTTACCGAGCGGCACGAGGAGCTGTCGCAAGCCCTCGCGGTCGAGGCTGGTAAGCCGATCAAGGATGCGCGCGGGGAGGTCACGCGCCTCGTCGACACATTCCGCATCGCCGCTGAGGAATCTGTGCGCAACTATGGCCAGTGGCAGCCGCTGGACATCAGCGAACGGGCGGCCGGGTATCAGTCGATCTGGCGGCGGTTCCCGCTCGGCCCATGTGCGTTCATCACGCCCTTCAATTTCCCAATGAACCTGGTAGCCCACAAGGTGGCTCCGGCGATTGCGGTGGGCAATCCGTTCGTGCTCAAGCCCGCCTCATACACGCCGATCGGGGCGCTGATTCTGGGTGAGATCCTGGCGGAGACCGAGTGGCCCAAGGCGGCCTTCTCGATTCTGCCCTGTGCGGGCCGCGACGCCGACCCGCTGGTCAGCGATGACCGGATCAAGCTGTTGAGCTTTACCGGTTCGCCGGAGGTGGGCTGGCACCTGCGTTCGCGCGCCCCGAAGAAGCGCGTAACGCTGGAGCTGGGTGGCAACGCGGCCTGTATCGTTGACCGCGATGCGGATCTCGACTACGCCGCCGATCGGATCACGATCGGGGCCTTTTACCAGTCGGGGCAGAGCTGCATCAGCATTCAGCGCGTCCTGATCCACGGGGATGTGTACCAGCCGCTCAAGGAGCGGTTGGCCGCGCGGGCGACGAAACTCAAAGCCGGGGACCCGCTGGCGGAAGATACGTTCCTGGGGCCGCTGATCTCTGAGGATGACGCCCGGCGCGTCGAGCACTGGGTTAATGAGGCGATCGCCGCTGGCGCAAAGCTCGTGTGCGGTGGAAAGCGGCACGGCGTGCTGTATGAGGCGACTTATCTCGAGCATGTCGACCGGCGGCAGAAAGTCAACTGCGTGGAGGTCTTCGGGCCGGTGGCGACGCTCCAGCCCTTCGACACGTTCGAGCAGGCGGTGCGGATCGCGAACGACAGCGACTACGGCCTGCAATGTGGCGTGTTCACGAAGAACATCCACCACGCCTTCTACAGCTACGAAGAGCTCGACGTCGGCGGCGTGGTGATCAACGACATGCCCAGCATGCGCGTGGACAGCATGCCCTACGGCGGCGTGAAAGAGAGCGGTATGGGCCGCGAGGGTATCCGCTTCGCCATGGAGGAGCAGAGCGAAATCAAGCTGCTGGTGCTCAACCGGATCTCAGAGCTCCAGGATCTGGTCTAACCGCACTACGCTCGGTGGCTTGGCTGGCGATGACAGTCATGCCGCCTGACCCGGCTGCGCTGGCTGTACGGAGTCACGACGACTGTGCCTGGGCCGCTGCATATTCTCCATGACCCGCCGCTCGACGGCCCCAGCAACATGGCCCGCGACGAGCATCTGCTGCATACAGAGGCGCTGCGGCCCGCAGCGCTGCGGTTGTATGCCTGGATGCCGGCGACGATCAGCCTCGGTTATTTCCAGCAATCCGGACAGATCGAGCGTTTGCCCGCCGATATGCGCGGCCTCCCGGTTGTGCGGCGGCAGACGGGTGGAGGAGCGATCCTGCACGATTGCGAGATCACGTATTGCCTGGTCGTAGACGACACCCTGGATATCACCCGCGAGTCACCCCTGGCTCTCTACCGGCTGGCCCACGGGTGCTGGCGCACGGCGCTCGAGGTCGGCGGGCCGGCGTGTGCGCTGGCCCCCGAATCGTACCCAATGCCGTCGCCGCGCGGCGGTCCGTTTTTTTGTTTCGAAAAGCCCGGCCAGACCGACCTGGTAGTCGGTGCGGAAAAGCTGCTGGGCAGTGCGCAGCGGCGGATCCGCGGCCGCGTCCTGCAACACGGCTCGCTGCTGCTGGGACGCCGTATTGCGAGTCACCCCGGCGTCGATCTGGGTCAGCCGCCGCCCGAGCTCGTGCAGGCCTGGTGCGTGGCATTCGTCCGCGAACTGGCTGCGGCCCTGAAACTGGAGCCGCAGGCGGCGACTTGGACGGCCGCGCAGCTCGCCGACGTGGAGCGCCGCCGTCGGCGCTACAGCAGCGATGAATGGACGAAGCGGAAGTAGTCGTGTTATCTGAGTGCTGCGCGTCATTCAAACCGTCGGCCACCCCGCTTATGATGCGGCATCATGGTTGACGTCTACACCGGTGCCAAGCCTGGCCGGCCGGCACTGCTACTGGTTATGAGCGCCGCGATTCTGGCGGGAACACTCGGTCTGGCCTGGTGGCACGTGTCCGCGGCGCGGGCGCTGGCGCCAGACGTGCGCGTAGGCGACACGCCACTGCTGGTGCGACCGCCGCGGGGCTGGCTGCATCACCCCAAGGAGCCGGGCACGTTCATACTGCCCGTACGGCGCTCGATTCGCGGTCGCGAGCAGCAGTTGATCGAGCGTCGTCTGAAAGTCGAGATGCGGCGCATGCCCGCCTTCGCGTCCCTGGAGGACATCATCGCCAACCTGGACCAGGCCGAGCACGTACGCTCAGTGGCGCCGCGTCCCTGCCGCGTCGGGCCACTCGAAGGTGTACAGGTGCACCGGCCCATAGTGTTGCGTCTGGGGATGCGGACCCACGAGCAAGAGCGAGTGATGCGGTTAGCCTGCTCGCCGCGCGGCGAACTCATCGAGGTCGAGTACATCCCGCTGACCGGTTTGACCTATGGCGACCTCGACTTGCTCGACGATGTCTGCGCCTCGATCCGCATCGACGATCCGGCGTTCTACGTGGAGCCGGCCGCCGCGCTCGCGCATGCCGGCCTCGAGTTCGAGCTCGAGCCCGATTGGCAGATCGTTGGCCCCGACATAGCGGAAGCCCCGGGATTGTACGTGGGTGGCCAGGAGGATGGCCTGGCCGCCTGGGCACTCAGCCTGTTCCGCACATGGCTGGCGACTGGGCGGACGCCGCGCGACCTGCTGAGCGACTTCGCCGCGTACGAGTGGTCCATCGCCGCCGAGGATGTCCGCGTGGACGAACGTGAACGGCCCGATGGGATCAAGGTTGCCACGGTGCGTCACCCGGCGTTCGGCACGCAAGCTCATACGGTTGCATCCGCATGGCTGGTGACCAAATCGGCCTCCGAGGTAGTGTTGATCAACGTTCAGGCCGGGCCGCGTCACGCCGCCGCCGCGGACGAGGCGGCCGCGCGCCTGGCGGAGACGCTGCGTTTCGCCGCCACGCCGGTGATGCCCGCCCTGGACGAAGCCGAAGCGGCCGGGCGTGACCTGGCCAGCGAGTTGGCGAAGAAGGGGACGCTGCCGGCCTGGTGGGGGCGCGAAGAGCGGCGCGCGTACTATGTGGGGCAGACGCCCGGCGGGTGGGACGCCTACCTCGTTCAGCATGCCGCCGTCGATCGCGATCCTGCCGCGGGTTACGAGGGGTTTTTGCTGAATCTGTTCGCACACGGCCAGCAGCGCTCGGAATGGAAGGTGGACGGCAGCGCGACATCTTATAGCTACGTTCTGACGCAGGCCGTCGAAGCCGGGTCGGGTGGCGGACGTTTCTCGCTGGACGAGCGCCGGGCGCCCGGAACAACGACCGTGACACGCCGGGTTGATTTGGGTGGGCAACCCACGACGCGCACGATTGCGGTCGGACCGGCGTTTGTTTGTCCGCCGGCGGAGGTGCTGGCGGAGTTGCTCGTTGCGCGGGCTGAGAAGCCTGCCTGCGTGATCCAGGTCTCAGCCCACTGGGCCACCGGCACGGTCAGGCGGCTGCTGCAACCGCTGCCGCCTGACGACGATGGTCTGCGGCGGGTGTTGGCGCAAGTGGACTATCGCCCGACGGGGGCGGTGGTTGCTTTCGATGAAGATGGGGAAGTGCGCTACGAAGTCTATCCGACCACACGGCTCGAGCGGGTCACGCAGCAAGACGCCGAACGCCGCTTTCCTGAGTTGCGCCGTTGGCGCTGACGTCGGTCCCGGCGGAGCGCATCCGCGCGTGGTTGCCTAGTGCGGCCGGAATTCCTCGCCGATACCGTCGATGAAAAGTTCGACGCGGCCGCAGCGCGGGCAGCAATAGACGTCGAAGTGTTCGCGGTTGACGAACAGCTCACCCAGGTCGCCGAGAAAGAAGCCCCACGTGCGCGTCCCCTCGTGGAACTTCTTCGTGCCGACGTAGTCCAGTGCGGTCTCGCAATGGGGGCAGTTCATTGGGTCCATTTGAGTACTCCGGGTTATGGTCGCGGCGCACGGTTCGCGCGACGCTCACGGCGAGTATAGCGGCTGCCGCTCACCCCTGCCGTTCCAAAACACCACTTATGCTATACTCGGCCGGCGCGGCGCCCCGTTTCGTCGTTGACAGCGAGACGGAGCGAGGGTCACACGCGGGTGGCCTACTCGTCCGCACGCCACGCGAAGAGCTGCCCCTCCTGAGTGCCGGCGTAGCACCACGGCCGGGCGCGGCCGATGGTGCGGATGTTGCCTTCCAAACTGCGCTGCCAGCGTGGCTGTCCGGCAGTGATGCTGTAGGCCCTGACCTGACCGGTCTCCTCAGCGACGACGACCGTATCGCCGTACACCAGCGGTAGATGCGTGGTCCAGTGCTCCTGTGCCGCGCGTCTCCAGCGCACCTGCGTCAGCGCGCGGTCAAGGCAGAGCAGTAGATCACGCCCGCCGAACAGCAGGATCGCGTCGCGCGTCAGCGCCGGCGTGCCGCGCGGCGCGGCGGGCAACTTGACCTCACCGGTCACTCGCCCGTTCTCGGCGTCCAGCCGGTACAGCCGGTCTGCTGTGGTCCCGACGTACAAGTCGTGGTCGTCGACCACCAGGTCCGTCGACACACGGGCCGCGAGCGGACTTTTCCAGATGACCTGCCCCGATGCCGCCGCCAAGGCGTAGACATCACCGGCGAGTGTGCCGAAGTAGACGTGCGTCCCGTGCGCGGCGGGCGAGGGGTTGTGCTCGAATTCGTCGTTTGTGGCCCCGCTTGCGAACCGCCAGAGCAACCGCCCGCTGCGCAGGTCGAGCGCAATCAGCTCATCGGACAGGGTCGTGGCGAAGACGGCGTCGCCGGCGCGAACCACGGCGGTGGGGATACCGACTTGCTCGCGGTGCTTCCAGCGCAGTGCTCCGCTGGCCTGTTCGAATGCGTAGACGTGCCCCACGCCCGCCGCCGTCCAGGCGTTGTCGCAGGAGACGATCACGAGTTCGTCGGTCAGCAGCGGGTCGCCGTGAAACGAACGCTGCTGACCGTCGCGCCGAATGTTGTAGCGCCACAGAATCTCGCCCGCGCGGCGATCAAGAGCCGCAAACTCCCCGGAGCATGAGCCGACAAATAGGCGCTCACCCGCGACCGCAGGTGTGGCGAAGACTCAGCCGCCGGTGTCGTGCTGCCAGAGCAGTCGGCGCTGTGAGGCCGCTGGTTGGCTGGTGCCGGAGGGGCTGGTGGCCGGCGCTTGTCCGAGCGCGGACGGCGACAGCAGAAGTGCCAGCAATATCTTGTAGGCCAACTGACTGCCCGACAATCGTGGTCGCATGGCGTGCCTCCGACAGGGCCGGTCATATCGTGCTCGACAGCGTGCCCTGCATTCCTCCTATACAGAGCGCGATCGGTCCGCGAGCGGTCAGAGCCGAACCCGCCCTTTCCCGCGGCGGTTTCCATGCGTGCACGACTGATCGCATGAACCGGGCGGAGGACCGGCCGCTCCTGTCGGTCGCGCGCGGACCGCCCTGGGCGCGCGTCACACACTATCCCGCCGCGCCGCCGCCAAAGAAAACGCGGGCAGGCAGACGGCGATGTAATCGGCGCCCTCGGGCGTGCTGTAGCGCACCCATTCGCCGGCGTCGGCCGCCACGGCCTGGCCCGCGGGCACGTCGAGCACGCCACCGCTGTGTTCGACCCGCAGTACGCCGCTGAGCACGATACTGAACTCGCTGAACTTCGGGGTCTGGCCGGGTTCGCACCAGCCGGCGGGGCTGCGCATGCGAGCGATGCTAACGGATTCGTGGCCACTGTTGACGTGGCCGAAGTACTCGTCGATCAGTTTAGGTGGCGTGCCGGCCGCGTTGATCCGTGACGCCGTGGCAATAAGTGTGGGCATCCGCGTCTCCCGGGGTACGGTGGTCCGTGTCGTGCGTAAGCCGGCCGGAGACCGTCGCAGCGGCCGCACGGTTGCCGGCTGTTGACCTACGTGGTCTTGTTCGCATTGCCCGTCTGCTTGTTGTGCTCATGCAGCACCCTCAGCAGGTCGCGTTGCTCGACCAGCCCGATGACCTGGCGACTGCCGTCGTGCGCCACGACCGGTAGAGTGCCAACATCCGCCTTCTGAAACACCTCGAACAGGGTCGTAAGGAGCATATTGCGCGGCACCGCCGGCTCATCCTGTCGCGCCAAGTCATCGGCGGTGACCAAATCACGCAAAACCGGATCATAGATGATCTCGCGCAAGTCGGCACAATGCACCATGCCGACCAGGTGCTGATCTTCGTCCACCACCGGGAATTGTTGATCGCGACTGCGCTCGACGAAATGCAGCACTTCGTCCAACCGCGCCGAGGCTGCGAGCAGACGTACGTTCGTCCGCATGATGTGGCGTACACACAACTCGCCCTGCTCACGCGCGCTTCTGGCGCCCTGTGGCAGCAGAGTCCGCAGAGCGGCCTCCCACGTCAGGCGTAGAGCCGAACCGGCGCGGCTACTCGCGGCAAACGGCCGTCGCAGCAGTGTCAGCGCCTTAACCTCACCGCTGCGCACGAGGACGCTCTTGAGCACCAGCGGTCCGAACAACTCGAATACCACCACCGAACCCAGCACGATGGTCTTGAGCTGCGCTGCCAACGGGTGGGGCACGAGCTGGCCGGAAACCTGTGTCCCCCAATGTCCGACGAGGAAGTCAACCAGGCCGATTGCTACGCCGGCTTGGCATAGCAGCCCGAGTCCGACGTAGTTGCGCACGTCGGCGGGCACGTGGATCCAGCGGGCCCCGAGGTATCCGCCGAGCGACTTGCCGACCGTTCGCAGCACGACGTAGACGGCGCCCAGCGCGCCCAGCGTCCGTAGATCAGTGACGTGCAGTTCGTAGCCGGCCAGCACGAAGAAACAGGCGTAGACCGGTTTGCCCAACAGTGACAGGTTGCTGTGTAAACGCTCCTGGTCCACTGCGAGATTGGCGAATGCGGCGCCGATGAAGAGGCTGGTGACGAGAAAATTGAAGGAAATGTGCAAGTGAGCGAAAAGCGACCGCTCACAGGCACCGATTCCCAGCAACACCGTGATGAAGACCAGGAAGAACTCGGCCAGCGGCAGCTTCGCGTACAGCACGCTCAGAACGAAACCGACCACCGTGCCCAGCGCGACGCTGCCAACACTCGTATACAGCAGGTCCAGCCAGAGCACATGGCCGCCAGCACCGGGCGTGCTCAGCACACCAGACCAAGTCAGCACCAGCACGGCGGCGTGGAAGAGGACGATGCAAACCAGGTTGTTCCCGGCGGTCATCGTCAGAATCGAGTCGCTCATCGCCCCCCGCGCGTCGTATTGCTGGACGACCAGCACCGTTGCGGCCGGTGCCGTCGCCATGGCCATGATGCCGAGCAGCAGGCCGGCGGAGAGAATCAGCGGAGCCGCTAGCGTAGAGGTTAGCAGCCAGGCCAGTGTCGCTCCGACCGTCACCAGCACGAACGTGCAGCCCATTTCGGCCAGGCTGATGTGCAGCAGGCGGGGTCCGACGCTCCGCAGGTGCTTGACCTCGAAGACACTCCCGAGCACGAACAGAATCAGCCCGAGGGCCAGCGTCTTGACACCCTGCACCGCTGTGGAGGCTTCCAGGAGCACGTCGCGCGCGGCGCCGCCAACGTCGCTCTCGGTCAGTAGCGCGTTCAACACCCAGCGCAGCGCCAGCCCCCCCGCCAGGTAGCCGACCACCCGCGGAACTCGCAGGAGATTGGCAGCGAACCCGCCGACAACGGCAGCCGCCAGCGCCAGCGACAGAAAGATGGCGGGGTCACGGATGGAGTCCATGGCACTGGCCGTTCGACAAGAACCACCGATTCAAGCGCGGTTAGCTTCATCCGCGCGGCGGGGCTACTTGAACGGCTGTGGTGCCAAAAGTCAATCAAGGCCCGGATCGCCAGTGTGGTTCGCCTGAAGCACCAAAGTGGCCACCCCCGCGCGCGCGTTCAACACTGAGTTGTGACGGAGTCATACGCGCAACGGCCGCCGCTTGGTCATCATTCCAGCCGAACAAAGGCAGCGGCCGGCCGCGAATCTGACACAGCCGTGTTAGAATTCACTGACGATTTTCAACAACCGTGGCTTGCCGATCTACGTAACATTGAGACGGGACAGGCGAATACACTTGTAGCGGCGCTCATCACGAGTACGCGAACATCTGTCGGGCTGCGGGAGAGGCGCCAGTGCTGGAAGAGACCGTCACAATTCAGTCCTCTTCGTCGGCGGACGCGCAGGAGCCAGTCGAGATCCCGCGCCAGATCGGTCACGTTCGGCTGGGTGAGCAGCTCGGACAGGGCGCCAGCGGCGTGGTCTTTGCCGCCTATGACGAGGCACTCAATCGCCGCGTGGCCGTCAAGGTCCTGCACCAGCTCCGCGTCTCACCCGAGGCCGGCGGCTTGGCCGGGTTCATGGCCGGCGTACGCTCCGCCGCCCATATCAAGCACCCGAACATAATCGGCGTTTACAATGTCGAGAGCGTCCGCGGGATGCCGGTCATCGTGATGGAATACGTCTCCGGCGCGTCGCTGCGCGATTTGGTGGAACGCACGCACCGGCTGGACACGCCGCTGGCGGTGTACCTGGCTACTGCCATCGCGGCGGGCGTGGCCGCTCTGCACGAGGCGCAGATCGTTCATCGTGATCTCAAGCCGGCGAATATTCTCTTTGACCGGGACGGGCAGGCGTACGTCTGCGATTTCGGTTTGGCCTGCGAGTTCCGCTTCGGCGCGCGCGCGGTCGGGTCGGAGAAGATCGCCGGCAGTCCGCTGTACATGTCGCCGGAGATGTTCGAGGGCGTCATTTCGCCGCAGAGCGACGTCTACGCCCTGGGCGTGATGCTGTTTGAGATGCTGGCCGGCCGACCACCTTTCTCGGCGGACACGATCGAGGAGATGAAGGCGTATCATCGCCATACGCCCGTGCCAATCGAGTGGCTGGACGATCTGGCGCTGCCCGACGAACTGGGCGACGTGATCGCGCGCTGCATGCACAAGCAGCGAATCATGCGCTACAAGTCCGCCGAGCACCTGCTGCGGGCACTGGCCCGCTATGCTCCGGCCAGCGGTCGTGACGAGCTGTACCGGCAGCGCATCGCACAACTCGTAGCCGCACCCGCAGGCCAGACAGACACCCCGCGCGCTGACGAGCCGCCTGAGTCGTCCGCCCACACGATGTTCGATCTCGTAACCCGGCGGGCGCAGAAGAAACGCGATTCAAAGGGAAACTGACAGCGCCCAGGCCGGACCGCCCACCCTCGGGATGCCAAGCGGCCCGGCTCTCAACACATCTGAACGGATCGCGTTTCTTATCAGGCCGCAGCCAGGTTCGGCGTTCGGGAATACCAGCGCATATGCCGTGTGAGTCCACCGGAACACCCCGTTCATATGGAATAATACATAAGAGCGTGTGCTGGGCGAATTGCCGGCTGGGGACGGTTATGGAGCAACAGGAGAAGCGCTGGCTGGCGCGTGAGGTTGCGGAACTCGTCCAGCATTTGTCTGACCGGGACGCCCGCCGCCTGCGCAAGGCCCTGGCCTTGTCCGACGGCGGCAAGCAGTTGCTGGACCTGCTGGCCGCGTTTTACCGGCTGCCGGTCGAGCAGCGCGTGGGGGTCATTGGCCGGCTCGAGCAGATGATCCGCTTTCGCCTGGATCACAAGTAGGCTGCTTCACAGACCAGCACGGCGTGTGAGCAAGATAGGAAGCGACGACGCCACGAAGCGCCGGTGGGGGCCGCTGAGGAACAGTCCGATAGCGGTGCGTCTGTACAGCACCCACGCCGCCTACTACTCTCCACGAGCGCGTGGTCAGGAACCGCGACATCGTGGGAGATGAACGGATGGCGTCGTCCGGCGCGGCACGACGATTTGGCAAATACGCGGCCGGCCTGGGTCTGCTTGGCCTCGTCTGCTGCGCGGCGGCTTGCCGCAAGCCTCAGCCGGCGGCGACCAGCAGCGCGGCGTTGCCCGTCGTGTACTGCTCGGACCTGTTTCACCCCCACGACGACCCGGACGACCACTTCGACCTGGCGTCGATCTTTGCCTTGTCCGAACTCGACCTGAAGGCGGTTATCCTGGATCAGGGTCGCAAGCAGCAGGAGCGGCCCGGTGCCACGCCGCTCACCCAGCTCATGGCTATCACGGGTAGGCCGGTTCCCTATGCGCTTGGGCTGGCGGAGCCGTTGTCCGGGCCGGACGACCAGGGGTTGGAACAGCCGGCCGAGTTTCAGGGTGGGGTCACGCTCATGTTGCGTGTTCTCGAGCAGAGTCCGCGCAAAGTGGTGATCATGACACTCGGCAGCGTGCGTGACCTGGTAGCCGCCTACAACCGTCGCCCGGACCTCTTTCGAGCGCGCGTGGACCGCGTGTACACGTTCATCGGCGAAGCGGCCAAAGCGGAGGTGCGCGAGTACAACGTCGGTCTCGATGTGAACGCGTTTGTGGGGCTGCTGCGGGCGGATATGCCATTGTACTGGGTACCATGTTTTGACGGCGGGGTGTGGAAAAACAATGGCCGCGCTTCGTTCTGGGTGGCGCGTCACGAAGATCTGCTGAACGGCGTGTCGGACTCGGTGTGCAAATACTTCACGTACGCGCTGGGCAGGTGCGGCCAAGACCCATTGGCCTATCTACAAGCGCCGCTCGATCCGCGGGCCCGAGCGCAGATTTTCGGCCAATCGCGCAACCTGTGGGGCTCGGGCGTCTTCGCCCTGGCGTTCGGTCGGCAAGCCGTACGGACCGAGAACGGCTACCGTGCGGTAGTGTCTGCGGGTGGTGCCGCGCCGCCGCCGCTGCGGCTCTTCGATTTTGTGGACGTCAACATCGCCGTTTCGGATGACGGTGTAGTCTCATACGGTCGGTCAGAGCGCTCGCGGGTGGTGAAGCAGTTCCGCATCCTGGACCGCGACAACTACGCGCGGGCCATGACCGACATCACGGCGCAGTTGTTGTCCGAGTTGCCGTGAACAGCGGGGCGGAATCGGGCCCGCTCTGCCGGCCACGCACCGCGGACGCGTCTCCGTAGGAAGCCCTCACTTGCGCACGCCGATGAGAAACCCGTCGATATTCGCAATCGCGCGGTAGCGGGAGTGGAACAGGTTGCGGATACGGACCAGCAGTTCCTGCGGCAGGTAGTGGCGGATCTCCGTGTGGGGGGCATAGACCAGCAGCTTTGGTGGGTGATCTTCCATCTTCTCCCAGAAGTCGCGCAGCTCGGTCGGCAGGGCCGCGTACGTGTCGGGTATGAGACTGACGTAGTTCGAAACCGGATGAGCCGGACGGCGTCCGGCCCCCAGGTAGATCGCGTTCTGGTGCAGCCCCAGGCAATCGCCGCCGAAGACGTAGAGCGTTTCGGCCGGCGTCGTCTCGGTCCGGACGGTCTGCACGATCCGGCGCAGCGTGTGGGCGTTTCGGCCTTCCAGGGCGACCCGCCAGTGCCGCGCCAGCCCGTGGTATCCCAGCACCACAACCGCGGCCAGTAGCACCACGGTCGTGCCCGCCCGCCGCGCTCGTCCGGCCAGCAGTCCCGGTAGGAAGGGGTCGACGATCCAACAGATAGCAAGCCCCAGCCAGGGTAACCAGTACAGCCCGTAGTGGTTGAATCCTCTCTGTGGGGCGAGGATCACCGCCAGCGTGACCAGAAAAGCCGCCCCGAGCACCCCCACCGGTACGTGCGGCGCGGCGCGGCTCCCGCGCCGGACAAGCGCAGTGACGAGCAGGCGCACAGCCCCGGCGGCCACGAAAGGCCACACCGGAACCGTAAAGGTCACCGCGAGCTGCAAGAACTGCGCTAGCGGCGGTCCGCCGTGCAGCGCCACGTAGCGCCGCGGATACTCGAAATACACGTACGGCGCCAGCGGCCAATCCACCAGCGGCAGGGTGGCGGAGATGATGAGCATCAGGCCGGCTGCGAACCCGGTCCCGAGCCAGAGCAGCCGGCGGGCCTCACGCTGTTGCAGCGCCAGCACCCCGAGCCAGCCGGCAAAAAGCACGTTGTTCTGGCGCAGACAGGTCATTGCCGCGAGGATCGCGCCCACCGCCAGCCAGCGCCACATGCGTCGCGAGCCGCTTGGAAGCGTCAGTACGAGCGCCGGCATGAGCAGCAGGTTGCTCATGTGCCCCAACGACAGGAAATCGCTCTCTTCGAAAAGCAGCAGGGCACACCAGGCGTAGGACCAGCCGCCCAGCGCCGCCGATACACGGGCGAACCCGGCTCCGTGCAAGTAACGCGTCAAGAGGTAACCGTTCAATACGAACACGCCGCCGCACAATACGTTCATGGCCCACGGCGTCCGCAACAGCGCCACCGGCGCATACACGAGCGCGGCCAGCGGCGGCTTGTCGTGCCAGACCTCGGAGTACAAGCGGACGCCACGGAACATCAGGGCGGCCAGTTTGGCGTAGTGGTAGTTGTCCCAACTACGCAGACTGTTGATGTGTGTCAGAACGAACAACAGGCACAGCAGCAGCGTGGTCCCGGCGACCACTTGGCCGAAACGCGCCTGGGCACGCTCCGCCGTGTCGTCCGGCAAGCGCGCGCGTCGGCCGGTGCGACGTCTGCGGAGACAGGCATCCAGCAACGCTGGGAGCAGTAGCGCTATCATCGCGGCCAGCCAGTACAGCAGACGCTGCCACACCGGGCCACGCGACAAGGTCAGAAGCGGAAGCCGCCACCACGCTAGCGCTGCCAGCGACAACCGATCTCCAGCTCTCATCTCAGCCTGGTCAAAACTCCGCCTCAGCAAGAGCACGCCCCGCCACGATACGCTGGCTCGTTCGAGTTGGGCCGTGCCCCGGTCCAGTTCCAGCAGCAAGTTGCCAAAGCACGGCGATAGCAGGCCGCAGTACGTAGCGACGTCTGAACGGGGCGGCAACTCCACCGTGATCCACTTTTCCTGTGGGGCGTAGAGGTCGATATTCCTGATCGGTTCATCGTTCCAGTGGATCTCGACGATTCCGAGGCTGGGGGCCGCGGGAAAGTGCAGCGCCAGCGTTCGCGATTCGACGCCGGTCCAGCGCGCGGCCACTGGTTCCCCGGGTACCGGCTCGGCGAAGAGGCGTTCGTCGTTGCCCCACGGTTGCCAGCCGGGCTCCGCCTCGAAATCCGTCAGCGGTGCCACCATCACGCCATCCGTGTCGAACAGCGGGCGGATATAGATGCCGGTTCCGGTCGATGCCCGATTCCGGTTTCCGGTTGCCACGATGGCGAGCTCGACAGCGGCCGGGAGCGGGTTGCTGGTGAGCGGCACAGGCTGGTCGGCCGATTCCCAACTACATTGAAACCCAACGTCGCCGTCGTGTCGGTGCAGCACAACGGCGACTTCGACCGGGGGTTGCCAGAACCACGCCGCCAGCCAGAAGGTGGTCAGACAGACCGCACCGGCCAGCGTGCGGGTGATCAGGCGGGGCAGCGGCTTCATGAGTGGGGCTGGTCTCCAACGGCCGTGGGCGACTACATGTGGTTCCATGACTTCCGTGGAGCGTGTAGCACAGGCCAACAGCCGTTGCAAAAGCGGGCTAGCAGCCCGCGCCACAGCGCCATGAAACAGCTTCCGAGTGTCCGATAGTCTACAGTCTCTGGCGGGGACCGCGACCACGGGGGTGCTGGCCTGCGGCCGCAGTACCCGCCGAGAACTTCCTGCCGCGCAAGATGTTAGTCGCCATCCCAGAGCTGCTGCCCAAAGGGTGGCGGGTGGGGGTCGCCGGGACGTACCGATAAACCGGCGGCCGTCAAGGGATTCACCCGCCGGCAACTCATGACCCTCTGGCAGCAGGACGATAACCGAAGTAGCACCGGGCCAACGAGCGCCCCCAGAGCAGGTCTGCTGATTCTCGCAGGCATGGTTCGTCCACCATTCCTGGGACGGGGGCGAGACGGCATGGCCGCGGCAGTGGCTGTTGCGCGCAGCGATCCATGTTCGTGTTGCCCGCGACACCGATGCTGGTCAGGAGGCGAGCAGTGCTGCGCGGTCGGGTGGCCAGGTGCCGGATTGTGGACGCCGTTCGGTTGCTCGGTGTGCAGACGCCGAGATAGGCCGCATCGCTTGCAGACCGGCCACTGTGCCGGGACGTGGAGTGAGCATGAGCGAGAAAAACTGCCTTTCAGAATCCCCTTCGGAGCGGCGTGCACAAGCGGAAGCGGCGCTCAGCGGGCTCACCGAGGCCACTTCCACGCCGCTCGACCAGAACGACCTGGGGCGTCTGGCCCGCATGCACACTTGGTGTCAGACACTCTCCGAGGCCGCGGTGGCGGCGGGCAAGCCGGGCAAATCGCCTGTTTGCACACTGTCCGGCGAGCTCACGACATTGCTCGAAGCGATTATCCTAGGTGAAGCCCAGCACACCAGCGATGGCCTGGCAGTGATGCCAGAGGCGATCATAGTGCTGCGCGGTCTGTTCCAGGGGCAGGAGACCGACATCGCCGCGCTCGTGCAGCGCATTCGGAATGCTGTCCGCGGTGCACCGGCGGGCAACGCGGAGGATGCCGCGGCACCGGCGCTCTCGGCCGTTGAGCCCCCGGCCACGCCGGAACCTGCGGCGGCAACCGCGCCGCCACCGGCCGAGGACTGTACCCGGCCGCCGCCGGCAGCGGCGGAAACGTTCGAGGCGGAGGGCGTGAACGAACCGGCGGCCAACGCGCAGGCCGCCGAGACGGAGGCCTACGTTAGCGAACCGCTGATACTCGACCTGAGCGAGAGAGAGCACCTGGAGGGCTTCCTGGACGAGAGCCGGGAGCACCTCGACGCGATCGAGGGGGCGCTGCTCGAGGTAGAACAGGACCCGGCGGATGCCAGCAAGATCAACGAGCTGTTCCGCCCGTTCCACACGATCAAGGGCATCGCCGGATTCCTGAATCTGCGGGATATTAACCGCCTGACGCACGAGGTTGAGACGATCCTCGACATGGCCCGCAAGAATGAACTGGAGATCACGTCGGCGACGATCGACCTGGTTTTTGCGGCAATCGACATCCTGACTTCCCAGATCGCCGCCATCCGCGAATACCTGCCAGCACCGACCGGCGAGGCTGTCCCGCAGCCGGAAGTGGCGAGCATTATCGGGCGGTTACGCCAGGTCGCAGCGGGCAATCCGCCGCCGCCGGTTGAGAAGGCGGCGCGTGCGGCACTGGCCCAGAAGACCGGCGAGATCCTGGTGGCCCAAGGGGCCACGGAACCGGAGGTGGTCGACTTTGCCCTGGACCGCCAGGAATTGCCGCAGGAGCAGCGCAAGGTCGGCGAGATCCTGGTTGATATGGGTAACGTCTCGCGCAAGCAGGTCGGCAAGGCCCTGGTCGAGCAGCAGGCTCGTCGTGAAGTTGCGGGCAAGGCCGCCGTGGATCAATCGATTCGCGTGGACACGGCCAAGCTCGATGTGCTCGTTGATGCGGTGGGTGAGCTGGTGATCGCGCAGACGATGGTGAGCCTGAACGAGACGATCCGCGGCGCGGACGAGAAGCTGACGCGTGACGTCTCGCAGGTCTCCAAGATCGTCCGCGACGTACAGGAAACGGCCATGGCCATGCGCATGGTGCCGATCGGCCACACCTTCCAGAAGATGCGCCGCCTGGTCCGTGACGTTTCGCACAAGGCGGGCAAAGAAGTCGAACTGATAATCACCGGCGAAGAGACCGAGCTGGACAAGACCGTCATTCAGCAGATTTCCGACCCCTTGGTGCACATGGTCAGGAACGCCGTCGATCACGGAATCGAGCCGCCGGCCGAACGCCGCGCCAGGGGCAAACCCGAAGTCGGGACGGTACACCTGAATGCGTACCATCAGGGTGACAGCATTGTGATCGATATTCGCGACGACGGCGGGGGATTGGACCGCGATGTACTGATTGCCAAGGGCATCGAGCGCGGGGTGATCAGTGCGGAGGATCAACTCAGCGACCAACAAGCGTACGCACTGATCATGGCTCCCGGCTTTTCGACCGCCCGGCAGGTGACGGACATCTCCGGGCGCGGC
The DNA here is from genome assembly GCA_018814045.1 of Planctomycetota bacterium. GTDB lineage: Bacteria > Planctomycetota > Phycisphaerae > UBA1845 > Fen-1342 > JAHJAR01. The sequence continues at coordinate 6,763 of JAHJAR010000171.1, read as the reverse complement.
GTGGGGATGGACGTCGTTAAGCGGAACATCGAGCAACTGCGCGGCAAGATCGAGATCGCTTCGGAGAAGGGCAAGGGCAGCACGTTCAGCATTCGGCTGCCGCTGACGCTGGCGATCATCGACGGCATGTTGGTGCGCGTCGGCCAGGAGCGCGTCATCATCCCGACGATACTCATCGAACAGTCGCTGCGTCCGAAGCGAAAGCAGATCACTACCGTGCAACGGCGCGGTGAGATGTTACAGGTGCGCGGAGAGTTGTGTCCGCTGATTCAGCTCGGGGGTCTGTTCGGCTATTCGGAGTGCATCGATCCCTGCCAGGCGCTGGTCGTCATCGCACACTGCGACGGCTGCAAGATCGGCCTGGTGGTGGATGGACTGATTGGGCAGCAGCAGGTGGTGATCAAGTCGTTGGCGGAGCGGTTCAAGCATGTAAAGGGAATCTCCGGCGCCGCCATTCTGGGCGACGGACGAGTTGGGCTGATCCTGGAGCCCTCCGGGCTATTGGCCCTGCACAGCGTGCGCCGTACGGCGGGCTACGGACACCTGCGTGCGGGCGCAGCAGCGGACGACACGAGCCACCGGTCAGGCACCGAGGATGCCACCGCCGGGCAAACGCAAGAGGAACGGGACGTCACGGAATCCGGCGCCGCGGGCCAGTCGGAACTCGCCGCCGCTTCAACCTAGGAGAGATAAGCCATGGCAGCTGTTGCTGAAGAAACCCAAAGCCAGACTGGCCCGGTTGCGGCCAACGGTGGCAAGTATCTGACGTTCTGTCTGGCGGGCGAGGAGTACGGTCTGGAGATCCTCAAGGTCCGCGAGATCAACGGGATCATGGACATTACCGCCGTCCCGCAGATGCCCAACTATGTCAAGGGTGTGATCAACCTGCGCGGCAAGGTCATTCCAGTCATCGACCTGCGGTTGAAGTTCGGGATCGAGGCGGCGGAGTACACCGATCAGACGTGCATCATCGTCGTCGATGTCGGCACGCTGATGGGGATCATTGTCGATACGGTCCAGGAAGTCCTTGATGTGAGCAGCAGTCAGATCGACCCGCCGCCGCCGCTGGGAGTTGAGGTCGATACGCGTTTTATCCTCGGCATGGGCAAGGTCAAGGATGATGTGAAGATACTGCTCGATATCGACAAGGTCCTCACCGCGGACGAGTTGGCGCGGATCGAGGACGCCGCTCCGACGCCGTAGCCGACCGGAGTACCGTGCTGCTATCAGCCGCTTGCCCCGTGGCAGCGGCTGACGGCACATGCTCCGCGGCCGAAGGGCAGGCCGGCTCTCTGTTGCGCTTGCGCGGCAGGTGTGGCCGAGAGGGGGGTCGGGCGCCACGCGCAGCCAGACAGGAGAGCAGGCCCAGGCGGTGCTCTCTCGAGCGCGGCGAGCGACACGGAAGTGGTGGCGGCGCTCGGAGGAGCGGGCCGCCAAAAGGGACCCAATGGATCTGGTTGTCGACATCGCCGACCTCGCGGTCTCGAACGACACCGATACCACGCTCATTACATATTCACTGGGCAGTTGCATCGGCGTGGCGATTTGGGACCCGGATGCGAAGGTTGGGGGTATGGCGCACTTCATGCTTCCCGAATCCAAACTGTCTCCAGAGAAGGCCAAACACAACCCGGGCATGTTCTGCGACACCGCCATCCCGAAGCTGTTTCGTTCGGCCTATGAGCTGGGGGCGGTCAAGAAGCGCCTGGTTGTCAAGATTGCCGGGGGGGGACAACTGCTCGACGACAGCGGAACGTTCAATATTGGCAAACGCAACTACCTGGCCCTGCGCAAGATCTTCTGGAAGAACGGGGTAATGATCGACGGCGAGGACGTGGGAGGCGCTGCCAGTCGAACCGTCCGGCTGTATGTCAAGACGGGCCTAACCACCGTCAAGACACGCACCGGGGAGGTGCCGCTCTGATGATCGAGAACATGGAACAAATCCTCGAGCGCGTGGCCACACTACCCCGGCTGCCGGATGCCAGTGTGCGGCTCGTCGAGGTGCTCAACAACCCCAACAGCACGATTGTCGAAATCGTTGACACAATCCGCTACGACCAGGCGATTACCGCGGAGGTGTTGCGCCTGTGCAACTCCGCGTCCATGGGCCTGTCCCGCACGGTTACCTCGCTGGATGACGCCGTGGCCTACCTCGGAACGGCCAAAGTGCTCCAGCTTGTGATGGCGGCCCACACGCGCACCATGCTGGGGCGGGCCCAGGAAGGCTACGGCTTGCCGCCCGGCTCACTCTGGGCCCATTCCGTCGCCGTCGCGCTCACCGGTCAGACGTTCGCCCGCCGCCTCGGGTTGTCGGAGCGGGGCGTGATGTTCACGGCCGGGTTGCTGCACGACGTGGGCAAGGTCGTGCTGAACGAATATGTCGCGAGCGAGTACGCGGAGATTGCGCGTCTGGTCTTTTCGGATGGCCTGACTTTTCTCGAGGCCGAGCAGCAGGTGCTGGGCTTTACGCACCCGGAGATCGGCGGGCGCATTGCCGAACGCTGGGACCTGCCCGCACCGATTACGCGCGCAATCCGCTACCACCACGAGCCGGACGAGCTGGCGTCGCCCGACTCGATTGTGGATGCGATTCACTTGGCCGACGCGATCTGCCTGCTGATGGGCGTCGGGCTCGGGCACGACGGGCTGATGTATCGTGCATGTCCGAACGCGATGGAGCGACACGGGTTGACGGAAGGCGATCTGGAAACGATCGGCGCCGACGTCGTCGTCGAGCTGAAGCCGATCATGCGGGTGTTCGCCGCAGACTAGGGGTACTGAGATGTCTGCCAACATACTGATCGTGGACGACTCAGCGATAATGCGTCAGATGATCAAGAGAACGCTGGCCATGAGCCGGCTTGACATCGACGAAGTCTACGAGGCATCAAACGGCATCGAGGCCTTGGCCAAGATGTCTGAGCATTCTGTCGCGGTCGTGCTGGTGGATATCAACATGCCGGTGATGAATGGTGCTCAACTCATCAGTCGCATGCGGGTCGACGAGCGGCTGCGGGATGTGCCGCTCATCGTTGCCTCGACCGAGGGTAGCGAAACACGTATCCAGGAACTCCTGGACAGCGGCGCGCGCGGCTACGTTCGCAAGCCCTTCCAACCCGAGCAACTACGCGATGTACTCGCCCCGATTCTGGGTGTCTGTGAAGGCGCCGAGGTCGGGACAGACGAAGACGACAGTGCGTTCTGACGGCGCGAGCCGCGGGGTGGGGGGACACCAGCAATAGTGAACGGGTGCTCTGCGCCAACATAGAGGCCATTTGCCTGGCCCGGTATCTGTCCGCCACAGCGCGCACGCCAAGGCCAGCCGAGCCCACTCTCACTTCTGGTGTGCGCATGTGCGCGCTCGGACGCCACAGCGGATATGTCCCGGACAGCTTCTGTGGAGCGCCGCATTTTTCTGCCGAATTCATGCCAGCCGCTTGACTGGGCTGCGCGCAGCGCGTAGTAATGCACTAGTTGTCGGTGGGTTGTGCGGTCAGCGGCAACACTTGCTCGTGTACCCCCTTAATGGAGAAACAAAATGCCAAGAGGTGTCCCCCGCAAGAAGATTACCAGGAAGAGAGCCGGTCGACGTGCCGCATCCAAGGCGACACCATATGGTCTGGGTGGGGCGATCGCCAGCCTCAGCGCGCACCGGGGCAGACTGATAGCTCAACGTGACGAGCTCGACAATGAGATTGGTGCCATTGACAGCGCCCTGGCGGCGATCAGCGGGCGCCCGGCGACCGTGACCCGCTGGTCCGCCGCACGCAAGCCCGCTGCCACCCCAAAACGCAAGACGGCTCGCCGTGCTGGCGCTCGTGCTCCCCGGAAAGGTTCGCTCAAGGAGCATATCGCCAAGGTGATGCAGGTCCGCCGGGGCGTGATGGCGGTCAAGGATATCACGGCTGGTGTTCTCAAGACTGGCTACAAGACCAAGAACAAGACTCTCGCCAAGAGTGTCGGAACTGCGCTGACTGAAATGCGCAACGTCACCAAGATCGGGCGCGGGAAGTTCCGCATGGAGAAGTAATCTGCGAGCGCTACCGCCGCGCTCGTATGACGTCTTGTCGCGGGCGCGGCGCCAAACCAAGTGGTCAGCCAAGCACGATTGATGCGACGAGCGGTTGCTTGATCCGCTCACCCTTTCGGTGGCGACCAGCCCGAAACGTCTTGCCGGCTTCGGCCGGCACGGCGTGGTTCGGGTCGGTGATCTTCTCGTCTTCGAACAGGAATGCCCCCCCCTGGACCATTCGCCGTGCTTCGGATCTGCTGATTTCGCGGTCGTGCCCCAACCAGGCCAGCTTCCAGGCGGGGATCCGGCCGTCCTCGATTTCCGATGCGGGGACGGTTACGGCGATGGTCTCGAGGGCCCGTTTGGCGCCGAAGTGTTCGTGCCACCAACGGTCGGCTTCCTGCATCTCCTCGGCGGTGCGGAAGCGTTCGCCGATCTTGCGCCCCAGGAGCGCTTTGGCTTTCATCGGATGCTCGCGGAGCGCCGCGCGGAACTCGGCTTCGCTGACCTCGGTCAGCAGCGTGAACCACTCCTCGAGCAGGGCGTCCGGGATACTCATGGTCTTGCCGAACATGTCGCGGGCGGAGTCGGTGACGGCGATGCAGTTGTCCAGACTCTTGGACATCTTCTTTTCGCCGTCGAGGCCGCGCAAGAGGGGCATGATCATGACGACCTGTGGTTCCTGGCCGACATCGGTCTGTAGATCGCGCCCGACCAGGTTGTTGTAGGTCTGGTCGGTACCCCCCAGTTCAACGTCCGCCTTGATGTTCACCGAATCCCAGCCCTGCACAAGCGGGTAGAGCAACTCGTGCAGGCCGATGGACGTCTCGGATTCGTAGCGCTTGCGGAAGTCCTCGCGCTTGAGTAGCTGTCCCACGGTCATGCGGCCGGTCAGCCGCAGCACGTCTGAGAAGCTCATCGGGTCGAGCCACTCAGAATTGCGCCGCACCTGTAGCTTCTCAGGCGACAAGTCCAGAATGCGCCCGGCCTGTTGCAGGTACGTGTCGGCGTTGCGGATGATCTCTTTGGCGTCGAGCACGGGGCGGGTCTTGCTGCGCCCCGTCGGATCGCCGATGCGGGCCGTGAAGTCGCCGATGATCAACACCGCCTGGTGTCCGAGATCCTGGAACTGGCGCAGCTTGCGCAATTGCACCGTATGGCCCAAATGGATGTCTGGTGCCGTGGGGTCCATGCCGAGCTTGACCCGGAGGGGGCGCCCCTCGCGGTAAGCCTGTTGCAGTTTGTGGTCGAGCTCGACGTCGGTGTAGACGTGCTCGCATCCATCCAGCAGTTGTGGTAAACCGAGATCGCTCATGTTCGAGCATGATAGGAGCGCCCGCGGTCGCTTTCCAGTCCATCCCCGCCCCTTCCAGCGCTCGGGACGACCGCCGCCGCCGCCGACGCCGGCGCGCGGTCCGACATGCCAAGCGGCTGCCGGAGACCGCCCGAGAATGGACCGACTCACGGGCGGGCGGGTGCGGCTGCAATTGCTACAATCAGCGTCGAGGACAATGTCCAGCAAGGGTCTCCAACATCGCCGCCGATCCGCCCGAACCGCCCGCCCACCGCAGCGCGGCGCCGGCGCGCTACAGGAGCGCGAGGCGCTGAAGCTGTTGGACGCGGCGCTCGACCGCCGTGCTAACCTGCTGAACGATCCGCATACGACCGTCGCGCGCGTCTGCCACGGTGCCGCCGACGGCCTGCCCGGGCTGGTGATCGAGCGGCTCGGTGAGATACTGGTCGCGCAACTCCACGAGCAGCGGCTCCAGCTTTCCGTGGCGCTGGCTCGGCGGGTGTGCGCAGCGGCACAGGAGCGGCTCCAGGTACGGGCCGTCTATGTCAAGAACTACTTTCGCGATCGCGGTGGCGCCGCGCCCGAGCCGACCGCCCAGCACCGGGACCCAGTTCCCTGGTTGGGCGAGCGCGTGGAACCCGAGCTGGCAGTGCTTGAGAACGGCGTCCGCTTCCTCGTCCGCCCCTATGACGGTTTTTCCACCGGGCTGTTCCTGGAGCACCGCGAGAACCGGGCGCGGGTACGCCGGCTGGCTGCGGGAAGCCGAGTGCTCAATGCCTTTGCCTACACGTGCGGCTTCTCCGTGGCGGCCGCTCTGGCGGGCGCGGCGCGCACGGTCAGCGTGGATGTTTCCAGGAGATACCTCGAATGGGGCCAACGCAACTTCGCCGCGAACGAAATCGAACTTGCGGGGCACACGTTTATTTGCTCTGACATCTTCGACTACTACAAGCGGGCCCGGCGGCAGGGGCGTGGCTTCGACTTGATCATCCTGGACCCGCCGACGTTTGCCCGCGTCAGACGTCCCAAGCGCGTCTTCGTCCTGAGCGCGGACCTGGACCGCCTGCTCGCGGGCGCCCTGAGCCTGTTGGAACCCGCTGGCCATCTGTTGCTGGCCACCAACCACCGCGGCACGACCCGGCGGCGACTCGAACAGGCCGTCGCCGCCGCTGCCGGACGGCGCGCCTGGCAGGTCATCGCCCGCCCGCGCCTGCCGCAGGATTTCCGTGGCGATCCTGATTTTGCCAAGTCGATCCTGATCCGAGTGGACTAAGTTCGGCTTTCGCATTTTTGAGGCCTGGATGAGGCCCCGCTAAGCAAAGACGAACCTCCGGCACTATTGGGGTTGTTGGTCAAGGAAGACCCCACAGAGCAAGGAGGCTCGTCGTGGAACTGGTACACTCGTTCGTGGAGCTTGTGCAACAGGTCGCGCCCGTGTTTAGCGCCCCGACGTT
>JAHJAR010000170.1 GCA_018814045.1 Planctomycetota bacterium | reverse complement strand
CGTCGATCACCCCCGCCGTCACCCCCACTCGGTACCCCGCCAGCACCACACCCAGCCGCGCAATCAGATAGCACGTTGCCGCCCCCAACAGGCACCCCGCGACCCGCGCTGCCAGCACGCTCGGGCCGACCAGTTTGTACAGGAGGCCTAGCAGGTGGTAGTACAACGGGGCTCGGAAGAACGGCCGCTCCCCCCACCCCTCCCCCGCTGCCACCTGTTGCGCCCACTGGTGGTGAATCAGGCCATCCAGAACCGGATGCTCGAACAGGGGATTGTTGTGCGCCTGCCCGTACAGGTAGACGCCGCGAATGCCCAGCGCTCCCAGAAAAACCAGTGCCAGAACCAGGTGGTTGCGAAGCGTGAGCTTGGGCGGAAGGGCGCGCGCCTCCGCCTCACAGTGCGCCGCACCGCTTCGCCTCACACTCATCCTGCCACAACTCCGCTGATGGAAGAGCCATCACCAGCCGCGCGTAGCGCTCCGCCCGCTGACGCGCGCTGCGCGGCATTATCCGAAGACCCCCGAGCGCTGTCCAACGCTGGAAGCCCCCCGGCCTGCTCACCCGGTCACTTCGAGCACCACGACGGTCACATCGTCCGCCGGATGCAACGACCCCTCCTGGCGATCGAGGTGGATCGCCAGGGCCTGGACGAATCCATCCGCGCTCAGCGGCGCCCATTCCCGCAAGTTGGCGTTGAACTGCGCGCGCTGGGTTTCGTCGTTGTGGTCGGTGCCGAGCACGTCCTCCAAGCCATCGGTGTAGAAGATGACCTTGTCACCCGGCGCCAGTTGCACTTTTTGCTCTTCAAATTCGAGCGGCATGTCCACCACACCCAGCAGGCCGCCTCCGGGCTGGATTTCGGAAATCGTGCCGTCGCGCCGGATGTGGAACGGGTACGGGTGTCCGCCGCGCGCCAGCAGCAGCTCGAGCCGCGCGGCATCGATGATCGCGTACGCTGCGGTGACGAACTGACAGTTCGGCAACTTCTGAGCCACCAGGCAGCGATGCAGGTTCGCCATGGCATCTGCGGGGCAGACCAACTCGTAGTCGGTCCCGTCCACTTGCTTGGATACCAGAGCCTGCCGCAGAAACATGGTCATCAAACCCGCCGCGATGCCGTGCCCCATCGCGTCCGCGACGAACACACCCACGTGCGTCTCGTCCACGCGGAAGACATCGTACATATCGCCGCTCACCCAGCTCGCCGGCCGGTACAGGCTGGCAAACGCCAGCGGGCTGACCTCGGGCATGCCCCGCGGCAGGAAGTCCCTCTGCAAGCGGCCCGCCAGGCGCATCTCCTGGTCGATCTCGCCGAAGTAGCGATTCAACTGCGTGCCCAATCGCTGAAGGTGCCCCAGCTCGCGTTCGAGCCCCTTGACCAATGGGGCATAGTGCGCCAGGGCGCCTAAGCGCCCTATGACCTCGTCGATGCTGGCGTCCGATGCCAGGTAGTTGACGTGCGGGCTACGCTTCTGTGCGGGATTATAGGACGCCCCCCAGACCACGGTGGCCACCTGTTCGGTCGCCAGACGATCGAGCAACGTAGCTACTCGGTCGCTTTGCCGCTCCGGCGGAAGGTCTTCCAGCACGACTACCGCGATATCCGCTCCCGGCCGCATCGCGTCGCCGGCCGGGTACACCAACTCCATCCGATCCGCCGGTAATCCCTTTTGCAGCAGTCGATTATGGACTTGCTCGGCGCGCTGCGGCGCGGCGTCAAAGAGCAGAACATGCGGGACAATGGGCATGCGGCTGTCGGCATCCTGACCAAGAGTTATCTGCGACTCAAGCGCGCCGTGACAGCCACCTGTCGGCCATCACACCAGGTGAAGCGCCATCAGCCCCTTCGTCGGCCTAGGGCCGCGCCTTGAATACGTCTAAAGGAATGTCCGCAACGTCCCCCTCTGCGATCCCCAGACGCGCAAATGTGCCCGCCTTTACCTCAAGCACGAACATCGTCGGCTCAATCGACGGAAACGTCCGCCAGGTCAGCGGCGGCATCGTCCAGGTCTTCACGATCGTGCCGTCCATCCGCATGTAGGCGATGTCCAGCGCTGTGATCGTGTTCTTCATCCAGAAGCCGCGCACCCGCTCGTCCGAAAAAACAAACAGCATCCCCTGGTCATCGGCGATCTCCGTCGCGGGAACGTGCATCAGCCCTTCTTCGTGCTGGTCCGGCTCCACCGCGAGCCACACGCGGAAGACATGTCCGTTGATCGCCACCGTCGCCGTTGCCAGTTCAGCCAGCGGAAACTGCCGCTTCTCCGAGCTGGGAGCCGGCGTGCTGCCACTCTCAGTGTCGCCGGATGTGCCGATACAGGCGACCTCTCCGCCAAACAGGAACGCCGCTGCCACACCCACCCCAATCACTAATCGCACGAATTGTCGTCCAGCCACGCTCTTCGCTCCGCTACTGCAACTGCGGCAGCATACCGCGGCGGTCCCGCCAGCAACAGGGGCACCATGTTGACACCGATCGGTGATCAGTGGGGCCCATGACTTTGGGCCGCCCATCCCCAAGCGAGGCAGCAGTACGCGGGCGGCGTAGAATCCGTGCCCCGAGCGCCAGCGAGCGGGTCCTCAGGGCGAACGCGCTCTGACGCAGGTCCCGCTCGCTGGCGCTCGGGGCTCTGATTTGACCCCTGCAGCCCAGTATTCGGGGCCCTCAGCGCGGCCGCTTGAATGTCACGCGCGTCGGACTATGAGCGAGGAGTAGTGTGGTGGGTGAGCCAGCACAGGTTTGCATTGCCACCCGGCTACTCGGCCGGCGCCGCCATAACGTTGGGCTTGAAGATGCGCGTCCCGAGGGCGGGGACGTACCCGGTCCAATCGCTGTCCTCGTCGGCATTCTTGTCGATCTCGGCCAGGAACAACTGGATCTTGGCGTCGATATTATCGAGGTAGTGCAGGGCGATCGCCTCGGGCATGGCCGGCAACTTGGGGCTGCCGAAATCGTACTGTCCGTGGTGCGACAGGATCAGGTGGGTCAGCACGGCCAGCACCTTCGGCGAGATCGGCCGGCCGGTTTCGGCCGCCACTTCGCGCGCCTTCTCGTGCAACATGACGCTGATCTGCACGATGTGGCCCACGAGTTGCCCCTCGTCCGTATAGGCGAAGTTGGTCCGGCACGAGAGCTCGCGCGTCTTGCCGGCATCATGCAGAAACACGCCCGCCAGCACGAGGTCCAGATTCAGTCGTGGATAGCGCGGAATCACCAGCAGAGCCAGTTCCAGTACGTTGAGCGTGTGCTCGAGGAGCCCGCCGATGAACGCGTGGTGGAGTTGCATCGCCGCGGGTGAGCGTTTGAACGCAGCCACGAATTCCTGGTCGCGTTCAAAGGCCGCGATCAGGGCGCGTAGCTCCGGGTGTTTCACGCCGCGCAGGATCTCCAACGTGCGCTGCCACATCTGCTCGATATCACGCGTCGTGGAGGGCAGGAAGTCGAACAGCGCCACGGCGTCGTCGTCCACGGTCTGCATGCCGTCGATGATGAACTGCGGCTTGCCCTTGAAGCTCTCGACGCGCCCGCGAAAGCGCATGAAGCCGCCTTCGGGCATCGACTTGAACAACCCCTCGGAGGCGTTCCACATCCGCGCCAGTATCTGGCCGGTCTTGTCTGCCAGGACCGCGTGGATGTAAAGGCTGCCGTTCGAAGTTGTGCGCAGGTCCTTCTGGCGTACGAGGTACACCTCACCTTCGAGCGACTCGCCAAACTGAAGATCCGTAATCACGCGCCGCACAGCGGCATCGGGTCGATTCATGCTCTACTTCTCCGTTGTCGTCGACACGCCCACGGGAGCCTTGATCCACTCCAGAGCTTCCGGAGAGATGTAGACGGCTTGCGCTCCGAAGAGGTCCCGCCGCATCACGATCCCGAGCAGCGTGGTGAAATATGAGTGAATCGAGCCGGCCAGTTCGCGGAGCGCCGCGTTCCAGGGCTTGCCGCCTTCTTCGCGATCCCGCAGTGCGAAGTACACGCCGTCGATCTCGCCCTTGTGACGCGTGATGATCTCAGCGGCGAGGATCTGCTCGGCCGAGGCCCGCGCCAGCTTCCAGTCCACGCGCGGCGCGTCATGGAACACGACCTTCTGTAGCTGCTCGATCTCGCGCCGCAGGCAGTGCAGAAAGTCGTGCGCGTGGATGGCCGCCGTGACGGCCTCGATTCGTTCCTGTGCAACCTTCACGAAGATGTGCTCCGCTAATGACGACTCGTCCGCCCCGGGCCTGCCCACGGCCAGGTTGACCTTTCACGACCCGCTTCGAGGCTGGTCGCCCTAGGGCTGAAGATCCGGAGTCTTATCCGCTTCATCCTTTTCAGGCTCGGCTTCCTCGTCCTCTTCAGGTGCCCCCGTTGGCGTGCCAGGCAGGACCCCCCCCGGCCCCAGCGGCAAACCCGCCTCCATGATCTTCTGCATGAGCTCCGGCGATTCCATAAACGTCTGCATCGCCAACATTTGCACTTGCATACGGTCGTTGAAGTCGACTTCGGCCGTCTCGAGCTTCTCGCCGAACTTGTCGAAAAAGTCGCCCGCGACTTCGAGCATGACTGCTGCCATCCGTATCTGCTCTTCGGTCAATGGCTCCGGGAGCTGGATCCTCCAATTATCGTCCTGCTTGCTGACCCTGATGCTCGGGGCCTCGCCCGCGGCTCCGGCACCCGGAAGCGCCACCCCGGGCAGTAGTCCCCGCGCCATCGCGGCGAGCCCGCTCATGTCAAGCGCGACGCTTACGTTTTCGCCATCGAGCACGTCGATCACCAGAGCGTTCAGCGCCTGGCCAAGCCCGTCGCGCGCCGCCGTCAACGGGTTCTCACCGGTCTTATCCTCGATCACTCCACAGAGCGCCTCGAACTTTTCGAAGGCGTCGTAAATCACCGATGGATCTTCGGCCAGCGTGCCCAGGTGCTCAGGGTTGAACGCCGCCACCGCTGTGTCGATATCGCCATCCAGCAGGGCTTTCAGCGCGCCTTCGATCAGATCGCGCACCTCGGTCGCGGCATCGCCCCCGCCAGCAGCGCCACCAGCGCCCGCAGCGCCTCTACTGCCCGCGTATGCGGCGGGTTGATACCCCGCCTGGTCCCGGAGGATGCCCGTATCCGTAGCCGCGGCCAGAACCGGCGCGCCCTGCGCACCGTCGCCGAGCGTGCGGTTGAAACGCGTCGGCGGCTCTTCGGTCTTGCCACAGCCACAGAACAACAACAGCCCCAGACACAGGCTGCCTCCCAGGATCAAACGCATGATTGACATTACCCTTCTCTCACTCGGTAGCCGTTGCACACACTGCCGGCGGCGGGCACACTTCCGCGCTGCCCCGAACCGAAACCAGTAGCATACCACCGACGACCCACGCGTGCCACGTGTGTCCCCTCTGGCCGCCCCTTGGCAGGGTAACCCCCCGGCGGGCCTCACCGCCTCCGGTCCGGACGCTGGCTGGCTGGCAGCTTGTCCCGCAACTCCGCGGCCCGTTCGTAGTCTTCCTGCCGGAGCGCCGTCTCCAACTCCCAACGGACCCGTTCCGGCGACTCGGGCGGCAGGCTTCCGATCACTTCCTGCCGCAGATCGTGCAGGATGCCGAGTTCGGCTTCGAGATTGGCGTCCAAGTCGCTCTGCATGGCCGCGATCATGTCGCCGACGTCCGCGATACCCCTCTCCACGATTTCGAGTGCGCGCTCGCCGTCGCAGGTCTGCAAGGCCCGGTGCGCCTTGGCGCGCACGTTCATCATGAAGACGTACCCGCGCTGCGGCTCGAGCGCGCGGCGATCCTCCGCACTCGCAGCATGACGATGGCACAAATCGACCAGGCGCAGGTTGCGGGCAGTATCCTGCTCGACCGCGTCATACTCCTCGAGCACAAAACAAGCCAGGTAGCGCTGGTAATAGAGATACGCCTCCTGCCGCAATGCCCGGCACTCGTCGGGCGACAGAAGGAATCCGGCGTCGCTTCCCCGGCGCCGTTGCCGGTACTGCGCCAGACGCTGTTCGTGATAATCGAGCAGGGATTCGCAATCGTGCGGTCGTTCGCCATCCGGGCGCCCGGTGCTCTCGAACTGCAACAGCCCCATGTCGATGCGCATCTGGATCCTGGGGACACCCGAACGTCCAATAACCTTCCGAACCGAGATTTTGCCCGGCTCGTACTCCCAGCCGTCGAGAATGGTCCGCAGATCCCGTATCATGGCAATTGGCGTATCGGTTTCGCAGCCCGGCGGCTCAACGACGAGTTCCTGGTCACACCGCGGCTCCGTTCGGCGCCGGTACCCATATCCATAGCTAGGCAAGTAGGTTATGCGCATTATTGCTGGTAGATTTCGAGGGCTGCGGCTGGAGACGCCGGCCGGAGACACCACGCGCCCGATAACCGACCGCGTCAAGGAGTCCCTCTTCAACATCCTCTGCCACCAGTCCGGCACGCCGGGTGTGTTGCCTGAGTACGCCGTGCTTGATCTCTTCGCCGGCACCGGCGGACTCGGCATCGAGGCCCTCTCGCGGGGCGCGTCGACCTGCCTGTTTGTGGAGCGTGAGCGGCGGGCGCTGCGGACGTTGCGGAGTAACCTCGAGCGACTGCGATCCCCCGAGGCGTGGCGCATCTCGACCGAGAACGCTTGGGCGATGCGAGTTCCGCCCGCGGGTGGTGCCGGCTACGACCTGGTCTTCGTCGATCCGCCCTACTCCGACACGCAGGAGCCGCTGCGCGCATTCGATTTGCTGCAACGCCTCGCCCCACGTCTGGCGTCCGCGGGCATCGTGGTCTTCCGGTGCGCCGCCAGCGTCCAATTGCCCGACGAGGCCCCGCTCGGCTTGGTGCGGGCCGATGTGCGCACGTTTGGCAAGATGCGTGTGGTCTTTTTCCGGCGTGCCGCCGCCGCGCCGGATGCGGCCGCAGATTCCGCGTAACCGAGCGCTGATTGACTCTGTTATAGGACCATGCTGGCGCACCGCGGTGTGAGCACTGACCTGCGCGCTGCTTCCCTGCAACCCCCCCTTCTGCTGCTGTTGCCAATGCGATAGCTCTGTGCTATATTCATGATAGCGCATGACTATCCCTGATGGAGGATTCACAATGTCCAAAGAGTTCGTGCGGCGGACGTCGAGTGGCTGGGTAGCCCTGGTGCTGCTGGTACTGGCGACAATCGCGGACGGAACGGCGATCGAGGTTTTCATCCATCGCGCGGCGCTGGCGCACGGCGATGGGCCGGTCTTATGGCTGGTCGTGCCACTCGTTGCGGCTGGCCTCGTGCTAGCGCTTCTGATCGTGCTCTGGTGTGGGTTCTTCACGCTCCAGCCCAACGAAGCGGCCGTGCTGCTGCTGTTTGGGCAGTACAAGGGCACGGTGCGCCAGCAGGGTTTCCACTGGGCCAACCCGTTCTACACCAAGAGCAAGATTTCGCTGCGCACACGCAACTTCAACACGGACACGCTCAAGGTAAACGACAAGCGTGGCAACCCGGTCGATATCGCCGCCGTCGTCGTCTGGCGCGTGGATGACACCGCCCAGGCATCATTCGACGTCGATGATTACCGGGACTATGTGCACGTGCAGAGCGAGTCGGCGTTGCGGCACCTGGCCAGTGCGTATCCCTACGACACATCCGCCGACGGTGAGCTCTCGCTCCGCGGCAGCATGGACGAGGTCTCCCATGGTCTGCAACAACAGCTCCAGGAACGGCTCACCAAGGCTGGCGTAGTGGTCGAGGAGGCCCGGCTCAGCCACCTGGCCTATGCCGCCGAAATCGCCGGCGCGATGTTGCGCCGGCAGCAGGCCGAGGCCATCGTGGAGGCCCGGATGCGAATCGTCGACGGCGCGGTTGGCATGGTCGAGATCGCGCTCGAACGTCTCGAGCGGGGCAAGACCGTCGAGTTGGACAACGAACGCAAAGCGGCCATGGTCAGCAATCTGCTCGTGGTGCTGTGCGGTGAACAGGCTGCCCAGCCAGTCGTGAATACAGGAACACTATACTCTTAAGCGGAGCTGGCTACGGACCAGGTGAGACCCACAGGAGAGACGGCCATGAGACACAAGCGTATCAGAACAACCGTCTGCGGATCAGCGGTGCTCTTGCTGGCGGCGGCAGCGGCGTGGGCCGACCCCCCACGCGTGGTCAAGGCCAGCCCTGACAACGGCGACAACGCCGTGGATCCCAAGTTGCGCGAGATCCGCATCGAGTTCGACCAAGACATGGACCGCGGCAGCTTCTCGTTCGTCGGCGGCGGCCCGAAGTACCCCAAGACCCGTGGAAAGCCGCAGTGGGTCAGCGCCCGCGTTTGCGTGCTCAAGGTCAAGCTCGAACCCAACCACGATTACTGGCTGAGCATCAACAGCGACAAGTTCAAGAACTTCCGCAACAAGCGCGGCCAGCCGGCGATCCCCTACCCCATCGCCTTTCGAACCGGTTCAGGCGAACCCCAAGCCGATAAGGCGGAACCACCTGCGCCGCTGGTGATAAAGGCTGTCCCCGATCACGGCGATACGGATGTCGATCCCGGCCTGCGGGAGATCCGCGTCGAGTTTGATCAGGACATGAACACGGAGGGCTTCTCGTGGGTCGGGGGCGGCGAGACCTATCCCAAGACGCGCGGCGAGGCGCGCTGGCTCAACCCCCGCGTGTGCGTGATGCCGGTAGAGCTGGAGCCCGGTCACGAGTACTGGCTCAGCATAAACAGCCAGACGTATACGAACTTCCGCAGCGCCGCCGACGTTCCCGCCGAACCATATCCGATCGCGTTCAGAACGCGGGGTGCGGAAGCCGAACCGGTGGTGCAAAAGGAGCTCACGCCCGCAGAGAACCGGGCCGCACTCGACACATTGCGCCGCGCGATCAACGACAACTACTCCTACCGCGACCAGCGCGGCGTCGATTGGGATGAGCAGTTCGACCGTTTCGGCCCGCGATTGGAGAAGGCCAAGGCGCCCATGGAGTTCGCCAAGCAGGCGGCACGCCTGCTCAAGCCGGCCAACGACATGCATATTTGGCTGACGGTCGGCCCAGCCCAGGTCCCGACGCATCGGCGGAGCGTCGTGCGCAACTGCGCTCCGCAACGACTCGCGCAGATCGTACCGGGCTGGACCGAGCGTAGCCCGCAGGTATCCAGCGGTCGGTTCGAAGACGGCATTGGCTACTTGTCGATCAGCAGTTGGTCGGCCAAGTCCAACGAGTTGACCGAAGCCGTCTATGCCGCGCTGAAGGCCCTGGAGAACTGCCCTGGCCTGATCATCGACGTGCGGCTCAACGGCGGCGGGGATGAGGAGCTGGCCCAGCAGGTGGCCGGTTGCTTTGTCGATGAGCCGAAGCTCTACGCCAAGCACGTCATCAGGCAAGCGGAGGCCGCGAGCGGCTTCAGCGAGCCGTACCAGCGCGTGTTACAGCCGAATCCGAGCGGCCCGCGCTACCGCGGCAGGATCGCGGTTCTGATGGGGCCGGCGAATATGAGCAGTTGCGAGGCATTCCTGCTCATGATGAAACAAGTGCCACGTTGCAAGCTGGTCGGGCAGACGTCCTACGGCAGTTCCGGCAACCCGAAGCCTTTCGACCTCGGCAACGGCGTGACCGTGTACTTGCCCTCCTGGCGAGCCATGCGGCCGGACGGAACGGTCTTCGAGGGTGAGGGTATCGAGCCCGACAAGCTGGTCAATGCGCCGCCGACCGACTTTGAGACCGGCGACCCGGTGTTGGAGGCGGCGCTCGGACTGCTGCGCTAGCGGCGCCGAACCTCGGCCGCGACGCGCCAAGTGGACCACGGAGCACTACTCAGGCGATCATGGCTACCAAGAAGAAAGCCATCCTGCTGCGCATCCCGCCCGACCTGTGGGAGGACCTGAACTACTGGGCCCGGGACGAGCTGCGCAGCGTAAACGCCCAAGTCGAATACGTGTTACGCGAGGCGCTCCGGAAACGCGCCCGGCTTCGGCCCACCGACCAGGGGCCATCGAGTCCCGACAGCTCCGACGCATCGGCGTGAGGCGCAAACCGGTCTGGGTCCCCGTTTCGGTTCAGGTATGACGGCGAGCGCAGAGCCGGACCGCGCGGATGCATCTGATACCGATCCCAGATAGAAGTCGCGCACGCGGATGTAGCGGCCGCGCCCGGCACCGGCCGTAGCTTCCCCGGCTCAGAAACGGCCGGTGCCGGGTCCGGCCGCTACCTTTGAGAGCGCAACTTCTACGTGGAATCCGTATGAGTCCGAAATTCGGTACAAGAGTCTCGCTCACTGAAAGAGCCGCAGGCTTCAGCCTGCGCGGCGCCGCGCGGGCTGAAGCCCGCGGCTCTGCGATGTCGCCGAATCGCGCGCGGCGGTTCAGTCCAACGCGCTCGCGGATGGCTCGGGATGACGCGCCGGCTCCGTGTGTATCCAGTCCGATCGGCGGATGGCGACAATGATCCAGATAAAGATCGCCGCCACGAATGACGTGGATGAGGCTCGTCCAATGTAGGCCAGCAGCTTCACGACGCGGGTCAGGACGCGGCCCCACGCGAACACGCCCAACCCATCGGGGCTCAGGGCGTACAGCACGATCAGCACTGTCCGCAGCAACACGAACGTGTGCACCAGCAAAAGCCCCCACAGCAAGGCCCGCCACTTGCGCGACCAGCGTACCGGTGTGGCCAGGATCAAGGCCAGGACCGACGCGGTCGGATAGTAGCCGTAGCGCCGCGCGCTGTAGCCGATGCGGCGTTGCCCCTGGGGAGCACGCACGATTATTCGGGTGTCGAGCGGCGCTTCGCGCTCCGGGTGTGCGCGTAATAAGATGATGGACGCTTCGCCGCCGAGGACCGCACACAGGCTGGTCGCTACGGCCCGAAGGCCGTGCGCGTACGCGTCCCGAAACCCGGGCCAGGGAACCAGCAACAGCGCATAGAACAGCGGTAGCAGCAGAAAGAAACGGAAGATCAGTCTAGGTGGTGGCATTGGCGCCAGGTGTCCTGGCGCGCGTCGCCCACCAGGCCCAGATTACCCAGAACAGCAAGGCCAGGAGAATGAACGTGGCCTGCCAGACCTGGATGTGCATCACGTCGAACAACCGGGGCCAGAACACCCCTACCCAGTAGAGCGTGACGATACGCACGATGTTCAACGTCGCCAGCAAGGCAGTCCCCACGAGGACTCCGACCAGTCGCGCCCGCAGCAGCGCGGGAAACGCCAGGACAGCAGCAACAAACAACGCGGACGGTTCGACGGCGTCGCAGCCCCGGCGCACTTCCATTGCAAAGCGTTTCGATCGAATCGTGACGTCGGCGACTTCGACGTCCTGCCCGAACTGGGTCAGCAACGCCGCCGAGATCGTCGTGTTCAGACGTAGATAGGGTCGGAAGAACGCGCCGTACCAGGGCGTGACCGACCAGATGTAGTAGAGCGCCATCAGCAAGGCGAAGACGATGACAAAGCGCGCGATGGGGTTTCCAGGCCGGCGCTGCCGGCCGCCGGTCAAGCGTCGGCCGCCACCCACGCGTCCAGGTGTTGCCTGCTGTTCCGGCGCCGCAGCGTTCTGGCGCACGGGGTCAGCGCGATCTGCCGGCGCTCGAGCTGGCCCGTCTTCCATCACTACCACCCAATCGCGAGCGTACCGCGGAACTGTCTGCCCGGTGCCGCCATTATCGAGAACCGCTGACGGCTTGAAAAGGCCGCCAGCGGTTCGATGTCAAGAGGGCTTGTGAAAGCAGGTTCAGCCCTCTTGTGGTTGCAGCCAAAGATGTACCAGGTACGCCACGAGCGGCGCGCAGATTAGCGTGCCGACCAGGTCGGTCGTCGTGATGTCGCCGTAGACGCGGACGACGACCGCGATGCCCAGCACGACGAGCGCGAAGACTACGGCCAGCACCTTGACGAAGAGGCCGGGTTCAAACTCGAGCCACGACTGTCTCATAGTCCCACACCACTATCCGGCGACCGGGGCAGTGCTGTGACGCCGACGGCGCACGATGATCGTACCCGCCGCCAGCAGCAACAGCGCCATGACAATCAACCCCCATTCCGAGACTGTGGGAGTCTGCCGGGGCGACGGATAGAAGATTATCTCGCCATCGTGCTCCAGGGTTCCCGTCAACGGAGTCGTCGAGAATGGATACCCGGACTGGGGGGCGTTCGGATCGAACACAATCGGCGTCGTGCCGATGAGGTATCCGGGCAGGTCAGGACACCTGCCGTTCACGATGGTGTAGTACGGCTGAGGTGGACGCGGATCCGCCGCAAACTCCTCGAGGTTCACTATGACGTAGATAATCTGGATGGTCCCGGTCGGATCACCAATCGATGGCGTGATCAGATCAGTTGTCACGTGGGCGTCGATCCAGGGAGGCAGATAGCCCAGTTCCCACTGGCTCGTATCGCCGTTCCAGCCCGGCAATGCGAACTTGATGTGATCCACGTTGCCGCACCACCAATCCCAGGCGAAGTCGAAGATCACGTCATTAATCGGCGGCCCGGGGACAGCGCCGCGGTACGTCTCACAGGCGGTAACATAGCCTTCAAACAACGGCGGATCCTGGCGTACGCAGTCGATGGTGCCCCAGACCTGCAAGTTGCCGCCGGGACAATCGTAATATGAGAAGTGGAACGTCCATTCGCCAGCCACGCTTAGTTGCGGGCTTAGCATCGCGACGAGCGCGGTCGCGATGGCGATTCTGATTAGCCGACTCATGATGCTCTCCCTCAAGCGGACCCCTCTATTACGTTTCATTTCCACCCCGTACCACGAAATTCTCACATTCCCTGATGCCCCCCGCGCACCCAGCGCAGGCTGGCGAACGGCGGCGCGCGCGGCCGCAGAGAGCGAATCACCAGTCGGGGCGGCGGCGCCAGGCTCGACGGATGCAGCAGACATGCGTCTCTCCGCTCCCCCTCGACGATCCGGCCGGCACGCGCCGGCAGAAGCTCTCCTCCGCTCAAGGCCGCGACGAGCCAGGCATTGACGTAGGCCAGTGCAAAGGCCACGAAAACGTACCCGAGCAGGTGACACACACGCTGCGTGACGAGTGCCTCGCCCTGGGTGCCGGCCAACAGGCCCCGTTCCAATGCCAGCGGCTGGAGCGCCAACTCAACTCCAATCCAACCGAGCGCCAACAGGAACGGGCTGAATCCGAGCCGCCGCGTCAGCAGCGCGCCAGCCCCGGCGTACAACCCCGGTACGGCGGCCAGCAGCACAAGCGAGAGGATGGTCAACGCGACACCGACATCGGCGCGAATGACCAGTAGCGCGTATAGCGCGAGCCCCCAGCATGATCCGCAAGCGGCTGCCGCCAGCGGCGACAGAAACCGCGTGGCAGCGAAGAACGGCAGCAGCGCGAGCCAGCCGAGCCAGGTATGCTGCTGTGTACCCAGCGCAGACGCCATCGCATACGCGCTGAGCACGAGAGCGATCAGCAGCGCAGACCACAATGTAATCTGCCACCAATCCGGCCCTGTTGGCGCCAAGCCATCGTGATATGTGTTTCGCCGGTTCATCTCCGGCTCGGTTAGTAGGGAGTTGTCGCGCCGGTTCGAGGCCGCACGCGCTCCCGGGAAACGAACCCTCAGCGCATGCGCTTCGCCACCGGTTGCCCACAAATCTCCCAGTTCCTCGACGTAACGCAATGGCCCGATCGGCGCGTCGAGAGCGAAATGGCCACGAGTTCGGACCACACCGCCGGCGCGCCGCACTCGTCGTATCAGCCAGTCTGGAAAGGCAAAAGAGATGCTCGGCGAGGCCTCCGCTGGCCAGACCATGGCCGATAACTATATGAAGTGTAGCTCACTATGGGACCACTGTCAAGAATATCGCGGAATCGCTCGTCCTGTGCCAGGATGCAGTCCAGTTTGCAGTGAGGTCGCCCCGCTGCCCGTGCCCGGCCCCGCGGACGACGCGACACCAATCGCGATCTTGGTGGTCCACAGCCAGACCGGCTATCATCACCCGGCATGTCGGCCCCGCGCCCCGTGATATCGTCCGCCATTCGGATTGGGCTCTGCACGCTGACGTCGCGAATCACCGGTCTGGCGCGCGACATGCTCCTGGTGCAGATCTTTGCCCTGTCCTGGGTGCAGGACGCCTTCAACTACGCGTTTCTACTGCCCAACCTGTTCCGGCGCCTGTTCGGCGAAGGCGCGCTGGCCGCGGTCTTTGTCCCAACGTTCACACGCACGCTGGAAGAGGCCGGAAAGGAGCCGGCCTGGCGGTTGCTGGCCCGCACGCTGGCCCTGCTTTCGCTGGCGCTGGTAGTGCTGATAGTGCTGATCGAGGTCGTCATTCTCGCGGTTTGGCTGTGGGCTGCGGATGGCGCTCCGGATCACCTGGCGGCCCGCAAGCTGTTGCTGTCGCTCACGGCGCTCATGCTGCCCTTTATGCTCACGATCTGCGTCGTGGCGCTGTTTTCCAGCATCCTGAACTGTGTTGGCAGCTTTGTCCCCGCGGCGCTGACGCCGGTCATCCTGAACGTGTTCATGATCGCCGCCCTGGTGGGGTTTGCACCGCTGCTGAAACGCGACGAGCCGCAGGTGTTGGTCTACGCCGTGGCGGCCAGCGTGCTGGCGGCGGGGATCGTGCAGATCCTGGTCATTCTGCCCGTGCTGCGTGTGCACGGCGTGCGCCTGGGCTGGCGTTTGCAGCCGCGCGACCCGCAAGTACGCCGCATGCTCGGGATGATGGGACCAGTCGCGCTCGGTCAAGGGGTGTTGCTGGTTGGCGTCTTCCTGGACGCGCAGATTTGTGCCTTGCTGACACACGTGCATGGGACGCCTGGCACGGCTCAAGTGCTGGGTCTCTCGTTCGCATACCCACTCGAAGAGGGGGCGCTTTCGACGATAACGGTAGCCCAGCGGCTCTACCAGTTCCCGCTGGGGGTGATGGCTGTTTCCCTGGCCACGGCCGCCCTGCCGACACTGAGCCGCCTGGCCGCGCGCGAGGATTGGGACAACTGGTCCAGCGAAATCAGGGCGGCGTTGCGGATGGCCGTCTTCACGGGCCTGCTGGCAGGGGGCCTGATGATTCTGCTGGCCGAGCCGATTGTGCGACTGCTGTTCGAGTACCGCAACTTCGATTCCGCTGACACGCTGCGGGCGGCTCGTGTGCTGCGCTGCTACGGCTTCGGCATGTGGGCGTTCTGTGCGCAACACATCGTGCTGCGCGGTTTCTACAGCCTCGGTGATGTTGTTACGCCGCTGAAGATCAGTTGCGTATTCCTGCCGTTGAACGTCACTCTGAGCCTCATTCTGATTTGGGTCGATTCCGTACGTGAGGCCGCATTTGGCATTAGTACGTCCGTCACGTCGTGCCTCGCCGTACTGACCGGGCTCGCCATCCTGCACTATCGCAAGGCACGCGGGTCAAGCGTTCCACGCCTGCTCGTGGCAATCGCCCGAATGTTGGCGGCGGCGGCGTTGAGCGTCGCTGCGGTGGCTTGGCTGAGGTTGCACTGGCTCGCGGCCCCGGCCGAGCAGGCGACGATCGTGCAACGTGCAGTGGAGGCGCTGGGTTCATTGGGGCTGGGCGTGGTCATTTACTTGGCAATTGCGGCAGCGCTGCGACTGCCGGAGCCGCGAACGCTGTTACGACGTCGCCCCCCCCGCCCGGGTCAATCGGACTGACGGCGCGTGCGCTGCCGCGTCATGCTCCCATCGACTTGATGCGGTGGGTAGCGCTGCTGATCGCCGTGACGCGCAAGCCGAAGTTCTCGCCGGTCTTGACCGCATGACCGCGCCCGATGGGCCGGTTGTTCACAAGCAGGTTGAGGTCATCGTCGACCGACTTGTCGAATTCGACGATGGCACCGGCGGATAGGTTGCGGACACTCCGGATGGACATCTGGCTGTAGGCGAGCTGTGCGATCACCGGGACGCGGATCCTGAGCAGCCGGGCGACGCGCTCGTCCGTGATTACTGCTGCCAGGTTAGGTTGCGCGGCGGGCGGGAGGCTGGGAACGGCTGCGAGCTCTTCCTGCGCCTCGGCGGTCAATTCGTCCGCTTGCGCCAAAAGGGCGTTGATTTCGTCCTGATCGATCAGCATCGCGCACACTCTTCGCACCCGCGCGGTCCTCGCCGCGGGCTTCCATTCAAATCATCGGAATATCGGCGGATGACACTGAGGCGCGGGCGCAGCGGGCGCAGCGCGTACGAGGCTCCGGCCGAGCCGCGCATATCCGGGATGCTTGCCCTTCCCGGGCGACGGTCTCCTTCCAAAACCGCTCTATCCCATCCCCGGCCGCCAGCGCTCGAACCACAATTCCAGCATGAGCAGCGCCCAGAGCGGGTGCTCATGGTTCCGACGTCCGGATAAATGTGCGTCGGCCATGTCGCGCAGCCACTCGGGCCGGAAGATTCGCGCGCACAGCGCCTCGCGCGCGAACAAGCGTTCTTCGAGCAGATCGCGCAGGTCGCCCCGAAACCACTCCCCAACCGGCACGCCAAAACCCATCTTGCCGCGGGCGAGGATGTCGGTCGGAAGCAGGTCGGAGGCCCATTCTTTCAGGATATGCTTGCCACCCCGCGCACCCAGCCGCCATTCCAGTGGCAGCGACAGCGCGAACTCGACCAGTTCATGATCGAGGAAGGGCGAGCGGCACTCCAGGCTGCATGCCATCGAGGCGATGTCGACCTTGGTGAGCAGGTCGTAAGGGAGGTAGCTGTGGAAGTCGGTGTGAATGGCGCGGTCGGGCTCAGCGCCGGGACCGCTCTCGTACAGACCGTCAAACCACGACAGCGGCTCGTCGAAATCCAACCGCTCGACAAACTCCGGCAGATAGCCGGCCCGCAGCCGCTGCGGCGGGAAGACGTTGATCCATGACAGGTAGCGGCGGCTGGGCCGCTGCCCGAGCGCAGAGAGAAAACGATACGCGCGGTTGCCGAGCGACTTGGCCCGGCCGTGCGGCAGAATCGTGGCCAAAGAGGCCGCCAACCGACGAATCGGCCGCGGCAACCAATCGCAGCCGGCAGCCATTTGCGCAGCGCGATAGCGATCGTAGCCCCCGAAGCACTCGTCGCCGGCGTCGCCGGTCAGCGCAACCGTCACGGCCTGCCGCGTCCACCGTGACACGTAATAGGTTGGAATGGCGGAAGAATCGGCGAACGGTTCATCGTAGTGGTACGCCAGCTTGGCCAGAACATCGCGCGCCCGTGGCGTAACGGTGTATTCGTGGTGCTCGGTCTCGAAGTGGGCGGCCACGCGCCGGGCGTACGCCGTCTCGTCATAGCGCGCATCCGGGAAACCGATCGAGAACGTGCGCAACGGCGACACCCCCAGCTTGCGCATAAGCGCCACGACGATCGATGAGTCGATTCCACCTGAGAGGAAGGCCCCGAGCGGAACATCGGCAACGAGACGCTTCTCGACGGCGCGCGTCAGCAACTCCCCCAGCCGGACCTGGGCCTGCTCATAAGTGCCCGGAAAACGCTGCGGCGTCGGCACGCGCCAGAAGGGCTCCGGCACACTCACCTCACCGTTCTCGACACGCACGCAGCAGCCCGGCGGCACCTTCCGGAAGCCGCGATAGACCGAATGTGGCGCCGGAACGTATTGGAAGAGCAGGTAGCGATGCAGCGCTTGTGGCTCGATCTCGCGCGGCACACCCGCCAAGGCGAGGATGCCCTTCAACTCGCTGGCGAAGCACAGGCGCCCGCGATGGACCGCGTACACCAGCGGCTTCTTGCCGAAGCGATCGCGCGCCAACAGGAGCCGGCCCACACGCCCGTCCCAGATTGCGATGGCAAACATGCCTTCGAACCGCTCGAAGCAGGCGGCACCCCACTCAGTGTGGCTGTGCACAATGACCTCGGCATCGCCTTTCGTCCTGAAGCTGTGG
>JAHJAR010000169.1 GCA_018814045.1 Planctomycetota bacterium | reverse complement strand
CCGCATCGACATTGCTGGAGAGCAGTTCGTGTTCGCGCAGACTCCGGAGTACATCATGTTCCAGAGACGTGAGCTCGCCCCTCTCGGATTCCAACAACGAATGCACGTACTTTCCTCGAAAGGTCGCTAGGTCGGGGTGGCAGATGAACTGCTCGGGTGACCAGTCGGGGTGGGCTCGGCGTATCTCGTCAGCCACCGCCGGGCGAACGACCGCGCCAGCCATCAGGTTCCTATGCGCAAACGGCTTTCCGCAGATGGCACAAGTGTGCCGGTGGTTGCGATTGTCCTTGCTCATTGCTCACCTTCATCGCTTCGCGTCCGCTGTCTGCGAAGCTCCAATCCCTGAATGTCGCTGTTCGACCAGCAGCGCCGCGAACGTGATGCCGAGCACCATGCCGACGTACTCCCCGCGATTGCCGACGAGTATCTTGAATGCGATCCAGAACACCGGAAGAGCCCTCAGACCAGGAGCCGCGCCAGGGGCAAAACCATGCGGGGGCCATGCTCCGCCGCCGTTGCTACATGGGAATCGTACCGCCGAACGCCCATCTCGCG
Organism: Planctomycetota bacterium; assembly: GCA_018814045.1. Lineage (GTDB taxonomy): Bacteria > Planctomycetota > Phycisphaerae > UBA1845 > Fen-1342 > JAHJAR01. The sequence continues at coordinate 2,271 of JAHJAR010000169.1, read as the reverse complement.
AAAGCTCGGCCTTCGTTGGCCGACGCCGCGGCCGAAACCGCGGAATCCACGAAGGGTGCCCGATCGCGTGGCGTCTCCAGCTTGGGTTCGTTAACATCCAACCTGGTCCCGCAGGCACGTTGCCATGCAGCGGCGATCGTGGCTGGATCGGGCAACCAGATCACGCGGCCCCGCGGGCGCTCGGAGGATGGCCATGTTCACAGGTGGTTGTGAGCACTGCTGCGGCCTGACAGACATCGGCCGCAAGCGCGACGTGAACGAGGATCACTTTCTGATCGCCACGCTTTCAAAGTCCATGCAGGTTCAACAGACGAGCCTCGACCGACAGGCCGAAGCCGAGTTGTTCAGTGGTCTTCACGGCAAGCTGCTGCTGGTGGCCGACGGCATTGGTGGTCATGTCGCGGGCGAGCGCGCCAGTGAACTCGCGATCAACACGATGTCGCAATACGTGCTCAACATATTGCCGTGGTTCTACCGCCTCTACGGAGAAGACGAGCAAGACCTCTACGATGAGCTGCGTCTCGCCATTCAGAAGTGCGAGGCCGTCATCGACGCCGAATCGGAGACCGTCCCGGAGCATGACGGCATGGGCACCACGCTCACGATGGCGTACGTGCTCTGGCCAAGCATGTATGTCGTTCATGTTGGCGACAGTCGTTGCTACGTGCTGCGCGGCGAACAGCTCTCGCAGATCACGGTGGATCAGACCGTAGCCCAGGAGTTGGTCGATCGTGGGGCACTCGAGCACGAGCAGGCCCGCAGTTCGATGTGGCACCACGTGCTGAGCAATGCGCTGGGCCGCGGCATGGAGAAACTGCGTTCATCCGTCTATAAGGCCGAGCTGCAGGCAAACGATACGGTCCTCTTGTGCACCGACGGTCTGACAGAGTGCGTGGCGGACGCCGACGTCAAAGCGATCCTCCTCGCACGCGACTCGGAACGGCAGGCATGCGAGCGCCTGGTCAGCGCGGCCAATGACGCGGGCGGAACGGACAACATCACCGTCATTGTGGCGCGGTTCCCAGGGGAGTAGCGAAAGCGGGTATACAGCGTCCGGTCTTCGTCCTTGTTTGCAGATCCGCCACAGTGGGCGGCGAAGCGAAGTGGCTGCCTGCCATTGGCCTGTGTGGGCAAGACACGTTGGATGTGCAGGTTACTTCGGCTTACGATTGCCACGACGACAGCGTGAGGAATCGGCATGACGACGGAACGCTTCGCGGATCGGATTGTCCGACACCTGGCCCGCCAAGGCTATCAACCGCAGAAGATCCGCAAGCTCGCCCGGGCGATGGGCATCGCCGACGAGGAGTACGGCGATTTCCGCGAAGCGGTCAAGGCCCTGATGAGGACCGGGCGGATCGTGATGGGGTCGGCCAGCGCGCTGACGTTGCCCGATCCGGCCCGCCGGGTGGTGGGCCGCTTCCGATCCAATCCGCGGGGCTTTGGCTTCGTCATTCCCGACTCGCCCAATTCGCACGGCGATTTGTTCGTCCCGCCGGGCCAGGCGAGCGACGCGGTCACCGGCGATTTTGTGGCTGCGCGGGTGCTGAGGCGCGGCAAGCGGGACGGCCGGATGATGTACGAGGGCCGCATCGTCGAGATCATCGAGCGCGGGCAGAGCCGCTTCGTCGGCGAGCTCCGCCGCGAGTTGCAGCGCTGGTTCGTGCGACCGGACGGCAACATCCTGCATGTGCCAATCTTCGTGCAGGATCCGGGAGCCAAACGCGCCCGGGCCGGCGACCAAGTGGTGGTCGAGATCATCGAGTATCCCGCGCGCGGCCGCGACGCCCGTGGCGTGATCACCAAGGTGTTGGGTAAGCGCGGCGATCCGGGCGTCGATGCGCAGAGCATCATCCAGCAGTACCAGTTGCCCGACGAGTTCCCCGCTGCCGTTGCCAAGGAGGCCGCGCGGGTCGTGGCGTCCTACGACCCCGAGGAGGCCGCCCACGGGCGGGAGGACTTGCGCCATCTGACGGTAGTCACGATCGATCCCGATGACGCCCGTGATTTCGACGACGCCATTTCGCTGACGGAGCTGGCCGCCGGCCGGCTGGAACTGGGTGTGCACATTGCCGACGTGTCCTACTTCGTGCAGCCCGGTAGGGCGCTGGACGAGGAAGCCCGCGCGCGAGCCAACAGCGTCTACTTCCCGCGGCTGGTCATTCCCATGCTCCCAGAGGTGCTCTCCAACGGAGTATGCAGCCTGCAGGAGAAACAGCCCCGGCTGACCAAGAGCGCATTCATCACCTACGACACCGCCGGGCGGCGCGT
>JAHJAR010000168.1 GCA_018814045.1 Planctomycetota bacterium | reverse complement strand
TGCACCCGGCGAACCGCCATCCTGCGAATCGCTTCACTGGCTTCGTGCGTCAGCGTGCGACCGTCAATCTTCATCCTTACAGTATAGCACGAAATCCAGAGATGTGTAACCTAAATTATGGACTGGTTAGTAACGTCCGTGCCAAAAGCGCCCGGTGACCGTCTCTGAGTAGTTGAACGTCGCTAGATCCTGGATAAGATCACCCGGACCTTCCGCCTCACCAAACCCTGGATCCGCGATGTTCTCATATAGCGCCAAGTTGACACCGACACCAAATCCGGGCGGGGCAACATACCAGATCCCGAGGGTCTGGAAGTCCGTCACGATCCACGCGGGCTCCGCCACGACGAAGTCGTTCATGATCGAGCGGCGCGGGTCGTCCAGGTGACTGGTGGCCTTGATCACCCCGTCCAACTCACCGTTGTGCCACAGTACCACCTGAGCGCTTGCGGCGCAGACCATCGCCAGCGCCAACAGACACGCGCTTCCAGAGATTCTTCGGGTGCTCATCGCGGATTACCTCGGGCAACAGCCATCTTCGCAGCTAGGAAACCTCAAGCCAGGTGGCCTCCTCGACTTGGGCCCTCTGGAACACATAGAGCTGAACGCGATCCGTGACCGGGATGAATACCAGCTTCGTGCGGCGCTCGCGCTCGGCGTGTCCCGCAACGTGCGCATAGACGGGGTAGCCGGCGGCGTTGTCCTGCGCCTTGCCAGGCAGTCCAGTCCGGAACCGAGGCCAACATCGCCGCTGTTCCAGACGAACAGCATCGAGTAGTCGGTGACAATGACCGGTAGGTCGAACCAGAGATCGTCGAGGAGCGAACTGCGGCAAGGCCAATTGCCGTTGCGCATCGCCGTGCCTTCCTCGCCCGCCCAATTGTCCCAGAGCAGCGTCTGCCCGCACGCGCCGGCGGCGGCGAGGCTGGACACACAGAGGATTGTCCACGTTCTGAGAGCCGCTCTCATGACAGGTCTCCCATCGATCCCCTGTCGTTCCGAGCGTCATGTCTTCATTATACCGCAGCCGAATCCGATGGCCTGCGCGCCATTCGCAGAATCCTGCTGACCACGCGCTATCCTCCGCCCAGCAAGGCCGTGAACGCGTCGATGTCGAACCCGTTTACCTGTCCATCGCCGTTGCAGTCGGCCAGTGTGTGGTCGCAATCGGGGTACACGCCGTAGTAGTCGTCGTAGGGTGGCGTGCTGCCGAGCACCAGCACGAACACGTCGATGTCGAAGCCGTTGACGGCTCCGTCGCAGTTCAGATCGCCGCGCGAGAACGAGCCGCGCTCGTCCGCACCCATATCCACACGCGCGTCGCCGTTGTTATCGCCGTCGCAGACGCGCACGTCGCCATCCATATCCGTTTCGCCCGGCTGGGGGACGAAGGCGGGGTCGCCGGCGTCGATGCAGGGCGAACTGCTGGCCAGATGGTAGTCGTTGTCCTGCCACGTGGTGGCCAGATTGTCCGGCCCATCGGGATCAACAAAGAACGGATCGGCCGCGATGTTGCCCGTACCACCGGCACCACCCTGCACGTCACTGTACGCGACGGTCATGCTGCCCTGGAGTGGATCGTCACCGTTGTTCCAGATGATCGAGTCAGAGACGCTCATGCTGGCAAACCAGTTGTACACCGCGCCGCCATCCACACACGAGTTGTCGGCGAGCGTGCAGTTGGCGATGAGCACGGTTCCATCGGCGGCCCAGACGGCACCGCCTTGCAGCGCGGCGGAGTTGCCGGCGAGTACGCAGTCGCGCAGCACGACGGTCGCATTCTCGCAGCGTATGCCGCCACCGGCATCACTGGAATTGCCCGCCACCAGGCAGTTGCTGAGGTTGACGGTTTCGCTGCCGGTGTCGCCGATGACGAACAGGCCGCCGCCGGTATTGCCCGCGATCAGATTGGGCCGTGTGCCGGCCGAGTCGCGGATGCCGAGCGTGTTGCTGCCGGGATGGTCAGCCTGCACGCCGGCGAGTGTGCAATACGTCACCAGCAGCCCGCCATCGATATCCCAGGCGGTATAGGCCGCGCGCAGAGCCAGGCCGCGCGTGGCACTGTGCGTGATCGTCAGCCCGTTGGCAAACGCGGTCTGCCGGCAGGCATCGTCGCCGGCCCAGGTCGCCGTGCGCTGCAAGACGCTGGCGCCGTAGTCCGCGTCGGTGCCGCCGAACATGGTCGCGGCGGCGCGCGCATCGCTCTGCGGATCGGTGGCGATGTTCCCGGGCAGACTGCCGGCAACGGTGACGTTCTCCAGCGTAAGCACCGTCGCGCACGCCGCGCCGGATGGATTCTGCTCATCGACGACCAGTCCATACGCATTGGTGGCGTAGCCAGCGGAAACGTACTGCGGAACCAGGACGATGTCGCGCAGCGTGTAATGGTGCTGAATGGGAATATCGAGATAGAGCGCGCACGAGCGCGACCAGTCGGCCGGAACGCCGGGTGTCGATATGATCGTGACCGGTACGCCGTTCTCGTCGGCGTCGCCGTTGATGGTCACATCGTCGATCAGGTTGATTTCGAGGCAGCCGGTCTCGACCAACGTATCGCAGGTGATGTTGATGATGTCGGGTTCTTCGGACTCATGGTTGGCCAGCCAGGCCAGAGCCGCGGACAGCGAAGCGAAGACGCCCGGGTCGCCCCCGACCCCATCGACCACGACGCGGTTGTCGAGCACGAACTTCGTGGCGTCGCCTCGGAAGACATGGTCGCCGGTTGTGGGCCAGGCCTCGGCGTCGTCCCAGACGACCGTTCCGCCTTCGCCGGCGTTGAAGAGGAAGCCGCCGCTGCCCACCGGGACCCACAGATTCAGGCTGTCGGCGTCGGCTTGGTCCCAGAGGAACCGCTCGCCGCCCAGGGCGTGATTGACCGTTACGCCGACGTTGTGCACGTTGGGGCTGTCTTCGTTGCAGGTGACGTATACGCGGTACCGGCCGGTCTCCGGCAGCACTGGCCGATACGTGCAGGTCTGCTGGCGCGCGGTGGTGACCCAGTGATAGCGGCAATCGCCCTCCTGGCAGCCACGGGCGTAGCTGTCGTATTGCGAGCTGCCGGTCATCCCGACATCGGTATACGCCGGCGCCCCGTCGTCGGCTTCGACGATGTGCTCGGTGACATCGACGCTCTCGATGAGGCTATCACGGCGGATGCCCTTGGTGATGTCCGCGCCGCTGTAGGCCGTGCGCCAGCGGTGGACGATTCCGTAGTCCGTTCCGCGCGCCTCGTAGACCTCATGCTCGCCCCAGCCATCGCCGGAGAGGTAGAGGTAAGTGTGCCCACTCTGGTTGTTGTCGTAGCGATAGACGATTGCATCGCCATAGAGCATCGCGGAGCGGTCGATCTCGTCCCAGTAGGCGCCGGGCGTCTGAATCAGGCTGGCGGTCGAGTACGGCCCGTGGTAGTTGACGCGATAGGGCGTCCATCTGGTCAGCGACCAGGATTTGCACACGAACCCGGAGCAATCCGCCCCGCCATAGTCACGGTCGTCCGGATCCCAGTTGCCGCCGCCCCAGATGTAGGGCGAGTCGATGGCGGTGGCGCCGTAGCTGATGATGTCGCTGCGCGTCTTGTAAGGGACCTGAGCCGAGGCGACTTCAAACGCGATCACTGTGCTCAACAGGCTGCACACCAGGATGTGGTAGTTGCGGGTCATGGCGCGCTCCTTTCACCGACGTGTGTCGGCAGGGTCCAGCGCACGAAGCGCACCTCCTGCTCATCGGTCTGCATCTGGATGATGTAGCCCCCGCGGGTGACGCACACCTTGCGGTAGTGATCCGTGACGTACTGGTCTGGCAGACACCATGTCCCGGCGAGCCGGCCGTGCGGGCTGACCGCCGCCACGACGAGGTTGGTCTGCCACTGTTCACGCGCCGCATCAAGCACACAGGCCGCAACCACGTAGACCGTGCCGGACGCGTCTGATTCCAGCCCGACGATCGCGGCCACTGGACGGGGGAAACGCACCACCACGGGCGTCGCTTCCGCATCCGCGGCGGCCGTCCGCAGGGCAACCTGGTCCGTCCCATCCTTGCGAACGTGAACGGTGCCGCGACCCAATCCCAACGGTCGTCCGCGCAAGGACTGGGCCACGCGGGCCACGGCGGCGGGGCGCGCCGCACTCAGGCCCAGCTCGTAGACGCGATTGTGCCGCTCCTCCAACCACAACCGCTGGCCATCGGTGAAGATCGCCGACGGCAGGCCGATCGAAGCGGGGATGCGCGCCTGCACCAGGAGCTCACCGGATTTCGAAAACGCCTTGATTTGTCGCTGCACGAAGGCATCGAGCACCGTCACGTCGCCGGCCTGATCGACGCACAGGAAGTCGGCGGTACGTGTTCCGATGTCGATCTGGCTTCGGCGATTCTCCTGGAGGTTGAAGAGCTGCACGCGCGCATTCACCGGATCGAGCACATACAACGTCCGGTCGCAGTAGGCAAAGTCCATTGGCCCCGGGCGCGAGGCCTCATCCACTTTTCCGAACGCGCCCAACTCGGCCCCCCATAGCCCGCGAACCAAGACCGCGGACAGCGTCGATTCACGCTGTTCAGCGGTTTCCGGCACGAGCAAGACGTCCGCGTCCGCCCCCGTAAACGGAGCGGCCGCGCCCAAGGATGCCAGGCAAACCAGACTGGTTAGAAGGCGCATAGTTGTCCTTTTCCCTTCTCGACCACACGATCGGAGACTGGTGCGAGGCGGGAGCCTCGCCCCTACACGCTCCCCTCTCCCCTACCAGGAAGACCGAGCGCAAGCCAACGTCACCCCCCTATTGTAGCAACGCACAGCCCGGAATCAGAGCCCCGTGGGCAGTTAGCCCGCTCAGCAACCGCGCGAACGGGTCGATCTTGAAGCCGTTGCTGAGGTCGTCTCGGTGCATATGACCGGCGATTCCTCACACAGATTGCATCAGAGTCCCGGACCGTAAAGCCGGATGCTGTCGCCACCCTCATAACCGTCGGCGGGGCTGAAGATGTTAATCCGCCCCATCAACACACCGGGATCGGCAACCACGCCCGCGAAGAATGTGCCGGCCGCGTCGGCAATCACGACGGTCTGGCCGAGATACACGCCGTTCGTATCGTACGCCCCGACTTCAAGCTGACCACCGCCCTCGAATTCGACCGCGCTAAACCCGACCGCGGCGTAGCCGCCATAGTCGGCAAACACCATATCGTAGCTGTCTTTGGCGCGGCCGGACGCCACAACGTCGCTTGTCGCTCCGTAGTCGGCCCCCGGCGTGACACCCACCAGGGCTTTGACACCGCGGGGATTCGGGGCATCCGCGAATCCGGCGCTGCGGTTCGACTGGACGGCCAGCGGCGCATCCAGGCCAGTCGGGAACTCACGATTCGTGACACCATACGCGAGCGGGTCGTCGATGCACCAAGTCAGACCATCGTCCGAAATGTTCTCTTCGAAAGTCTCCGTAGCGAGCCAGCGGTAACCCGCCGCCGCCGCAACCTGCTCGAAATCAGTTTGGCTGGTGAACCACCGCGCGAGCGGCGCACCAAAAGTGATGCTGACCGTCGCGACGTTCGAATCTCCACCATACGGAGAAGTGCCGGCGTCATTGACTTTGAACTGAATGCTGTCCTCACCAACGGCCGGCGGCGTATAGGTGAGATGGCTGCCGCCATTGACCAGCGCGTACGGCAGATCATCCGGGACAATCACGCGGTCATTCCCGGCGTCGCGCAGCTCGTAGGTCGGCAAGGCGGTGATGATGTAGATCAAGGCGCCTGGTGGATCGGGGAAGCCGTCGTCGCGCGCCGACAAGCCGAACGTGACCGGTGTATCAATGTAGGTCAACACGTGGCTGTCCTCGGCCACCGGCGGGGATGTGATCAGAAGCAAGTCCATAAACGCATCGATGTCGAAGCCGTCGACGAAACCGTCCGAATTGCAGTCGGCGTTCTCGATCGTGCAATCAGGGTAGACCGCGTAATACGGGTCCGGCCCTTGCAGCGCGAGCACAAACGGAGCGATGTCAAAGCCGTCCCGTTCTCCATCACAGTTCAGATCGCCGAACACGAACGGCCGGCCACTGAATTCGTCAATACCCATGTCGACCCGGCCGGCCATCACGCGTGGTTCGTTGTCCCAGTCGAATTCGTCCAACCTGAAGTACTGTGGGTCGCCCGAGCCGATGCAGGGCGAGTTGGGCGCCAGGTGGTAGTCGCCGCAATCCGGATTCACGAACAGCGGATCGGCGTCGACGTTCCCGCTTCCCCATCTCAGCGTGGCGCCCGCCGACGCATATACGGCCCCCGCGCCGCCATCCACGTCGTTGTACGCGAGCGTGAGGTCGGCGGGGACATCTGTACCATAGTGATCATCGCCAACGCTGCACGCCGCGCCCGACGAAGCGGCATTCGACCACAGAATCGAGTTCGCAACCAGCGCGCGGCTATCGCAGCAGTGAACGCCGCCCCCGTAGTACGCCGCCGCGTTATCCGTGATCGTGCAGCCGTTGATTTCGGCGTCCGCGCACTCGTAGCACAGAATACCGCCTCCGTTCTGATTTGCCGTATTGCGTATAATCGTAGACGCAGTGATCGCAACATGCTCAATGTCGTCGAGATGCATACCGCCACCGCCAAGGCTGCAATAGGGCCCACTGGTAATCTGTAGATTGTCTGAGATCGTGCAGCGCTCGACTGCGATATCCCCTCTCTTCCAGTAGATGCCTCCCCCCTCTCCGGCTGCCGTGTTGCCTATGATCTCGGAGGCGCTGATCGTTGCGCTGACTCCGCTGCCGCAGATACCGCCACCATGCGAGCATCCTGTTGTTGCATTGTCGGCAATCGCGCATTCGGCCAGCACTAGATGGTGCGATATACCATCTCCCTGGCAATAAACGCCGCCGCCACTGGCCCCGGCACCGTTAGCCGTGTTTCCGCCAATTGCGCAACGCGAAAGCACGACATTGTCGTTGTACGTGCAATACATACCTGCACCATCGCCGCGAAGCGTCGTGTTGGTTGTGATCGCGCAGTCGGTGATCGCGATGAACGTGGTACGCGAGCAGACGATCCCCCCACCGTTACCGAGGGGGGCTACAGTGTTATCTGCGATCAGACAATCGGCGATTTCGACACACCCGCTGTCTTGACAGTAGATTCCAGCGCCGTCCGCAAGCTTGGCCGACGTTTCGTTTCCCCTGATATCACAGCCGACAATCAGAAGTCCGGTGGCGCCTCGGCAAAGAAGCCCACCACCATTCTGCCCCGCGGTGTTATAGGAAATCGAGCAGCCGCGCATCGTGGAGCCGTTGACGCCAGCCAGTGAGACGCCGCCGCCGCCACCAGCAGCACTATCCGGTACCGAGTTGTTCGAGATCGTGCAATCGGTGACCGCAAGTTGGCTGTCACTGACCGAAATGCCTCCACCGCGGCGGCGTGCGGTGTTACCGCTGATGGTGCAGGCCGTAAGCGTGACGTTCTCGCTGTCCCACGCGATCACGCCGCCGCCGCAGTCATCTGCGGCGTTCTGCGTGATAGCGCAGTTGCTGATCGTGGCCTGACTGCTGAGGCAGTTGATGCCGCCTCCGTCCTGATCGGCAGTGTTATTGGCGATGGTGCAACCGATGATCGTGACATTCGCCTGCGCGGCGGCGTAGATGCCGGCGCCGAAACCGTCGCCGGGATCGTAGGTGGCGCGGTTCTCTGCGATCGTGCAATCGGTGATCGTCGGCGTGCCGTTCAGGCATGAAATGCCGCCTCCCGCTCCGGCGACGTTGGCGATGATCCTACACGCGACAATCTCCGGACTGCTGCCGGATGCGCAGTGAATCCCGCCGCCCATTCTGTTGGCTGCATTCGATGTGATCGTGCAATCGATGATCGTGGGGCTGCTGGCGTCGCGGCAGCGGATTCCGCCCCCGTACACCATTCGTCCGTTGGTGATCGTGAAGCCCCCTACCACGGCCGAGGCCGACTCGTTGCTGTGGAAGTAGAACCCCCGTCCGTCGCTTTCGCAGTCGATAATGCAGTTGTCGGGTCCGTTCTCGGACTCGACGGTGATGGCTTTGCCGCAGAGGTCAAGGTTCTTATTGCCGAGCCCGGTGTAAACCCCATCCGCGACCAGCACCGTGTTGCCGGGTTCGGCGGCATCGATCGCGGCTTGGATCGTGGGATACTCGTTTGGAACGTGAAGCGTGTCCGCGTAGGCCAACGGGCCGGAGGCCAGGAACCCGATCGCAATCGTCGCGACGTGCGCGCACCGGCAATACAGCAGTCTGTGAGTTCTACAGCACATGGCCCAGCCTCCCGCCTCAGAGAAGATGTTCCGGCTGTCGCGCGAATCCACTCCCGCGCTAGCAGAGACGCATTGTAGCACCGCGCCGCGCATTTGACGCTCCTGGCGGGAGCGCATCACGGAAGAAGCCGTGGCCGCTGGTCGTTACGCGCCGCTCAGCAGCGCTACGAATGGGTCGATGTCGAAGCCGTTTACTTCTCCGTCGCCGTTGACGTCCGCCAGCATGTGATCACAGTCGGGGTGAACCGGGTAGTACTGGTCGGGACCGTCCATGGCGAGCACAAAGGCGTCGATGTCGAAGCCGTTGAGCACTGCATCGCAGTTCAAGTCGCCCAGCATCGCCGTGAGCACGTCGATCTGGTTCAGATCATTCGTGGCTTGGTAGCCCGCGTTTAGAATCCAGTTCAGCGAGTTATCGAGATAGACCCGGAAACCACTGGTCGGGTCATCCGGATCGGCGCTGGGCTCCGGCCAGGGCGGTAGGTAGCCGTTGTCGTAGAAGCCCGGAACGAGGATGTTCTTGACCGCCCAGATGTCCGCCGCGACCGGATCCAAGCTAGCGATCAACTCGTCCCGCCGCGTCGCGGCGGAGTAGCTGGTCCACGGACCGTCGTCGGGGTGGGCGTTGATCCAGATGCAATCGAGGATGTTCAGGTCGGCGGGCCGGATTTCGCCCATGAGCGCTCCGAGCACGCCATACCCGATCGCGTTGTGGGAGTTGGTGCCGAGCCCGTCGGTAACGACGCCCATGTAGTGCTTGACGCACGCGGTCGCGCCGTACGAGGCGTGGTGTGATTTCAGCAGCGGCGCGTTGATGAACTTCAGACGGTCGCGGTCGTAGGTACCGCTGCCATCGTTCCAGATGCCGTCCCTTAGGCTGATGTAGGTGCCGTAGAGCGTGCTGAACTTGGGATACGAGATGCAGCCGTGCAACTGCGCATCGTAGGGGTACACGACGTAGCCGTCGTTCATATCCCCGGTCGAGTATTCGTCGACCTGTGTGTTGCGGAAGCTGCGCCAGCTCTTGCGGCAAACTTGGTAGCCCAGACCCTGGTAGTAATCGACGACATCCTGCGGCGACTGGCCGTGGTCCTGGGCGTTGTTTTGCGCGCGGTTGAAGCTTTCGTCCGAGACACTCTGCGTGTTCTCGCCGATGACAATCTCACCCGTGAAGCCGTCGGGATGATCGAGGATGCAGTGGATCAGGCCGCGCAGCAGGTCGGTGTTCGTTCCGCCGCGCTCGGGCCATTGGTAGTTGATCTTGAGTACGACCACGTCGTCGCTGGCGATGATTCCATCCGGTCCGGCCAGTATCGAGGGTGTCGCGGATTGGTAGAACTTCAGGCCGTCGCGGCCCATCAGGCGCAGCAAACGCTCGACTCCAATGAACCGATCGCCGACCGGGTCCTGCGGGCAGCCGGTGACGTGGTAGAGGCGCGCGCGGTAGTCGCGTGGCGGATCCAGTTGCGGTCCGCGATAGGCGTTGGCCTGGGCGAGGTATCCCCACACGCCGGCGCTGACGAAGAGCACCAACCCGACGGCGGCGATGCCGAGCGGCCGGCGCAGCTCCGCCAACAGCCGCTGTCGCGCCGCGTATAGCGTGGCGACCACGGGTGCACCAAAGGCGAGCGCAGCGGTCGAGAATGCGGCCTGTTGGCACGGATAGGCCAGACGACTCGGCTTGGTGCCGCTGCGCAAGAGCAGCCACGCCAGGGCAAGCGCCCCGCTGAGCAGCGAATTGGCCATGAGCCAGCGTCCCCAGAAACTCCGGCGTCGCTGACCCTGGTGGCTCGGCTCGCGCTGATGGTGGTCTCGGGCACTCATTATGTGTCTCCTCGGGCTCGCCGTGGTCGCGTTCTCTCCGGGTGCTCGGACTGCGTGCGAGGCGCTGAGCCGAATGGGGGTAAGTGAGGATGGACGGCCTGGCGCCGTCTGTTGTGGACGGCTAGACGGTGGGACATCTTCCTTCTCCCACTGCGCGACGCGCACACTGTCCCCGCCAGTACCGCTCTCATTATACCCGCTCGGTCAATGGCTGGCGGGTGGGCCGTGCCGAATCATCTTATGGCCGTTCGGTCTGAGCGGCGTGCCAGTCAGCCCAGCGTTGTGCGGCGTGCTGCTGTTGAGCCGGGGACGCGTCTGATGAGAACGGTTCGTCCACGCCGGTAATCTGCGCCAGCGCCGCCGCCGCCCGCTCGGCGACCGTGGCCGGCGCTAGCGCCGAAGTTGTAGTTGGCGATGATGTCGGTGTCGGGTCGCTGACCAGCCCCGGGAACTCGGCGAGCACACGCTGCGCGAAGCGCGCCGAGCGCGACAGCGCCACACACGGGTGGTGGTCAACCAGTAGCGCCAACAGCGGCGGCACACACTCTGCTGAGCCGATGTCGGCCAGCGCGTCGATCAGGCAAGCGCGGCGAAACGGCGTGGTCGGCTGCGCCACTAGTTCACCCAAGCTGGCGATAACGGCGGG
>JAHJAR010000167.1 GCA_018814045.1 Planctomycetota bacterium | reverse complement strand
GGAGCGCACGCTCGGCGGGTTCTACCATGCACACGCGCAACGTAAGGGCGTAGGCACCATCAGCAGGGACGTCCACGGTGTACTCCAGCCAGTGGCCTGGGTTGTCCCAGCCTGAGAACGCGCCGCCGTCCATGCCGGTCTTGGTCGTGGAAATGCTCACGCCGCCGCCGCCCTGGCCCGTGTAGTCTTCGGCCTGTACCACGACGCGGACGCCTTTGACCGGCGGCAGATCCGGCTGCGGCTTGAGCGGGTAGTCGGTCTTCTGCAGAATTGCGGCCGAAACGGTTGCGTCCCAGTCCGCCAGCGTGCTGGTGCCATCCAAACTGATTTCGTAGAGCCGCCCGGCCGCTGCGTCCCAGGCCAACGCATCGCCGTTCAGTTCAGCCGGTGTCTTCGCTTCGCGCTTGTGATTGAGGTCGAGGAGCCAGACGGCCAGTTGCGGGTGGTTGGCAAGGCGCGGCAGCGCGAGGCCGACGCGGGTGTCGCGGTCCGTGCCGGCGGTGAGGAGTTCGGGCGTGACGCCGGCGACGGCGACCGTGCCGGCCGCGGAGAGGGTCAGTCTTGCCGACCCGGCCGTGAGCATCGCGCCGTTGACCAAGCCCAGGCGCAGTTTGCCGTCCGCATCCGTGCAGGCGTCGATGACCTCGGCGTCTGTTTCCATGTCGCCGGCTTTGAGCGTGGTGCCGGGCTCGCGGTTCGCGAGATACGTATGCCGGGCTCCGTCAGGCAGGACAAAACGTCCACCCAACCCGTTGCCATCAATGGCCACGGGCTCTGCAGTCATCTCCGTCTTTGCGCCTTCGGGAGTCGGGAACAGTACCGTGATCACGTCTTTGGCGCCGCGCCACTCGGTCTTGTAGATGGCGGTGGGAACGGCGAGCAGTTGATCGCCTGCCTTGCGGTTGCCGCGCACGCTGTTGGTCCAGCCCTGGATGGGCGCATCGCTCTTGCCTTTGACGATGGACACGGACAGATCAGGCGGCAGCAGCGGGGCGATGGTGAGGCGCGGGCCCTTCTCGTCGACAGACGTCACCACGCTTGCGGAGTCCGCAACCGCCTGGTCCGCGTAGATGTGATACAGCACTTCGGCCGTGTGCTGCGCCTCGTCTCTCGACGTGAGGCGGTCGTGCACGATCCAGATATCGGGCTTGATGTAGAGTACGGACCGGCCGTGCTGAACCGTATCAAGGTACCTCGGTTCTTCGGCGACCGGGGTGAAGTCACGGTACTCCCGGTACTTGCCACGGTACCAGCCGGCGCAGAAATCCAGGCCCGGGGCGCTGAGCCAGCGCGCGTCGCTGGCGGGCGGCGCGGGCTTGTCCCAGGGCTTGGGCCAGACGCTGAGTTCCGCCGACCCGGGCCAGTACTGGTCCATGCCGTCGATCAGCACCGTATTGTGCGAACGCGTGAGCAGGCTGTAGGCACGCCAGCGCGACGTGTCGTACATGACCCAACCGCTCTCGACCAGCAGCAGTCTGCCGTACGCGAAGAGCCCGACGTTGAGCTTGTCCGCATGCTGGTGACTCGCGCCGTAGGGACCGACGTCGAAGTGCAGCACACGCGCGGTCGCATCCCAGCCGGAACGCATGACGCCGTGCCCGCAGTAGGGGAAGAAGATGGAATCGCGCGCCGGCCGCTGCCCGCCCTTGCCGGCGCTGATGGCGTAGATGAAGTCGTCCCGCTCCGGGAAAAGCCGATAGCCCTGGATGATGGTCTTCACGATGTCGGGGTTGCCGGAATCGTTGACCCCGAACGCCTTGCCATCCGGCATGGTGTTGCCCACGATGTAGCCGTAGCTCTTTTCGAGCTGGGCGATGTAGGAGGGCGGCAGTTCGTCCTCCAGCCCGTTGCCCCGGGCGAGTTGGACGGCATTGAGGAAATCGCGGAGCATGCCGCAGAAATAGCCCAGCGCCATCTCGCTGCTCAGGCCGTCCGGATAGATTTCGGTCGTCAGTTGCTCGGTCAGTCCGTCCAGGGCAAGTTTGCGCCACTCTCCAGCTTTCCGGAACTCGGGAAACAATACGGCCATGACATAGATGCCGCTCAACTCACAGGTCAACCGGTTCTGGCCGCCAAGAAAACGCGGCAGGCGCTCCTGATGTTCGTAGATCGACTTGAGAACGTTGACGATGATATCGTCGGTGAATGCTGGGGAACTGAGGCAGCGCGCGAGGGTCTGCGGCCAGGCGTTGAGCAGGCGAGCGCCCTGGTTGAGTGGATGCCACGCGTAGTGGTAGTTGTAAGCGCCGGCGCGGTGAATCGGCTCGGGGCAATCCTCGATCCACTCGTTCATCTGCCGGGCGAGTTCCGCGGCGTAGCGGTCGTCACCCGTCTGCCAGTAAGCGTCATAGAGCGTCGGGAAATGCTCGTGACGGTTGAAGTGGGCCAGCCACTCGATGGTCCATTTCTCATC
>JAHJAR010000166.1 GCA_018814045.1 Planctomycetota bacterium | reverse complement strand
TCAGCACCGTGCGGAAGGTCAACTCGACCAGTTTCACAGTGACCGGCTTGTCCCGCTCGATGCCGTTCATGTCGAGGTCTTCCCAGTCCACAGATATGTTGACTTTCTGCAAATCTGCCAGGAACTCGACGACGGTTTCGAACGGCGTCTCCTCGAACCGCACATCCGGAAGCACATCGGACAGCTTGCGGTTCAGCTCGATGTCCTCGTCCGGACGCCCCTGACCACCCAGAGCCGCTCCGGCGCGGCGCGCCGACAGCTCCAGCCAGTTCTTGGGGTACAGAACCTCGTAATCCCACGGAACAGTCGCTTCCGCCGCGTTCGTCAGCGCCTGCTGCGTCTGGCGCCGGCGGTCACGGTCGTAGTTCTTCTGGACGTAGAACGACTCGTAGTCTTCGGCCCAGTCGAGCTCGTAGCGGGCCCGGGCGTTGGCCGGATCAATATAGAGAATCTGGCGCAACACGTCGGCGGCCTCGGCAAAGCGCTGCTCCTGGCGCAGTTGCCCGGCGGTGTTGAATAGTTGCTCGATCTTCTCGGCGCGCTGCTTTTCGAGCAGATCGGCGCGCTCCCTCAGCCGTGAGGCTACCTGCTTGCGCTCCTGGTCAGCCCGTTTGATGCTGTGCCGTTCGTAGGCGTCCGCCACTTCCTGTTTCAGCGCCGTGGCCTGCGCCCGCGCGGCCTCATACTTGGAGGCCGGCTCGGCGTAAGCGCGGGCCGTCTCGATCACCTGCACGGCGTGCTCGGCGAATCGGCGGGCTTCGTCGAAACGCTGGGCCGCCACGGCATCACGGGCCTTGACGCTGATCTCCTGCATCTTCGCCACCGCGCGCTGCCAGAGCAGGTCGTCCGCGCGCCTCATCTCCTGCACCAACGTCATCCGTTGCGGCGCGGGCGGCGCGGCGGGTTTCTGCTCTTCGGCTGGCGGGGGTGGCTCCTGGGGCTCGTCGGTCGCTTCGACCGGCTCGTCCGCCTGATCCACATCCTCGGGCGGCTGGAACTCCTGGGTTTCGGCCGCCTCGTCGGTGGCAGGCTTGTCCGGCGCGGCTGGTTCACCTTCCACCGGACCCTGGGGCTTGGCAGCTTCGGCCAAACGTCGCTTCTCTTCGATACGCTGGCACTGCGCGGCGGCTTCGTCACGCAGGGCCACCTTGGCGAACTTGTTGTTGAGCACCGCCCGGTAGAGCTTCTCAGCTTCGTCCCAGCGGCCCTCTTCGTAGGCCACGCTCGCGTCCGCCTGGTCCTGCTCGGCTTTCTTGCTCCCCTGGATGGCCTCCGGGACGACCTGCAACAGGCGGTCGAGCTCCACCCGCGCCGCTTCGTCGAGTTGCTCGCGCTCGACTTGCAGCAGGGCCTCCTGCGCAGCAACGTATTCCTGCCGGTCAAACAGCTCGATCGCCTTTTGCAGTTGATCGGCCTGCGCCCAGGCAGTCGGCGCTAACGCCAACACGAACAGCAAGGCCAGTCCGCACCCGAGCCGAACTACGTTTTGCATGGGGATTTCCTCCGATGTCGGTACGCCCAGCCATTCACGGCTAGCCCGCGTACCGGCCATGCCGACACACGCGACGTGCCGCACGGCCAGCCACAATCATCTACACCACACACGCCCGACAGGTATGGATGAATGAGGCCGTATGGGTGGTCAGTGTCATTCTAAAGCCGGTTCGGAGTGTATCGCCCCAACGGTCTCATGGCAACCGGTAACTATTGGGATTGTGGCGCCGATTCGTCGCTTATGCCCGCCTCCAGGGAGACGCTCACGCAACTGACGGCCCACCGTCAGCCCGCCTCACAGCCTCCCGGACACGCCCACCCGCCGCTCGCCCGACGTGACCTGCAGCGGCACGGCGCGGCCCGCGGCGGTAATCGTTGGCGGCGGTAGCAGACATGTCCCCGGCCGGATCGCCACCAGGATGTACTCGTGGACGTGCCGCCCCGCCTCCAGCCGATTAGCGCGGAACCCCAGACGGTCGAACCTAACCGGCTCCGCCGATCCGATCTGCGGCAACTGCTCGATATCGGAACTGCCGGTGCAGCAGGTCGCAGGCGCCCGCTGCACCCAGTACACCCCGTCCAACCCCTGATCCAAGGCGAACTCCTCGCGGACCAGCAGCAAGTGCCCGGGGGCAACCCGCTCGTCCGGATTCAGCAAGACACGAGGCCAGTCCTGCGTGCGCGCCCGACGAACCCTCTCCGCCGGCGGACTCGTCGGGTCGGGGGGATCCGGCGGTATGAGCTTCATCACCGTGCGGCTCAGGTGCAGCGCGCGATACGAGGCGGCGGTTGGCGGCTCGGCCGGCTCGGCCACATCGACGACCTGGTAAACCTCGCTGAGAACCTGGTGACTTGTGGGCGTGGAAACCTCCGCCTTGAAGGAGGCTTCACCGGCGTTAGTGGCCTCGACGCTGGCGATGACGCTGGCTCGGCTTGTGGCCGGCATGGCCCAGCGGAGCGCTGCTCCGTTCGCTTCTGCGGCGACAGGTTCGCCGTCCACTTCCACGCGCACGCTCTCGATGTGGAGACCGCCCCCGCCGCGCAGTGAAGCATGCACCGCCGTCTCCGTCTCTGAGCGGTTGGACACACTCAGAGCGGCGACCGTGCGGTCGCCAGTCGTCAGGGTGCCTGGTACGCTGAGCGTCACCTGGACGCCACGGCGGGCGTCGAGCAGCCTCGAATCGACGACCGAAGCACCGCGCTGGCCCCTGGCCCACACGATGAGCCGATAAAGTCCCGGATCCGGGGGTAACGGCACGCGCAACCGCGCGGTTCCACCGTCCAGCGGCATGCTGTCCGCCCACAGAGTCGTCCCCCCGTAGAGTGCTTCCCAGAGGTGTGGCGGCTGCCTCGGTACGGCGGACGGGACAGGACGTCCGGTCCCTTCTTCGTCCAGGGTGAGATCGGCTTCCAGGGACGAGCTGAGAGCCAACCAGCCTGCGCTGGGACCATCGGATTTGCGCAACTCTCCCGGCTGCCAGTTCGCGTAGCCGGAGTCCGCCGCGTGTATCAGCCGGGCCACGAGTGTGGCGCGGGCCGCCTCTTCGCCGGCGCGCGTACAGTGCACGCTGACGTCGGCTGGCACGCCCGGCGCCTGCGTCGGTTGGGCCAACTCGATGCGCAGCCGCAGATCCTGAGCGGCGCTCGGCAGGACGGGGGTGTCGGCCAGAACCTCCGCACGGTTGTTGTGGATGCCAACAACGAGCACGCGTGCCGCGGCCGCGTTCTCAACCGGCAAGACGGCTGTGGCCCGGCCGTCGTGCGGTCGAACGACCTGCGCCGCCAGCGGATCACCGGCCTCAACCAGCACGAGCAGGGGCCTTTCACCCGCGTCACGCAAGTCCACGGACACCGCCGATTGCTCGCCCGTAGGCGTCAAACGCGCCACGCAACGGACAACATCCGAGGCGCCTGTGGCACCGGGTGTTCCCTCCGTCACGACCAGCGCGACGCTGTGCCGCAGTGGTTCGGCGTCCACAGTCGGCAGCGTCAGCTCGATCTCATATTCACCCGCCGCCTTCGGTGTCCATGGCTCGCTCAGCAGCCCCGTGGGCGACAGTGACAGGTGGAGTTCGGCGGCCACAGCGCCATCGCCCCGCACTGTAAGTCGCGGCCGGTCGCTCACCGCACTGCCGCCGGCGTCGAACCAGCCCACCGCGAACTGCACGGTCTGTCCGCGGCAAGGGCGCGCGGGTTCTGGCGTGATCCAGATCGGTACCGGGCATGAACTGACGACTGCCTCAGCAGCGCTACCAACGTCGCGCCCGTCCCAGCCGGTCACCGAGGCCCGGGCGCTTATGGCTAGGGCGCCGGCGGGGAGTTCGAATTCGGGGACGGGTATCGTGAACTTGTACCGCCCGCGGGCGTCCGAAAGCCCGAGCCGGTGGCGCGGGTGCGCTGCCACCGCATCGACCGCCTCGTCCGTACCTGGCAAGCGCACCGCCCGGACAATGCAACGGCTCTCCGCCCCAGCCAAAGGGGTCCCCCACGGATAGACCGCCTCGATCGTGCCGGTGATCTCCTCGGCGCCAAGTTCGAACCGCGAAGGCACCCGACAAGTCACTAGTGCTGGCGACAGATTCTCCGCGGCCACATCGAACGTGTGTCGGCCGCGGATGTTCTCCAGCACGCTTCCCCTCTGGCGGGCGATGGCTCGCAACGTCTTGCCCGCCATCCCGGGGCAAATCGGGACGTGGACTGCGAAGGTGCCGGCCGCGCTGACTGAAACCTCTTCCGCAAACAGCACGGTGTCGAGTGAGTCGCGAATCTCGATAAGTACCGGCACATCGTCCTCTGGCAGACCGCCTCCCGCGTCAGCCGGCAGCAGGCAACCGGCCAGATGAACCGTTTGACCCACCTGCGGCAGCGGCGGACCGCTCACCAGCGCCACGCGGGGTGTGAGCAGGGCAGCGGCGCGGTCACCGGCCGGCAGGCGCCCCCGGCACAGCGCAAGCTGGTCGCCGGCCTCCACGAGACAAACCCACCGCCGATCACGCAGGAGGCGCGCTTCGGCCGGCAGCGCGAACAGCGCCGTGCCATCCTTGAATTGAGGCTGCGTGGGGACAAACGACCCGTGAATCCAAAAGCGGGCTCGGAGCTGCGGCAACGTGGGCGCAAGGCCGGCCCCGGGCTCACCGGATGCCCGCCAGGTCGCCCATATCAGTGCGTCGCGCTGCCCGGCAAACGCAACGGCGTGAAAATCGCTGACAATGACCAGCCGCTTGGCGGTGTGTTCATGCCCACCCTCGTCCCGCGCCCGCGCCACTGCAACGTAGGCCCCCGGCGCCGCGGTGAACGAAACATCTTCCGCCTGCCACCAGGCGTGGGCGACTCCCATGCGCGTATCGAGCGCCCGCGTCATCTGGACCGAACCAACGGTCGGCAGAGCACCCTCGGCGAAACGGCCCTGGCGGCTGCTCAGCCAGTCTCCCAGGGCCACGCGCCGCACCTCAAGCTGAACCGCACCCAGGTTGCGCACACGCAGCTCGAGGGGCACGGCGGAACCGACCGGGCTGCCCGCCGGAGTCTTCAGCTCGATCTGTGGCCGACTGATGGCGTTCGCCCGCTCCTCGGCCAACCGCGACAGATCGCCCAGCCGTTCGGCCTGTGCCCGTCTGTACAACGCCAGCGCATCGGCCCAGCGTTCGTCCTGCTCGTAGTGTTCGGCCACGGCCACGGCGGCCTCTACCACGGCTGGCGTTACCAGCGCTGAACGGGCAACGTGCTCCAGCAGCTTCGGCCCGCGCTCGTCCCCCGCGCCGATCAAATAGCGCGCCAGAATCAGGTCCATCCGCGCGAGCGCCGCGGTGCTGCCCAACATCTGTTCGATCCGGGCGCGCGTCTGTTCGATGTGGGCCAGCCGGCACGTGTGGGCTTCCTCGGCACTGCTGGGCTCGGGGATGCCGAAGCGGGGCGGCGTCGTGCTCCACTCGCTGTGCCGGGCCCAGGCTGCCACCAAGGCGCAAGCGGCCTCGAAGACGTGCGGTTGGTCCCCGCGCCGGGAGAAACCCTGGAAGGCCCGGTCGAGCTGATCCAGCGCCGCCGCGGTCTGGTTCAGGGACGCCTGCGCGATCCCGCGCGCCAACTGGCACTCGGGGCGTTCGAGCAGCGTCGGGTCCTCCTGTCCGAGTTGGTCCAGGCGGCCCAATCCGCTGACACGATCGTCGCGCGCCGGCATGCGCAAGCTGGCCAGGGCGTGCAAAGCCGCCGCCTCGCGCCGCAGAGCGGGAGCACGCGCCGCATCCATGAACTGCACGCAGAAGCGCTGTGCTGCGGCGTAGTCCCCAGTGTCATACACCTCTAGCGCGGGCTGCAATTGGGGTGGCCAGGCGGACACCGCCGTGGTGTCATCGACTTGCGCCGCTGTCGGGTACGCCGCCGTCGCCGCCAGTAACGCCGCGATGGTCAACACGTGCCACGAATCATGTCGTCCAGTCGTGCGCCACATCCAATCCACCTCGTGCCTGTTGCGTTTTTCGAGGACGCGCGCTTCAGCGTTTGCGAACGAAGCGTTCCGGCAGAATGCCCGCCTGCCTTACGACCGGTTCGATGTCTCTCAGAAAGCGCAACGCATCGCTATAGTATCCCGCGGTCGGCCGCAACGTCGGCAGCCACTGCCGCCAATAGGCGTTGAAACGTTCCATCAGCAACTCGCGCACGTACTTGGCCAACATGCTGGCCAGTGCGACCGGCAGGCAGGTCTGATCGGCCTCGACCGAGAAATCGACGAACCAGTCGTTTTCCGCCGCTGCCAGTCGATAACAGCTTCGCCGATTAGATTGTTCGAGTTCGTGCAAGTGTCTCTCGGGAAACGCCGCCAGCAGCAGTGTGCGATAGTTACTGCGTCCGCCGAGTCGGTCGACGTGCACATGGAGATCGCCGCCGCCCGCGGCCGCGGCCGCGCGCTGCACCAGGCGCAGGACCTGCTCGAGCAGGACCGCGGCCTTGTTGCGCGTACTGAGCACGCGCCGGTTGAAGGCGGTCTCGGTCACGATCTGGGCCATGAGGCCACAGCAGCGTGCGCCGCCGGCTGACATCGCGTTTCGCAACTGGGCGGCCGCACCAGTGAAGGCGGCGCGGCCTCCCGCGGTCGGCAGCGGCCGTTCGAGTCCGCCGTACCATGGAAACGCGGTATCGTCGGCGGGCACCGCGTCCCGCAGTGTGGTTAGGAACTCGCCGACGGTCCCGCAGGGCAAGCCGGCCGCCCGCGCGAATGCCAGCACCGGACGTTCGAGCGAGGCCAGGCCCTTCTTACGATTGAAGATCTTCTTCGAGTCGCCCACGGCGACGCGCCGATCGCCGCGCTCTGGCCGACGGCTGACGCCGGCGCGGAGCACGTCCCAGAAATCGGCCGCGACTGTGTGTGGCGTCACCTGCCAGACCGTCGCCCCCACCACGAGCGGCCCAAGCAGCGGGCCGTAACCCGCCTCGTCGATGCCCACCACGAGTGGCACGTTACCATCCCAGGACGTAGAAAATGGCCGTGAACACGCAGTCGGCGCCGATCAAGGCCACAATGCTCTTTACCACCGTGGTAGTCGTGGCGCGTCCGACGCCCACGGCCCCCCCGCGCACGTTGAGTCCCTCGTAGCAGGCCAGCGAGGCAATGACCGCGCCAAAGACCCCGGCCTTGAACAACCCCGTGAAGTAGTCCGTCATCGAGAGCGCCTCGCGCGTCAGATCGACGTAGGTGCGCGGGCTGATATCGAGGATGAAGACCGCGGTCAGGAACCCACCGAACGCCCCGACCACGTCCGCCAGCACGGTCAAGCCCACCAGCATCACGGTGGTGGCGACGATCCGCGGTACGACCAGGAAGCGGATCGGGTCGAGCGCATGAGCCCGCAGCGCCTTGATCTCCTCGCCCTCGACCATGGCCCCCAGCTCCGCCGCGATCGAAGCCCCGGCAAAGCCACTCAGGATGATGGCGCTGATCAACGGACCCAGTTCGCGAAAGACGGCGATGGCCACGACGTCCGCGACGCGTTCGAGCTGTCCGTAGGTCTCGAGCGTCGGGGCGAGGTTCAGGGCCAGGATAACACCGATGAAGATCTGCACCAGCACGATGATCGGCACGCTGCGGACGCCGACGCGTACCGCCTGCTGCACCAGCGATTCTGTGCTGATCCGGCCGCCCCGCCGCGACATGGCCAGCCCGAGGCGGCGCAGAACTCCCAACTGGAGATTGACCAGCCCCCCGACGTACAGCACCGCGCGCTGCACGGTCCCCAGCCGCTGGCGAATCCCGGATCCGAGCGCCTCCGGGCCACGCCTCCAGGCGGCGGAGCGTGGTTGTTCCGGCGAAGAACTCATCTCTTGCGGGCTTCCGCCACGTCGGTGGCGATGACGAAGAACTTGTCGAGCTGCGTGATCTCGAAGACGCTGCGAACGCGGGGTTGCAGGGCCGCGAGCACGACCTCTCCGCCGTTGCGTTCGATAGTCCGTTTCAGCTCGACCATGGTCCCCACGCCGGAAGAGTCCATGTAGCCAACGCCGGCCAGATCGACGATCACGCGTGCGGGGCGTTGGCTGGCGAGCTCGACGAGCATCGTTCGCAGTTGGGGCGAGCTGCCCAGGTCGACCTCGCCACTGATCTGGACGATGCGCTGGCCGTCTTCCTCGCGGGTTTGTATTTGTAGCGGATCTTCCTTCTTGTTCATTTCTGACCTGCCCGCGGATTGCCAGCATCTGTGGCTCCGCACTTGTACTTTTGCATAACCAGTTGCATCCCGCCGCCGTCGGCCCGCGAGTAGCAGGCCGAATCCGTCAGCGCCCGAATCATGTGCACGCCGAGCCCGCCGGGCCGTATATCTTCCAGGTCGCGTCCGCAAATCTGCCCCGGGTCCACCTGGCGGCCGAAGTCACGAACGCATATCTCCAGTCCTGGTCCGCGGCGACGATCACGGATCGTCCGCCCGCTCAGCAGGATCTTCTGTCCGCCACGTCCCTGGTACCCGTGCCGGATCACGTTGGTCAGGGCCTCGTCGACCGCCAGGATGATCTCCGTCATCTCCTGCTCGGCCCAGCCCAGCGCACCAAGCCACTTCTGCAACCGCTTGCGCACTTTCGGCAGTTGCTGCGGCTCGCTGGTCAACTCGATGTCCAACACTTCAGGCGTACTCATTGCATACGGCCATCTGTCTGGCCCGCGCCGCCGCTGGCCGGGCTGCGGGCGTCCGCCTCCGGGTCGGTTGAGCCGGCCTCACCGCTCGGCAGCCGGGCGGTCCGCGGCTGCACGACCACCTCCCCGGCCTGCAAGGCGTCCCGCCAGCGCTGCACGGCCCGCAGCCGTTCAGGCTCCGGAGCGTAGTACTTATATTCGTAATCCTCGCCACACAGCCGCCGCAAGGCCAGAATCGCGTACATGCGCACGGCGCGATCCTGGTCTTCGAGCAGGTTCACGAGCTTCTGCACCGCTTCCGGATCACTCGCCTCGGCCAACGTCACGGCCGCTTGCGCGCGGTCGAACGCGTTGGCTGACGCCAATCTGCGGCGTTGTGATTCTGCCGGGTGGCACGCCAGCACGGTCAGTCCCAACAGGCTCGCCGCGCGCCAACCCATCAGATACGTTGTTCGGTCGCCACTACTCATGAGATCCGGATTATAGACCCTGGGGCGCTCGACGTCTCGACCCGAAGCGTAGTCCAGCAGTCCGCCCGCGACCGTTACGGCTCCACCAGGGCCAGCAACATATCCGGCGTCAGCTCCGCCACCGTGGCAACGGTGCGGTCCGCAGCACTGACGCGTTCCGGGGGTCCCACCCCGACAACTTTCATCCGCGCAGCGCGGGCCGCAGCCACACCGCTGGCGGCATCCTCCACAACCACGCAACGTCGCGGTGAGACACCCAGCCGCTCGGCGGCGAGCAGGAAGACCTGCGGGTCGGGCTTGGAGCGCGGCGCATCGTTGCCGTCCACGAGCGCGTCGAGCAGGTCGTGCACGCCCAGTCGATCCACGACGGCTTCCGAGTTCTTGCTCGACGAGGCAACCGCCACCAGCGCGCCGCGCTCGCGCAGTCCCTGCATCAACGCGCGCACGCCCGGTAACAGGTCGGCCGGGGTCATGCGGGCCACCCGCTCGAGGTAGGCGGCGTTCTTGCGGGCCGCCATCTCCACCTTCTTCTGCTCAGGGAAACGGTCCGAACGCTCTCCCAGCACGAGCGCGAGGCTCTCACGGCGCCCCAGGCCGCGCAGGGCATCGTTGGCGCTGCGGTCGAATGGCAGTCCCAACTCGTCGGCCAGCCCCTTCCAGCTCAAGTAATGCAGCTCCGACGTGTCGGTCAACACGCCGTCCAGGTCAAAGAGCAACGCCACTCGATCGCACTTGCTCGCCGGGTGCGAGGAACCGTCCGACACCATGCGTCTCCCTTACTCGAGCCCCCTGGCCCGAGCCACGATGTCGGCGTACACCGCCGAGCTGGGCCGCGGGGTGCGCTCCAGCGTCGCGAAATCAACTTCGTACAGACCGAAGCGCGGCCCGAAGCCGTTCTCCCACTCAAAGTGATCGGTGAGCGCCCAATGCACGTACCCCAGGACGGGCACATCGGGATGGTCGTCTACAAAACGCGTCAGCTCGGCCAGATGTCCGATGATATGGTCGGCGCGCAGCTCGTCGGTGTCGTCGGCAACGCCGCTCTCGGTGACTATCAGGGGTACGCCGTAGCGCGCGACCTGCTCCATCACGTCGTACAGCCCCTCCGGGTAGACCTCGTGCCCGAGCGTGCCGCGCGTCCCGATCGGCAGCGGGTCGAAGAGCAGATCGAAAGGCGGCACGATGTGTACGACCTGCCGGCTGTAGTAGTTGACGCCGATGAAGTCGAGCGTGTCTTTGAAATCGGGGTAGGGTTCGACCAGCCCCGGCCCAAACGGGACGACGACCTCGGGAATCCCGATCTGCTCGATGTCGAACCAGACTGTATTCGTAAGCTCATTGCTGACGGCGGCGAAGACGACATCGATCAGGTCCCAGGGATAGAACGGCACGATCGGCACGAGCAGCATCGCCACGCCCACTTCGGCCGCCAGTCCGTCGCCGTCGGCATCTACTGTGTCCACTTCCTTGATCGCGTGGTACGCGTGGCCATGCGCGTACATCAGGTTCAGGAAGACGCTCAGCCCAAGCCCGAGGTCGGTCTTACCGGGCGGGAAGACGCCGCGCCACCAGCCGTGCAGGGCGAAGACCTGCGGCTCGTTGATCGTGATCCACCAATCGACGTATTTCCCCCACCGCTGCGCCGCGAAGCGCGCGAACTGCTCGAAGTCCGCAATCGCCGCGCCGGTCTCCCAGCGATTCTGGTCGGTCAACCACTTTGGCATCGCAAAATGGTGTAGCGTGACCATCGGACGAATATTGCGGGCGGCCATGGCGGCGAACATCGCGTCGTAGCCCGCGACAGCCTCCTCGTCCGGGGCGCTCATGTCGGGCTCGGGAAACAGCCGCGCCCACGAGAGTGAAATCCGGAACGTGTTCAGGTTCAGACTCTGGGCTCTGTCCAGGTCCTCCTCGTAGCGATTCCAGAAGTCCGCGGCCAGACCGCTGGTCTCGCCGGTCTTCGTGTGGCCGTCCAATTCCCAGGCCCACCAGTCCGAGTGGATGTCGTTGCCTTCGTGTTGATGGGATGAGCTGCCGGCGCCCCACAAGAAGCTCTCACCAAACGCGGTGAAGTCGATGGCGTCCACCGTGGGCCGCGTACCGGTCAGCACGTCGATCACGATCGGGGGCACGCACGAGGTCAAGCCTCCCGCAACCAGCCCCAGCAAGCAGACAACCCCCCAGCGAATGCCACAGGTATTCCACATTCGGATGCCTCGATTCCTTTCACTTGGTTGTCAAGGGTGCAACACGCGAGCCGTGCACGCGGTAACGCGTCGTGCCCCAACGCACGCTACCGCGTCCGGCGAGCAGGTAGGCCGACCAGAACAGCACGCCCGTCACGATCACCGCGCCCAGCGGGAACCACAAGAGCGAGCCACGCTTCACCAGAGTCAGGGCAAAGGCACGCCGTAAGGTCAGGGTCATCCCCGTCCAATGCAGCACGGCCAGAATCAGGAATGTCAGCGCGATCGTGGGGTATACACTCAAGGCCAGGCAGATCAGCGCCGCCGGCAGGATCCACGCCGCTGCAAAGCCGCCGGCCAGCAGCATCTGCGTCCCGACCAGGATGCGCCACTGTTTCTGTAGGCTGCCGATCAGCACGCGGGCGAGCGCGTTAACCGTGCGGGCGAAGTCGCCCTCGCGATAGGTCACGTACAGGCCATCGCCCACACCGGACCAACAGCGCTGCCCGCTCTCGTGCGCCTTGAGGGCCAGAATCGCATCCTCGGCCAACTCATTTCCGACGCTGGCGTGGCCGCCGATAGCCTCGTACGCCGCGCGCTTCACGAGCAGGAACTGCCCGTTGCCCAGCATCGTCTCGGTCGCGACGTCCTTGCCGTGCGTGTACGGCACGGCCCATAGGGCCAGCACGAACATCGCCGGCGGCGTGAGCAGTTTCTCCGAGAAGCTGCGCAGGTCGAGGTGCGGCCAGAGGCTCAGGAAATCGACATCATCGCGACAGGCCTTGTCCATCACTGTGATCAGGGCGCGCGGTGACAGCTCGACATCGCTGTCGATGAAGAGCACGTAGTCCGTAGCGCAGCGTTCCACGGCGCGGCTGACAGCGTGGGTCTTGCCGGTCCAATCCGGGGGCAGTTCTTCGATCTCGATCACGCTGATCCGGGCATCCTCCGCCGCCAGACGCGCCAGAATCGCGCCGGTGCGGTCGGTGCTGCGGTCGTTGGCCATGATGATACGCAGGTCCGGGTAGTCCTGGAGCAGCAGCTTGCGCACGCAGCTCTCGATGCCCTCTTCCTCGTTGTGACAGGCGACTACTACGCTCAGCGAAGGGGCGGGCCGCGCGACCGGCCAGCTCGAGACCGGCTCC
The DNA here is from genome assembly GCA_018814045.1 of Planctomycetota bacterium. GTDB lineage: Bacteria > Planctomycetota > Phycisphaerae > UBA1845 > Fen-1342 > JAHJAR01. The sequence goes on along the minus strand of JAHJAR010000166.1, from coordinate 1,695 downwards.
AGACGCACCGCATCAGGCCTCATGCGCCACAGATAAAACAGGCCATACCACCAGCACGCGACCACGATCACGTACGAAAACGCCACAATCCAGAGAAAGACTTCCATCAGGTTGGGTACCATCAACACCATGCGCCCGTTGCCGCTCTAATCGCGGCAGTGTAGCATCGCGAAGCGGCGTAGAGCAACCGTAGCGGTTGCGGCTCTCGTGCCCCCAAGCCCGCTTGGTCAGCAGGATTGCCTCGTGAACAGAAGCTATCGCCTCAGTCCCTGCGATTGCCTCTTCCATGCCTTCGACCACCATATGCGCCAACAGGGCTATCCCGGTGCAGCGACGTTCATCCTCATGGACACCGTTGGTCCGCTCGATCCGCAGCACGTCTCGCAAGCTCTGGCCCGGACAATGGCCGCTTATCCCGCCACCACCTGCAAGGCCGCGATCTCGTTCTGGCGCGCCTGGCCCCTCTGGCGCGCGACCGGCCAGGCGGTGCGGCCGCATTACACGTACGAGGATCTCGTCGACGAGTCGGACTGGCCCACCGTGGCCGACCAGCGGTGTGAGGAGGGCTTCTCGCGCGGCTGGGACCCGGCGAAGGAGGCGCCCCAGATCCGTCTAGAGCACTATCGTGGACCGCGCGATCAGCACCGGCTCTGCTTTCGCTGGCCGCACGCCCTGATGGATGCCGAGGGTCTTCAGCATTTCGTTTCCGAGATGAACCGGCTGGCCGATGACTCCCCCGCCCCAGCCCCCGACCACCTGCTGCCCGACGGCGCCGTCGCCAACCCGTTGGCGGAGTGCGGTCTGCTGCGACGGATGCAGTACGTGGTACAGGGTCTGCGCGAACGTGCCCCGCTCGCCAACGTGCAGAGGCACTCATTGTGCAATTCGCACCCGGACCGGGCGGCCGCGGCGCGGCGACTGCGGTACATCCTGCGCTCGTGGTCGCCGCGGCAGGTGGCGATGATCCAGGATCGGGCGCGGGAGGTCACGCCGCCGGGGCCCGCTCTGTACAGCCGGTATGTGGCCGGGTGTGTCTTGCGGGCGATCTACCGTCTGCACGCCGAGCACGATCGCCAACTGCCCTACTACGGCACGATGTTCCCGATGCGGGTTCAGGGCCTTCAGCGCCGGCCCGTGCTGGGCAACTACCTGGTCGCGGCCACGCTGCACGTGATGCCCGAGCGCATCACGGACAAGCGCGCGCTAGGGGAGGACATCCAGCGCCAATTGCGAGCCTACGCCGAGCGCCGCTCCGACCTGGCAAGCTGGGCATTGCAGCGCTGGACGGCGCAGCTTCGCGTCGGGCAGTATCGCCGGCTGATCGAGGGGCAGACGCGCCGCCAACCCTTCGCGACCGGTTACTCGCTGTACGGCGAGATCGAACCACCGCTGCGCCAGTTCCTGGGCACGGAAATCACCAATCTGTGGGGCAACGGCGTGCTGAGCATCCCTCCCGGCTGGAACCCGGTTTTCTCCCGGTTCAAGGAGCGGCTGAACTTCTCGCTCACCTGGCCGGAGGGGGCCTTTCCGCCCGCGATCGTCCAGCGCTACGCTGACCTGATCGAAGAAGAAGCTTTCGAGGCCTAACAGTCCGCCGCGGAAGTCGGTTTTCGGCAGTTTCACGCGGCGCGGGCGGATTTTTCTGACGTCGGCGTTCGGCGCAGTGGCAACACGAGAATGCGAATCCTACGCCAC
>JAHJAR010000165.1 GCA_018814045.1 Planctomycetota bacterium | reverse complement strand
GCAATCCCAATAACCCCGTGCTTGTAGGCAAGTACAACATCAACGGATACTGCACGGACATTGTGACTGATCAACCGTACGCCTACACTGCCGCTACTGGCGGCCTGAGGATCTTTGACGTCTCTGTCCCCTCGATGCCCAGCCTCATCGGAACATACGCTTCGGCTGGAAGATTGGCCTTGGGTGCGAATCGATATCTGTATGCGTCAGAATACAAGTTCCTGAATATCCTTGATGTGTCAGATCCTACCTCCCCAGGCGAAGTATGTCGCTACGAGAAGGTCCATCCCCTGGCATATGCTATCGATGTCTCAGGAACTTACTGCTGTCTCGCCGGACGTGGTAAGCTCGAAATACTCGACGTTTCCAATACGGCGTCACCCGCGACGATAGGCGAGTATGAAACCGAGGCGGACGCCAGCGATGTACTCGTGTCAGGTTCGCTGGTATATATCGCCGGAGGCGAGGATGGGCTGGAAGTGGTTGACATTTCCGATCCAACTTGGCCAATCCAGGTGGGTACCTACGATACCAGCGGCCAGGCTACGGCGATCGTCGTGTCAAACGGCTATGCGTACGTGGCTGACGGGGACGGAGGCCTGCTCATTCTGAGCATCGGGCCGTAGTGGGGGAGGGCGCGAGCGCAGGTCTGTGGGTTCAGGGAACGGCAAAGGCGCGCATGGTCGTGCTCGCAATGGCGCGGCACTGGCTGCGCGGTACGCGGGCAGGCGGCACGGCTGAGATAGCACGGCGGTGGGGCTCGTCGTCGCGCTGCCCGCCACCGCGTGTTTTCTGAGTTGCGCGCGCCTGTTCGGTGCTACCCCTCGAGCAGGGCCACGAACTCGGCGCGAACGCCATTGTTGAAGCGCGCCCGACCATCGCCATGATCGCCAAGGCCATGGCGGAGATCCTCGCGTTCGGCACAGCAGTGCAGATCGAACCAGAGTGAGAGCGCCCAACAAGACCGAGCCGCGACCGGGAGCGGTTGCCAGCGCCGACCTCGCGGTTGAGCCGCCGGCTGAAGCTCTATTAAGCACTCCAAGAGGTTTGACAATGGCTGCTGACGTTGCGGCTACGTCCATACGCCGGGCAATTCGGCGCGGCACTTGGGGCAGCGGCCGCGCTTGAGCGTGTTCTCCAGGATCTTGAACCCGAGACGCTGAATGACCGGCGTGCCGCACTTGGCGCAGTATGTGTTGGTGTCGTCGTGCGGGGCGATATTCGAGGTATAGACGTAGCGCAGACCCGTGTCGCGGGCGATGGCAACCGCCGCTTCGAGCGTCTGCACGGGTGTGCGCGACAGGTTCTTCAGCTTGTAGGTGGGCACGAAGCGCGAGAAGTGCAGCGGCACGTCACCACCGAGCTCCCCGTGGATCCACTTGGTCATCTCGGCGATTTTCGTCAGGTCGTCGTTGTAGGTGGGAACGATCAGGTTGATTAGCTCCAGCCAGCAGGTGGTCTGCTCTTTGAGGGCCTTGATGGCTGCCAGCACCGGTGCCAACTTGACGCCCAGCGCGCGATGATAGAACTCCTCGTCGAAACCCTTGAGCGAAACGACGAAGGCGTCGACGTGCTGGGCAAAGTCAAACAACGGCTCGGGCTCGGCGAAGGCCGCCGTCGCGACCACCACCTTGAGGCGGCGCCGCTGGGCCAGTTCGGCGATGTCCCGGGCGTATTCGAGGAACGCGATCGGCTCGGTGTAGCTGAACGCGATGGTGTCGATTTTCTTCTTGCGGGCGGCTTCCACCGCCTGCCGAACGGTCAGGTCGTACGTCTTCAACTGGTCCGGCAGCGCCTGCGATTGCTGCCAGTTCTGGCAGTAGATGCAGCGCAGGTTGCAGCCGCCGACGCCGATGGTCAGCGTCTGTGAAGCCGGCCGAAAGTGATTCAGCGGCAGCTTCTCGACCGCGTCGACGCGCAGGATGCACGGGTTGTCGTAGGCGCGCGTGTAGAGCTTGCCGCCGACGTTGGTGCGCGTGCGACAGAAGCACGTCTCACCATCCTCGAGCACACAGTGCAGGGGGCAGACGAAGCACTGGATCTTGCGGTCGGGAAGCTGCGTGTAGAAATCGATCTCGCGCTTCCACTCGGGTTCCTGGCCGGCCCAGGCCGCGTGCGGCCCGGCGCCCAGCCCGCAGGCCAGACACGCGCCTCCGGCGTAACGGCCCAATGCCGTCAGGAATTCACGACGGTCGCAGGGGGTGACACGCACGGGTGGCTACTTCGTCTTCCGATTCCTGCCGGCGCGGCTGGTGTCGTCGGGGGTGTCGATCGCGCACCCCTTCTCGCAGTTCTCCGCCTGTGGGCCGGCGGCCAGGTCGCTTTGCCCCAGGTCGACGCCTTGGGCCAGTTGTCCGGCGCGTAGGCGGAGCTGAGCCATGAACGTGGGCTGGAGCATGTGTTGCGCGATCGCCCCGGGGCGCCCCCGCGTCCGCGAGAGCATCGCGATTTCGTGCTTCAGCTCCTCCTTGCGATCCGGCCGGGTGATGCGCTCGCCCAGCTCAGACTTGTTGAGCTCGAACTCGGTGTCCGACAATCTGGCGGCCTGCTGCGCGGAGTGGCGCAACAGCAGCTTGCGCTGCTTCTCCGCGGCCGCGCTGAGCTGGCCGAGATGCTCGGCTTCCCGCTTCAACGTGTCGCCGATCAGCCTGGTCAGTTGCTCCTCCGACATCGTGCGGGCACGGGTCAGCCATTGCTCGCCGAAGTCGGCGTCGGCCGCCTGGCCGACGCGTACCGGGTCCTTCAGGTTCCGGGGGGGGATCAGGCAGGCCTGGTAGTCGATCACCACCTGGCGCTGGCCAGGGTTCAGCACCTCTTCCACGGCCCGCTCGAGTGCGAAGTGCATCGTGTGCGGGACCGTGCCAGGGCGTTTCGTTCGATCCCACTCCGAGCCCCCAGTCGGCGTCACCGAGCTGTACAGCGCGGTGATCCGCTCGATCTGGTCACTGGTCAGATGCAGACCGTTGATCAGGTTCCAGTTGTTGATCTCGGTCCGCAATCGGCTCAGTTCCACCTGCTCCTGATCGTGCCGTTCCAACGTGTAGCCCGAGAGCCCCCGCTCCGCAACGTCCAGCGCTTCGGCGACAACGGGTGTGGGGCGCTGGCCGGCGGCGCGGCAGACCATTTCGGCGGCCGCGGGGTGCAGCAATCGTTGCCCCAACTCACTGAGCCGGGGGTGTAGCTGTTGGTAGAGTTGATGGATCTCCTGCCGCGCGGCAGCCAGCCGATCATTGCGGGCGGCTTGGCGCTGTCGCCGCGCCGCGGCCGAATGCCGCCGCGAGCGATTGCGGGCCTCTGCATAGCGCCGTCCGGACTCGCTGCTCTCGGCCGCGGCCCGCTGCGCTGGGCTCAGAACGGCGCTGGCCCGCTGCTCGAGCGCAATCAGCTTTTCGGTGAGATCTTCGCGTACTTGCCGGGCCCGATGGTCCATCTGGCCCGCTCGATGCTCCACTTCTCGCGAGAAACCGCGGTTGAGGCGGTCCTCCGCGGCGAAAGTGCTGAACGCCTCGATCATCTGCGGCAGCAAGCGGGCTTCCTGGCGGTAGGCGTCGGCGTGCAGGCGGGCCGCCTCTTCGACGATGGGAATCAACTGGCGAGCCTGGCTGCGACTGAGGTGCAGCCGCGCGATCAGTTGCCCAGCCGCTTGCGCCTGCTGCTGCCGACTGACTTTCGCCTTCAACAGAGCTTCGTCGTCGCAGGTGTCCTCTGCCCGCGCAGACGTGCCGCACAACAAGCCCAGCCCGATAAAGGCCGAGGTTGCGGGCCCGAGCATCCGAATCCGTCGCGCGCTGTACATGATTCTGCTCCACTGGGTCCCTGGCACCTTCCTACCCTACCAAGTCCAACGGTTTGGGCACAACAGTATTCGTGCTTACCGCGCAGCCATTTGGCCGTCCGCAGACGCGGAGGAGGTCCAACCGGACTGCTCCACTCATATTATCGGCGGACTTGGAGTGTGCGACTCCAGCGTCGTACGCCGATACAGCCAAAGGCGAGCGCTTGCAGGTTGTGCCTGCGGTGGTTCCAATAGGCTCGAACAGAGTACGAGCGTTTGCTCCCGCTTCGGTGACTTCTCGCGACGGATGGCGCTGTGACCCTGGCCAGTCTGCTGTTGTCGTTTTCCGAACCCGCCGTGCAGGAATGGCTGCAACAGGCTTTCTACCCGGTGCTCGTCGCGGTGCTTACGTTGGCCGCCCTGGGGCTCCCGGTTCCGGAAGACGTCCCGCTGATCACGGCGGGAGTGCTGCTCAACACACACCCCGGCATTGCCACTTGGGAGGGGACGCTGCTGGCGGCCCTGGTCGGGGTCATGAGCGGCGACGCGATTCTGTACATGCTGGGCCGGTCATGGGGAGCCGATGTCGTCAGTCACCGTTCGGTGAGTTGGCTGATCACGCCGCGGCGTTTCCGCCGAGCTACCGCGCGCTTTCGACGCTACGGGATGTGGTTCTGCTTCTTCGGGCGTTTCGTGATGGGGGTGCGGGCGGTCATGTGCCTGACCGCCGGCTCTACGCGTTTCCCCGCTTGGCGGTTTTTGCTAGCCGATCTGTGCGGTGCGGCTCTGTCGATTCCGCTCTTCGTGTGGCTCGGTTACTGGTTCGCCGGCGTGCTACCGACGCTGAAGGCCTACATCGCGGGCGTGCAATGGCTGGTCCTGGGCCTGCTCATCGTCGGCGTCGGCGCGTTCGTGGCCCACAAGATGTGGTGGCGGCGACGACGACGGGAAACACGCCGGTCGAGCGAACCTTCTCGCTCAGGGCCGGTCAGCACGCTTGAAGAAACCCAACTAACAACTCTCCGCGAGACCCCGCCCGGCCAGGCCCCACCACCCAGGACCAGCAGTCCCGTGGAGTCGGACGCGTAGCCCACCGGGCGCTGTGTCACAGTCCCAGACGCGCCGCTTCGGTCCGGAAAAGCCGCGCCACTTCGTCCAGCCCCTGGGAGATCACGCGCACATCCCCCACTACCGGCATGAAATTCGTGTCGCCCTTCCAGCGCGGCACGACGTGCCAATGCAGATGCTCCGGCAAGCCAGCACCGGCGCAGCGTCCCAGGTTCATCCCGATGTTGAAACCGTGAGCGTGCACGGCCGCGCCCAGGACGCGCTGCGCGTCGCGGATGCGCAGGGTGAGCTCCGTGAGCACCTCATCCGGCAGTGCCTCCAGATCACCGATGTGCGCGGTGGGCGCAACCAACAAGTGTCCGTTGGTGTAGGGAAACCGGTTCAGAACCGTGAGCGAGCGCTCCCTGCGCCACAGTACGCCGTTACGCTGATCGTCTTCGGGATGATCGCGGTAATGGCAGAAGAAGCACTCGCCGTCGGCCGGCTCGGCCAGCCCGGCGATGTACTCCATACGCCAGGGAGCCCAGACGTTTTTGTGGAATTCAGCCATGGCTCGCGAGTGTGCCATATCACCGCCACGAGTGCAAACCCGCCACGCACGAATCCAAACCTGGTCAGCGTGCCTGGCGACGTGTGGTGGTGACGCACGGCAGCGGCGGGCGCCGTCGCAGACCTCTCGCACATGATCGACCAAGTCGTGGACTGCTTCACCCCCTGCGAGTGCAGCAACAACCTCCAACACTGCGGCTACCGCTATACGTAGATGAAAAACGCTCTAGGCGTCGAGCCGTCCGAGGATCGTATTGATAACCGCGTCCACTCCGTCCGCCAGATCGTACCAGTCTCGCGCTGCCACGTACCAGCGGCCGGCGACTTGCGCGGCGAGAGTACGGCGGACGGCGAACAGCGTCAGCCGTGGCCCGGCAACCAGCGCATCCAGGTCCGGTGCCCAGCCACCGCCGCGCAGCTCAAGGCGGCCGACTTCGTCCACTATTACCAGATCCGGGGCGGCTTGGGCAACACGTAGCAACGTGCTGCGGCCAAGAGCCAGTCCAGCGTCCAGGAGGTGAAAACGTCCGATCTTCTCGCACCCCGGGCCTAAGACCGTTGCCAGACGTGCGGTGGCCCCGGTCGACAGGTCGAGCACGTCGTACCCCAGGCGCTGTCCATCCTCGTAGACAGCGGGGGCCACGATGCCGGCCACGGTGCGGCCATGAGCCCGGGCCTGCTCAGCCAGCCGCTGGCACGAGGTGGTCTTGCCCTCGTACCGCTCACCCAGCAAGAGTGCCAGACTCATTGATCTGGGTCTCCGTTTCTGACTCGGGTTGGAGATGCGGACGCGCGCCCGCCTGGGCCAGCAGCAGGGCTTCGGCGACGTCTTCAGTCAGTCGAACGGTCTGGACACCGACTGCCGTCGCCAGGCGCTTCAGGTTCGCCAGCCGGTGGCGCCGGAAGCCGCCGCGCAAACGCAACGCAAGCGTGGTTCGACGGAGGATTTCCAAAACGGCCGGCAGGAGGTTGACGCCGATGGCGCAAGCCAGTGCGAGTTCGCGGCCAATCAGCCGCCCAAGGACGTGACTCACCGCGGCCGGGGCGACACAGCCACCGACCAGCAACATGACCGTCAATGTGGTAAGCACACGGATTGCCATCGTAATGCCAGCCAGCAGGGCGGCTACGTCGCCCGCGGCGTGCTGGGCTTCCCGGTCGCCCGGCGTGCCGATCAACCAAACCGGCAAAACCACCGCCGCCGCCAGCCCGAGCCACAGCCACTTGTTACACAACGCCGGAAGCTGGCGTCGGTCAACGATTGCCAGCGTCAACAGGGACACGCTCGCGGGCAACAGCATCCACGGCCAGGGTAGCCATAGCACAGCGGTAAGCGCGGCGGCGCCAACGCCGAAGCCCACTGCTACGCGGCTTCGCGACCGAGGCGTTTGAGTATCTGTTGCGCGAGCGACCATGCTGCCATTCCACAAACCAATCCATAGACCGCCGAACCGACGAAGATCAGGATTGCCAGGACCCCCGTTGTCAGACCAGCCAACCCCAAGCGGGCCCCCCCCTGTTTGTCGAGCAGTATCGTGCGAAAAGTGCTCAGCGCCGCCGGCCCGAACCGCACGGCGAGCAGAATCAACAGTTGCGCCAACGGCAGCAACGCGGCCAGCAGGCCGGCCGCCCCGAAACGCCAGCGGCCCGGCCGCCCCAGCCAGAGTACGGCCTCTACGCACAAGCCGGCTGCCACGATGCCAATCATGGCCCAGATCATCCCACGCGTTACGGACAGCGGAACGATGGCGGCCGCGACGACCGCCACCGCCATGCTCGTCCCACGAGCCTGCTGTCCATCGCTCGACAGGGCGCGCCTGGCGACCAACATGATCAGGATACCGATACCGGTCATGAGCGTGCCGTGCATCGGGATCGAGGCCGAGCGCAGGATGGCCCCCAGCGAGCTCTCCGCCGCGCCCCAAACAGCGCCGAAGACGGCCACGACCGCAACCCGGCGGGCCTGAACCGGCGATCTGGTGGTTTCACTCGAGTCGGCCATCACGCAACACCAAGACCCGGTCGCAGAAAGCCTGAAGCAGGTGCCGGTCGTGTGATGCCACGATGAAAGCCCGCCCCGCGCGCCGCGCCTCCAGCACCGCCTCGATGATCTTGCCGAGTCGTACCGCGTCCATACCGTGTGTTGGCTCGTCGAGCAAGATCACGGCCGGCTGGCCGGACATCGCCGCAGCCAGAGCCGTGCGCTGCTGCTCGCCATACGACAGCGATAGAGTCGCGCGGTCGGCCAGGCTGGCAAGATCGGCCATAGCCAGTAGTTGTTGCACTTGCTCGGCAACGGCGGGCAGGCGCGCGTTCTCGGCCGCCAACGCGACTTCGTGCCGCACCGTGTCGCAGAATATCTGATGCAGCGGGTTTTGCAGCAGCAATCCGATGCGGGCACAAGCCCGGCGTCTCTTCGGTTGACACCGCCAACGAATCTCGCTTTCCTTCGTGGGCTTCAAACCACCCGCCAGCGTCAACAACAGTGAGCTCTTGCCGGCTCCGTTGGGGCCGGTTAGCCCGACCACGTCGCCGGCGTGCAGTTTCAGGTTGATGTCACGCAGCACGCGCCGGCCCGCACGGCGACACGAAAGACCACGACACGTCAGCACCGGCTCGCTTTCGCCCCGGGGGCGACTAGCGTCGGCCAGCTTTCGCAGGGCGGCCAGATCCAGCGGCGTTGGCAGCACCTCCGCCGGGGCCCGCCCAGCAATACCGCACCAGGCGTGCCCACCAGCGCCATCCAGAAACACCGCCCCGTCCGCCAGAGCGAGCAGGTGTTCGATGCGGTGTTCGGCCGCCACAAAGCGTGTCCCGCAACGCTCGCTACAGCGGGTGATCAACTGCACGGCCGCCGCCGCCGCGTGCGGATCGAGGTTGCTCGTCGGTTCGTCGAGCAAGACGGCGGCGGGCTGAGTTGCGAGCACCGCCGCAAACGCCACACGTTGCTGTTGGCCGCCGGACAGCTCGACGATCCGGCGATCCAGCAGTTCGCCCAATTCAAGCTGTGCAACCAGGTCGGCCAGCCAGCCGTGCCGCAAGTCGCCGGCGGCGTGACCGCGCAGCGTGGCGGCGCGGGCCTGCAATTCGTCTGCCACCCGCGGGCTGTGCAGCATCGCGTCTGTGTTCTGGAAGAGCAGGCCGACGCTGCCATCCGGGCGGCGTGGTGCGGGGCGCCCGGCAATGCGAACCTCACCCGTCAACTCCCCGCCGCGGAACCCGGGCAGCAACCCGCAGAGGATGCGCAACAGTGTGCTCTTACCGCTGCCCGAGTTGCCCGAGAGCAGCACGAGCCGGGCCGAGCCCGTATCGAATTCCAACAGCGGCCAGAGAGCAGCCTGACTGCGCGATGCTCGGTACGTCAGTCCGCGGGCGGCAAGCACTCATGAACCCCATCGGGCGACCCGCGCGTTGTGGTTTCAGCGTCACGGCAGCAAGCCATCAAGGCGGCGGGATCGGCTGTCTGTCTACGGGGTCTATCATCTCTGCCGCCGTGATTACTTCAAGATCGCGGCAGAAGAACTTGAAGCCCGCCGTCGAGACTGTCAGCAGTTGGTAGTAGTCCCAGCCGGTACTATGGTTGGTGTACTGCTCGAAGACGCCCTGGACGGCGCAGAACTCCTGCCCGATGAACACAAGCGGGTGATAGTCCGCGCTGCCGGGCTTGTCCCCGTTCATGTAGTCGGATGCCCAGCAGTCTTCGCCCTGTTCGTTCTGGAGGTTGTAGTTGTCCGGCTCCTTGCCCAGGTCCATCTCGGTCACGGTCACGTCACGAATGATAATGTACATGGATTCGTACGGCTCCGCATCGTGGCCATCGACGTACCAGCCGTCACGCTGCGGATCATAGATTGGCGCAGGGATCACGCTGACCTCCACGGGCAGCGGCTGCGGCAGAGGGTTGTTCTCGCTGACGATCGTAAACTGCGGGTTGTAGGCGGTCTGCCATTGCAGGAACGTCGTGCCCCGGAACTCCTCCACGTACATGTTGTCGAGCGCCACCCAGTCACCGACGTCGACGTTGTCGTAGAGGTCGCCATTCGTCCAGTCCTTGACCTGGATACCGCCCCAACCGTCCGGATAGGCGGGATCAGCCAGAATCAGGCGCGGTCGGAAGCTGGGGAACTTGGCGAGGCAGACACCCCCGACGCAATCCAGAACCTGGTAGTTGTAGACGCTCGCGTCACCGTCGGACGTATTGGCCTGAATCTCGTAGATCGTCTGGGCCTGACCGGCCACCGGCGCTGGCGTCAAACAGAGCCCAACCGCCAGTACGGCGGCCAGTGCGACTGCCCTTGTCACTTCTGACATGCGTGCTCCTTTCGAACGGCGCGCACCCAAGCCGCGTTGCGGTCCGGGCTCGTTGAGCCCGGACCACCCGTGCTCTACACGCGGCATCCCAGCACATCTGCTCCCGAGTTCACGGGCAAGACGACTCTCGATTGTTCAACGGGCGCACGATGCGCCGGCATGCCCGGTGTCCATCTCGACTAGCGGCGACGCAGGAGCAGTCCTGCGCCCACGAACAACAGCAAGCTGGCTGGTTCCGGCACAATGTCGGCTGTAGAGCGGGTCAGCAACTGGTAGTAGTCCCAATCCGGCAATCTCGTGTACTGCTCGACGATGCCGGTGATGCTGTCCAGCTCGGCGCCGGTGTAGATGTAGGGGTGGTACGGGCCGCCGGCATCGACGTTCATGTAGTCGGCACCCCAGGCCAGGTCGCTGCCCTGCATCAGCTCGTAGTTGTCGCCCGCCTTGCCGAGGTCCCGGGCGCCTACCAGCACATCTTCCAGCGTCACGACCATGCTCTCGTAGGGCTCACTCACGCCGTGATCGACCGGAATGCACAGGTCGGCCGCGGTCAGCAGCGTCGGCGCGGGCACTTCATTGCCCGTGCTTTCGATCGTGAACGTCACGTCTGGGGCAACGTAGCTGTCGTATTGCAGGAACGTCGTGGCGCGGTATTCCTCGATGTAGATGTTCTGGAAACTGACCCAGTCGCCGATCTCGACCGAGCTGAGCAAGTCGCCCTCCCAGTCTTTGACGGCGATGGCACCCCAAGTCGGGTGCGCCGGATCTTGCAGGTAGACGCGGTCGTTAAACCCATCCCATTTGTGCGTCACCACACCGCCGGCCACATTTTGAATCTGCGTGTTGTAGGGCGAGTCACCGCCGGGATCAGTCGTGTACTGGACGTCATAGATCGACAGATCGGCGGCGTAGCCCGCGCTACCCAGGGCCAGCAGGCCCACGGCCACCATTGTTGTCAGACAGCATCGTCGCACGACTCTCCTCCTCTTTGCTCCCCCGAGTTAGACGAAAACAAACGTCTCAACCGCCTCGCGCGTGGCCCCTTCCTCCTCCACGCACGGGATACGGATACCAATTCGGATCGTTGCGTGGCGGCGACTGCTGCCGGCCGATCTGCCAGTCGCCCCAATCCGCCTTCCAGACGGTGCGGTACCACTGCACGTGTCCGTCAGCGTGCAGGATGTTCCCGCCGAGCTTATTGCCGCTGCGCTGATGGCGGGCCGAGAACGCGATCGGATAGCTGCCGCAATGCTGGCCGCAGGATCCGTATTCATGATTGCCGCCATACCCCTTGCTCGGGTCGAGCAACTGGTCGAACAGCACGTAGACCCGCGCCGGCCAGGCGATCTTGCCCGTGTCGAGGAACGACGGCATCGGGTAGTCCAACTCGTCCGGCGGCGGCCAGGCGTTCTCGTCCAGTTCCAGGCACGAGTTCATCGCATAGCTGAAATAGCCGTTGCGGGCCGGGTTGTAGTCGTACGATTCGTTGGGCAGCCGTTCTCCCGCCGGACACTGATAGAACGTCGTCTGGTCCGGGTGCTGCTTGATGGGAAAGTCGCGCCAGCGCTCATATCCGATCAACGGTGGCAGCAGATCCACCCAACCGAACCAGTCCGCCACCTGCCACCGCGGCGCGTTCGGCGGCGGGTCGTTGGGATGATTGGGGTCCGGGTCCTGACGGTCCAGGCCGTCGCAGTGCGGCCACACGCCGCCGTTCTCGTGCGCGTAGCAGGCCAGCGCCAAACCCCATTGCTGAAGCCGGACGGCACACGTCACTTCGCGGGCCCGCGCCCGCGCCGCCCCCAGGGAGGGCATCAGGATGGCCATCAAGATGGCGATACACGCAACCGCGACGAGCACCTCGATCAACGTGAAACCGCCGCCCCCTCTGCGGCTGGCAGGATATCGATGTGCATGGCCGTGCATATCGCTCTTCAAAAAAACACTCCGACCGCATCCGTCAGAGATTGCTCGCACCGCGCACCTCACCATAGTCCGTCAACACCCAGCGTATGCCAAGCGAGCGGAAGCGAGCATACGACCTGATCGGATGCGTGTCAAGCGTGCTCGGATCAGCGGCTGCGGGTGGGTGTGGGTGTGGGTGTGACCGTTTTTTGCGGGACGACCGAGCGGCTGCCGTATCCGATTGCGAAGCGCAAGCGAGCGCACCACCCGCGACAAGCAGGAACGTGAAGCCGATCAGCAGGAGTGTTGTGAGCGAAAGACCCATGCTCTGTGATCCTGGCAGCCACCATCACGCACGGGTGCCACTGGCGGCTTGTCCGCCAGTGCTTCTCGGCGCGCCGCTTGTCGTTTACTGCCGCTGACCGCTCACACCGAACTGGGCGCCACCGCTGACGATTCCGGCAACGGCAAGGCGCCAGGCCACCGCTGTTCGCATCGCGACCGCAATTGTACGGCGCCCCCCTCACGACGCCACCGCCGCACCACGCACCCACCCGTCGCCTCACCACCCTCGCCTTCCGACCAGCAATCGCGGCTACGCCGACGACGAGCGAGTAGCGGCGCAGGGCGGAAATTTGAGCGGCGCTTCCCGGTCGTCGCCAGGCGAAGACGCGTCGCTTAGCCGCGGACGGCCCAGCGCAGCAACTCACCCAGCTTGGGCGGCTTGCCCTGCATCAGGATGCCGACGCGGAAGATGCGGCCGGCGGCCCAGACGCAGACCGTCGTGCAGACGAGAATACCGATCAGCCCCACCCACGGTTGCCAGGCCGGGATGCCGCCCGGTGTGCTCTGACGCAGCAGCATCAACATCGGGGTGAAGGGCGGGATCAGTGACATTCCGGTGGCGAAGCTGCTCGTCGGCTCCTTGACGACCGGTAACCAGACGAACATCGGCACCACCACCAGCAGCCAGACCGGCATCATCAGCGACTGGGCTTCCTTGAGATCGTTGCACGCGGCCCCGATCGCCATGAACACTGAGCCAAACAGAAAGACGGCGGCGACCATGTAGACGAAGAACCAAGGCAGGACATGAAACGGCACATAGTCCATGGCGTCCACCTGCTGGGCTACAACGAGCCCACCCGCCAGGTAAATCGCTATGACGGTGAACGACACGCCCAGCGTGCAGAGCACCTTGCCCACCATCAATTGGAACGGGCGGACCGATCCGAGCAACACCTCGGCGATGCGCTGCATCTTCTCTTCCAGGACCGCGTTGATCAGCGGTGTGGCCCCGACCATAATCATCATGAACAGCAGCATCATCATGATCATCGGGATGGCGATTGCACGCCCCTCATTGCTGCGCTCGGCCTCCTTGACCGACCCCGCAGCATCGACGCTGACCAGCCCGAGTGGTTCCACCTCGGTCTGTCTGAGCAGGTTGTCGGCGTCAGCCAAGTCAATCCCCGCCGCGGTCAGCCGCTGGTTGCGCAGATGGTTGTTTATTGGCCAGGCGATCCAACTGCGGGCGTCATCGAGGATGGCGTTCTTTGAATGGTAAGTTACCCGGGCGGAGCTTTCGTCCGCGCCGGGCTGGGCGACGTCCCGCCCGATCTCGACAAAGGCGTGCAGCTCTTCCGCACGCACCCGGTTGGACAACTCCAGCCGCCGGGCGGCGGGATTGTCCTCATCCGGACGCACGACTTCGATCAGGTAGGCTGGCTTGACCTTCCTGTTCTGCTCGTGGTCGAAGAGCTCAGTTTTGTTGCGGGCCTCGGCGGCCGCCACGATCGCCGGCGCGACGTTGCCGGAGTGGTCGACGACGGCGATGCGCTTATCGCCGGTATCGACGCGGTCGTCGAGCAACGCCATGGCGATGCCACCGCCCCCCATCAGGACCGGCATAAGCACGATCATGACGACGAAGGCCTTGCTGCGAACGGCGACCTTGTACTCGCGGGCGGCGATCTTGAGTGTCTTACGCATGGCCGTTCTCCTCCGCCTCGGGGCCGGCGATGCGCACGAAGATGTCTTGCAGCGACGGCTGGGCCAGCTCGAAGTGCCGCACACGCGTGCGGGACATGATCTCAGCGAGCACCTGTTGCGAATCGCACCCGTTGGTCATCCGCAGTTCCTGCAAACGCCCGTAGTTGCGGACGCGCTCCACGCCGGGCAGACCCTCCAGTTGGCTGGCCTCGCCATCGATCCGCACGCGGATCGTGTCGTTGCCATACTGGTCCTGGATCGACGTCAGCGTTCCGTCCAGCACCTTGCGCCCCTTGAAGATCATGAAGATGAAATCGCACATCTTCTCCGCCACCGCCATGTCGTGCGTGCTGAAGATCACCGTCGCCCCCTCGGCCTGCAAGGCCAGCACGGCGTCTTTGAGCACCTCGGCGTTGACCGGGTCCAAGCCGCTGAACGGTTCGTCCAGGATGACCAGTTCGGGGCGGGCGACCACGGCGGCGATGAACTGCACCTTCTGGCTCATGCCCTTGCTGAGCGCCTCGACCTTCTTGTCGCCCCACTCGGCCAGATCGAGCCTTTCGAGCCAGCGTTCAACCTCGGCGTTCAGGTTCCGGGCGTTCTTGAGGCCACCGTAGAAGCGCAGGACCTCGCGGACCTTCATCTTCTTGTACAGCCCGCGCTCCTCGGGCAGGTAGCCGACACGGTCGGTGTAGGCCTCGTGTCGCTCTTCGCCGAAGACCCGGATCGCGCCGCAGTCGGGATAGAAGATGCGCATGATCATGCGCAGGGTGGTCGTCTTGCCGGAACCGTTGGGGCCGATGAAGCCGTAGACACAGCCCCTGGGCACATCGAGCGACAGATCGTCGACCGCCGTGTGTTCCCCAAAGGTCTTGGTGACGTTCCGCAGTTCGATCGCGTTCATACACACACTCCCGGTTTCCACGTGGCGGGCGCTGCGACCGTGTCGCAGGCCGGAATACTACGCGGGGCGTGTTCTCCGAGCACGTGGCCACGGCCCGCCAAGGTCAGTGTACGAGCAGCGTTGCTGCATCGTGGCGGTTCCACACAAGTAAGCGGCAGATCCGACAATTACCGACGATTCTGGCATGTCTGCTGCCAAGCCCGCCAGCAACGCTGTTCGTTCTCGCACGTGGTTCTCTCTCCGCGCTGAGCCGTCCAAGCGCCAACCAACCCACACGTTACTACACGAGTCGGCACCCGGGCCATTACAGATTCGGGCGATGTTCGGAATCTGTGGGCGCGGCGCGGTGAGTTGCTGCGGATCGTGGGCCGGCATCGACGCGGCACCGCTGGTGGGGCAGTCGCTGCTCGGCGTTTCCTGGCCGTGCGGTACCATCCGGCAGCATTACGGCCGGTTTGCGGAAGGTGCGCGAGTAGCCTGAAGCGCACGCCGGGAAGGCACCGTCGTTGCGCGAGGAGGAGCGCCGAGGCCTGCTCAACTCGCAAGGGCTTTGTGGCGAATCTGCTTAACCCGCACCCGTACTTGTTCTGGTTCGTCATCGGGGCCCCGACCCTGCTGCGGGCGTGGAGCGCCAGCGCGCTTGGGGCGGTCGTGTTCATCGTCGGACTGTACGCTTGCCTGATTGGCGCGAAGGTACTCGTGGCTTTGCTGCGGGGCGGTCGCGCTTGTTTCTGCAACGCCGGAGGTATGTGATCGCGAATCGACTGCTCGGGTTGACGCTAGCGGGTTTCGCAGTCCTGTTCGCCCGGGATGGACTGGCCCGGATAATTCACGGATTGCCGTGACTGGCCCGCACCGGGGTTCCCAAGGCTGTGCAATACGCCGCTGGCAGTCGGCGAAACCGGTCAGGTCAACGTCGCCACCCGGTCCGGGATCTGCCAGGGCACAGCAATCGTTGCCATACCACGCCGGTTGGCAGGGAGCGAACCAGCACGGGCCAGTCAGACAACCCAGGAATGGGGCCAAGTCGGCCTGACACTTCCCCACCGCCGTTGAAGTCCCCCAGCTCATCGCCTAGGTTTGGTCGACGAACCGCGGGCTTCAGCCCACGCGGCGCCTCGTTGCCCGGCGTCAGCATGTCTTGCCGTGCGACGGCCCGCGGTTCACACCGCGGCATTTGCTCTTTCATCACATGTTGGTTGCGGATATCATTGAGGTTGCCGGGCGAACGGCTACATGTGTAGATGGTTCGTGTTATCGGCTGTTGGCCGGCGCTGGTGATGGATCACGCTTCAGGCAACCTGCTGGATGTCATTGGATCAACCGGCGGAGCGTCTGCGCGCTCGTTTCACGCCGGGCGCCGCGGTCTGGGATGCCTTACTGGAGTGTGGGGGCTTTGAAGAGGGCAAGAGCGATGGTAGATCTCGTTGGCATGCGGCGGAACTGGATGTGGGCGGCGCTGGTGATGGTGCTGATAGTGCCGTCCACGGCCTTGGCTCAGAAAACACCGGGTTTGGTCGAATCAGTCGCGGATGGCGAGCAGTTCGAGGTCTGGTACGCCGCCAGCTTCTCCACGGATGATCTCGTCTTCGGCGAATTGCTGGGGTACGACACGGTTGATCTGATCGACGGCGGCTTCCTCGATCAGCCCGGTCAACCGCTGCTGCCGGCGCGGCTGGTGCGCCTGGCGCTTCCGGCGGGAATGAAGGTGACCGGCCTGCGCGTCGTCGAGACGCAAACCGCGCCACTGCCGGGCGAGTACACGCTCTTCCCGGCCCAGCCGCCCCAACGCGTTGCCACTCCGCCGGAGGACATAACATTCACGCTGCCCGATGCGGTGACGTATGCGTCGGCCGCCCCCTACCCTGCCAACGCCGCGGAATTCAGCCATCAGACCGATCTGCTGGGGCAGGGCATCGCTGTCTTGCGCCTGTTCCCCGTGCAGTATGCGCCCGCGGCCGGGCAACTCTCGCTCTGCATTACCATGCGCATCGTGGTCGAAGGCGTCGGCGGTTACGAGTGCGGCGACTACCTGTCCGCAGGTCTCTCTGACGATGAGCGCGCGCGGCGCGCCCAGCGCGTCGCGGACTTGGTCGCAAACCCCGCGGATGTTGAAGTGCGTCCCGCCCCGAATCAGCCCCGCCGGCTGGGCGTCTCTCCCGGCGAGTACGACTACGTCATCATCACCCAGAGCAGTTGGGTGGATGATTTTCAGGCGCTGGCCGACTGGAAGACCAAGAAGGGCGTTTCTGCGACGATCATCACCACTGACTGGATCTACAACAGCGGCGGCTACGGCGGCAGCAATCAGGCCAAGATCCGGGCATTCGTGCAGGATGCCTATGCGAACTGGGGGGCCCAGTTCTTCCTGCTGGGCGGCGACACGAACATTATCCCCTACTACACGAGCTACATCGGTGGCGACAGCATCCCGAACGACACGTACTACGGCGATTTCGATTCGGATTGGACGTGCGAAGCGCATATCGGCCGGGCCGCCGTGCGCGACACCGCCGCCATCGCCACTTTCCTGAGCAAGGTGTTCACGTACGAAAAGAACCCGCCCGCGACGAACTACGCCGACGTTTGCCTCATGCTTGGCTTCGACCTGCACTCATATGGGAGCAACGAAGGTGAAGGCTGCAAGGAGGCCATTCGCGCGGATTACTGTCCGCCGAACTGGACCATTCGGACCGAGTACGACAGCGAAAGCGGCACGCACAAGTCCGACAGCATCGCCTACCTCAACCAAGGCAACAACCTCGTCAATCACATCGACCACAGCAACTCGACCGTGATGGGCGTCGGCTACACCAACCATGGCGAACTGCTGGGCAACTCGGACATGAGCGCCCTCTACAACGGTAACCGGCAGAGCATCCTCTATACGATCGGTTGCTGGGCATGCGATTACGCCGCGACCGAGTGCATCGCCGAAGCCTTTGTACACAACACCGGCGGCGGCGGCGTAGCGTTCGTCGGCAACTCGCGCTATGGCTGGTATTCCCCCTATCAGCCCGGCGGCTACTCGCTCGGCTATGATCGCTGCTTCTTCCGCTGCCTGTTCGAGCAGGGCTGGTACCAGCTCGGAGCCTGCTTCTCCGACCATAAGAACGACGGCTATGTGGGCGGCGACACTTCGCAATACATCTTCACCGAACTGACGCTGCTGGGTGATCCTGAAATGCCAGTCTGGCGGGCGAACCCGCAGGCACTGACAGTGACGCACGACGCCACCCTCGCAGCCGGCGTTTTCACCGGCTTCCCGGTCCAGGTCTACTGCGGGGGCAACCCGGTCGACTACGCCAAGGTCTGCCTGTGGAAGGATGGCGACGTCTATGAAACCGTCTACACCGGTGCCGGCGGGTGGGCCCAGTTCTGGTTCGCGCCTTCCAGCTCCGGGACGATGTACGTCACCGTGACCAAGTTCGATCGCTTGCCCTACGAGGGTACTGCCGAAGTCGTCGAGGAATACTACACCCTCACCGTCAATACGCAGGGCCAGGGCAGCGTGACGCTCGATCCGCCCGGCGGCTCGTACGGCTCCGGGACCAATGTCGAACTGACCGCCAATCCCTCCGCCGGCTGGTGCTTCGACCAATGGACCGGCAACCTGACGGGCTCGGATAACCCCGACACGCTCAGCATGAACGACGATAAGACGGTCACGGCGATGTTCGCCCTGGACTGCAACGAGAACGCCGTGCCGGACTACCAGGAGAACGAGGACGCCAACGGCCTGGCTGGGGCCTACTACGACGACGACAACTTCACCGGCATGCTCCGCGGCCGCATCGACCAGACGATCAACTTCAACTGGGGCACCGGCGCACCCTGGCCAAACTTCGATATCGACAACTACAGCGTCCGCTGGACCGGCTACGTGCAGACGCCCGGCGCCAGCGGCACGTACACCTTCTACACCACCACCGACGACGGCGTGCGCCTCTGGGTCGATGATCAGTTGATCATCGATCACTGGGTGGACCAGTCACCCCAGGAATGGTCCGGCACAATCACGCTCGCCGCCAACAGCGAATACGCGATCGTGATGGAGTACTACGAGAACGGCGGCGGGGCCGTGGCCGAGCTGCGCTGGGAGCCGCCGGGAATGAGCAAGGAGATCATCCCCGCTGCGAATCTGATCCCCGAGCGCGACTGCAACGAAAACAGCGTTCCCGACACGTGTGACATCGACGCCGGGACCTCGGACGACGTCAATGTGAACGGCATCCCGGACGAGTGCGAGCCGCACTACACGCTCACAATCAACATCACCGGCCAGGGCTCCGTCGATCTCGACCCGGTGGGCGGGACCTACCTGACCGGGACCGATGTTACCCTGACCGCCAACGCGGCCGGCGGCTGGTCCTTCGAGCACTGGGAGGACGACCTGACCGGCTCGACCAACCCCGAGATGACCACCATGGACGCCGACAAAACCGTCACCGCCGTGTTTGTCGAGGATATCGTCGAGTGCACGCTCACGATTGGCTCCACGCCGCTGAGTGGCATCTCGATCCAGGTCAGCCCGCTGGACAATGGCGGATCAGGGGACGGCCTGACGCAGTTCCAGCGCGTCTACGATGAAAACACCGCCGTCACCCTCACGGCGCCGAGCCGGCCGACGGTCGCCGGCGATGTCCTGACCTTCTGCCACTGGGAAGTGGACGGCGTGCCGCAGGCGGACGAGGAAACGGCCCTGCTGTACACGGTCAGCGGCGATGCGCCGCTAAGCGCAGTCTACCTGCTCATCGGAGACATGAACGCTGACGGTGCCGTCAACGGCTTTGACATCGACCTGTTCATTGAGGCTCTGGACGATCAGGCTGGCTTCGAAGCGACGTATGGGCCTTGCCGATTGCGGGCCGCGGATATCAACGGCGACGGCGCAGTCAACGGTTTTGACATCGACGCGTTCGTCGTCCTGCTAGGCTAGGAGCAGAACACCGGGCGCTGCTTGGCAGCACCCGCGGTTCCGAGACAACCTTGAGCCCCGGACGTCGTCCGACGCACTCGTGCACGCCTGATTCGGCGGGCGCGGCGGCGACCTCCGGGGCTTGGTTTGCGCTTCCACCGATCCCGTGGCGCTGGTACAAAGCCGGAGAGCCAACCTGCCCGAGACGGCCAGAGAGGACTCTGCTGATGGACCCCATCTATCTCGACTATAACGCGACGACGCCGCTCGATCCCGCGGTCGCCGAGGCCATGCGACCATACCTCGAAACCCACTTTGGCAACCCCTCCAGCAGCCACATCTATGGAACACGCACGAAGAAGGCGGTCGAGAGCGCTCGCCGACAGGTCGCCGAAATGCTGGGGGCCCGGCCGGACGAGATCGTCTTCACCAGCGGCGGGTCTGAATCGAACAACCTCGCGATCCGCGGCGCGGCTCTGGCCCGACGCGACCAGGGCAACCACATCATCACGTCGGCGATCGAGCATCCAGCGGTGACGGAGGTATGCCGCTACCTCGAAACGCAGGGTTTCCGCGTCACGTTCGTGCCGGTCGATGAGACCGGTCTTGTGAATCCCGCGGATGTCGCCCGGGCGCTCAACCCAAGTACGGTGCTCATCACGATCATGCATGCCAACAATGAGGTCGGCACGATCCAGCCGATACGCGAGATCGCCGAGCTCGCGCGCGACAACGGCGTGCTGATGCACACCGACGCGGCCCAGTCGATCGGCAAGATCCGCGTGAACGTTGACGAGTTGGGGGTCGATCTGCTGTCGGTCGCGGGGCACAAGCTGTACGCACCAAAGGGCGTGGGGGCGCTCTATGTTCGCACCGGCGTCAGACCCCAGAAGCTGATCTTCGGCGCCGATCACGAACGCGGCTGGCGCGCGGGCACGGAGAATGTCCTGGAAGTCGTCGGGCTGGGGAAGGCCTGCGAACTAGTCGCGCAGCAGCTTGAACAACGGGCTGAGCACATGCGCACGCTGCGCGACCGGTTGCACGAGGCGCTCCGCGCCGAATTCCCCGACGTGCGACTCAACGGCCATCCCGAACAACGCCTGCCCAACACGCTGAGCCTGAGCTTCCGCGGCATCGAGGCCAATGTCATTCTCTCGGAATTGACCGACGTGGCGGCCTCGGCGGGCGCGGCTTGTCACTCAGATCAGGTCCTGATGTCGCCCACGCTCGAAGCGATGCACGTACCCGTCGAGTATGCGATGGGCACGATCCGGCTCTCGACCGGCGCCCTGCTGACAGCCGCCGATGTGGACCGGGCGAGCAGGGCCATCATCGACGTCGTCAAACGCCTGCAACCACAGAGCGATGAAGTTGCCTGCGCGGTGGCCACCGGCGAGAAAGTGCGCCTGACGCGCTTCACCAGTGGATTGGGCTGTGCCTGCAAGCTGCGCCCGCAGGCGCTCGAAAAACTGCTCGCCGCGCTGCCGCGCACTGAGCGCGACCCAAACGTGCTCATCGGCACTGATACCGTCGACGACGCGGCCGTATACCGACTCACCGACGATCTGGCGATCGTGGAGACGGTCGATTTCTTCACGCCCGTCGTCGACGATCCTTTCACATTTGGGGCGATCGCGGCCGCCAACTCCTTGAGCGACATCTACGCCATGGGGGCCCGGCCCCTCTTCGCCCTGAGCGTCGTCGGCTTCCCCTCCAATCGCCTACCGCTGTCCGTGTTGGAGGACATATTGCGCGGCGGGCGCGAAGTAGCCGCTCAGGCCGGCATCCAGATCATCGGTGGACACACCGTGGACGACCCGGAACCGAAGTACGGCCTGGTTGTCACCGGCATCGTGCACCCGGATCAGGTTTGGGCCAACATTGGCGCACAGCCCAACGACGCCATCGTGCTGACCAAGCCGCTCGGGCTCGGCATAATGACCACCGCCCTCAAGGCCGGACTGCTCGACCCCGCCGCCGAACAGCGGATCCAGGAGATCATGAGCACGCTCAACAACACCGCGGCGGACGTCTTCAGCCACTTTGATGTGCACGCCTGCACGGACGTGACCGGCTTCGGCCTGCTGGGCCACCTGCGCGAGATGGCGGCCGGCAGCGGCATGGATGCCGAGATCGAGCACTTGGCGCTGCCGCTCATCGACCGGGCAGCCGACCTGGCAACCGGCGGCACCATTCCCGGCGGCACCCTCAACAACAAGGCCTTTGTGGAACCGCACGTGAGTTGGGCCGCGCACGTTTCCGAAACGTACCGCGTGCTGGCCTGCGACGCCCAGACCTCGGGTGGGTTGTTGGCAGCACTTCCACCAAAACAGGCGGAGGAAGCGCTTGCCGAACTGCGCGCGGCCGGCGTCGCCTCCGCCACCATTGTCGGCCGGTTCACGCACGCCGGCTCAGGCCGGATCCTGGTTCGTTAGCGCGCGGCGGGAACGGAGTTGAACCCGCTCTGCCTGAGTATTCAGTCAACGAAAGGACGTACGATGGATGTCTTCGAGGCGATCGCGAGACGCCACAGTTATCGTGGCCCCTTCCGGGATCAACCAATCCCGCGGGCCGATTTGCGGCGAATTGTTCAGGCCGGCCTCCAGGCCCCGTCGGGCAAGAACATGCAGACCACGCGATTCGTCATCGTGGACGACGCTACGCTGGTACGCCAGATTGGCAGCCTGCACACCCGCAACCTGGCGGTGCAACAGGCGCGGGCCATGATCGCGTGTATCGTCGATGCCCACCCCGAGGCCGTGTATGAGGGACACCATTTCCAGGTGGAAGACTGCGCAACCGCCGTGGAAAACATGCTGCTGGCGGTAACCGGTCTGGGTTACGCCACCGTTTGGATCGACGGTTGGCTGCGGGCCGAGCAACGCGCGCAGAAGATCGGCCGTCTCTTGGGACTGCCGGAGGACAAGCTGATCCGCGTGCTGTTACCGCTGGGAGTCCCGGAGGAAACTTGGCCACAGAAGGAGAAGATGCCGTTCGAGGAACGGGCGTCGTTCAACCGGTATGGTGTGGCCGAGTCGTAGTGCTTCGAGGCAGGGCGCATGGAATTCGGCGACGGTCATCCTGGCCGTGCGCGACGGCAAACGCGCCGCCGCCGCCTCGATCAACGACTACCCGAGAGCAAAGGCAGCCAGATAGCGAAGCGGTCGGCAGTGCTGCTGGGGAAAGGTCGTGCACTCCTGACTTCCCCTGCAACGAGCGTCGCGGCGCAGTCGTCCGAATGACCCGCCGACCCACGCGCCCCTCCTACACCTGAAACACCCCCGTGCACTGCCGCTTCCCACATCGGGGCTTCGGCTCTGCCGGCGGGTGGCGCCGCCGTTTGGGGACCCTGTTGGGTCCACGACGCGGCGTAACAGGCGCTCCTGGCGTTATACGTAGTATGCATACTACGTATAACTCCGGGATCGGTTCAAATGCCATTCCGTTGCTCGGATCGGTTTTTGTAGGCGGCCTCTCGCGAAGTCGCCTGGTATGAAGTATGTATACTTCATACCGGGCCACGCTCTATGTAAGCACCTTGACCTGATGGCGTACTCGAATAAGCAGGTACGGACGACGTGGCAACGTGGCCTTGCGAAGAGGGTGTTTGAAGTATACATACTTCGTAACAGTTCACCCGTCTGCAATATTTTCTGAAATTTCTGCCCGGTAGCCCTTGCGCTGGGAGCGCGCACGCGCGTATATGCTGGGCATGCGCAGCTCGGCGACACGTGCGGACGCGTTGGACACCTTGGTGGCGGCCTTGCGGGCCGGCCACTGTGATGAGACCACGGCGCGCCGACTCTACACGCTCGGCCCCGACGCGGTCATCCTCGCCCTGCTGGCCGCGGCCCGGCG
>JAHJAR010000164.1 GCA_018814045.1 Planctomycetota bacterium | reverse complement strand
CGTCACGCTGCACGTGCCGGCCACGGAGCTGACCCGCGGGATGATCAACGCCGACGTGCTGGCGCAAATGCGCCCGTCGGCCCATCTGATCAACACGTCCCGCGGCGTGGTGGTCGACACCGCCGCCCTGACGACGGCGCTTCAGAACGGCGAGATCGCCGGCGCGGCGCTCGACGTCATCGATCCGGAGCCCCTGCCGCCGGAGCATCCCTTGTTCGCACTGGAGAGCTGCATCCTGACGCCGCACATCGCGGCCCGGACGCACGGCGGCTTACGCCGGATGTATGCTGTGGTCGATGACGTGCTGGCTTTCCTGGGGTCGGGCTAGTTCCCGTGGCTTCACGGCCGACACGGCCGTGCCACACGGCAACGACTGTTTCAGGGGTGGCACGGCTGTGTCAGCCGTGTAGCGGTTTTGGCACGGCTCTGCCAGCCGTGTCTACGCCGCACGCGTTCTGATCCGAGTCCGTAGTGCTGCGAAAGTCACTTCTCGTGGGAGAGCTGCTTGAGGACGGCGCTGCGGCAGTTCTTGAGCGTGACGCCGAGCTTGCTGAGCACGCGTTGGGCGGTGCTGCCTTTTTCGCGGAGCAGGGCCAGCAGCAGGTGCTCGCTGCCGATCTGCGGGGCTTCGAGCTGGGTGGCCTCGTCGATGGCGTGGGCCAGGACGTTGCGGTAGTGGGGTGAGCCCGGGAGGCGTCCGAACACCCACGTGTCCTCCATGTCCCGCTTGAGGACCTCCGCGACCGTCGCGCGAACCCGGTCCTCGTTCAGACCCAAGCCGGTCAGCACCTCGGCGCCGATTCCCTTGCCGTGGCGTAGGATTGCCAGCAGGATGTGCTCGGTCCCGACATAGTCGAGCTCGAACTCGTATGCGATGTCCTGGGCGACCTTCTTGACGATCTTGGCCGCGTGCTTGTCAAGCTGTGGAAAGGACATATGCTCTCTCTAGCCGAACAGGTAGCTGCAAAACCATTTATACCCGAGAGACACCAGGGCGACAAGCACGGTGAAGATCAGCGTGATTTTCAGCATGCGCAGCCGATGACGCAGCTCGCGATCGCGCATCTGCCGCAAATTCCTGTGCAGCTCGACGATCTTGGCGTCGATGCGCTGCTCGACATGGTCCAGCTTGGCGTCCACCAGCGCTTCGATCTCGTCCAGCTTCGCCGCGACATAGTTGTCGGCCGCCCCGCGCAGTTGTTCGGCAGCGGCGTGCAGCATCTTGACCTTCCAGTCGGCTTTCTCGTCGGGCTTCTGCGAGTCCTCTTTGGTGCCATTCGCTGCGTCAGTCGTGACGGACATGTCGGGGAGCTTGCCGCGCGCCAGGGCGGCGACATCGCGGCCGGCCGCCTTGATCTGTTCGTACAGCCTGAAGATGCCCCCGCGCCGCACGCGCCGCGACCGGCCGGTGCCACCGCCGGCCGGCTCTGCAGGTGATGTCGGCGGGGATTGTTGTGGATCGGTCTCGGCCACGGTGTGTCCTCGCTAGATCAGTGCGTGCAGCCGCCAGACGCACACCAGCAGTATCAGCCACAGAGCGATCTGGGCCAGCTCGTCGCGCACGGGCGTCAGCCGGATCGTCAGGAGCTGGTATGACGCGTAGAGGCGCAGCATTTGCATCTTCGCGTCCTGGCCGCCGAAGAGATGCACCAGCCGCCAGACGCCGCTGCTCAGCATCAGCACCGAGTAGGTCGTCGCGAAGATGACCAGCGTGGTCCGGAAGAAGATGAACAAGTCGAAGTCGGCCATGAGGCATGCTCAGTCGCCGGTGACCCCTTCGAACAGGGCCGAGCCGATTCGGACGAAGGTGGCGCCCTCTTCGACTGCGGCGGCATAGTCGATGGTCATCCCCATCGAGAGGTGCACGCAGTCCGGCCCGACGGCGCCGTCGCGCTGCAGCTTTTCCAGCAGTTCGCGCAGCCGCGCGAAACATGGCCGGGCGGCCTCGGGATCCGGGTCGAACGGGGGCATCGTCATCAGTCCATGTACACGAATATGTTGACATTGGGTGGCGGCCTCGGCGAGTGGGCCGGCTTCGTCTACCGGAGCGCCCGACTTGGCCAGCTCACCGGCGACGTTGAACTCCAGGAACGCGTCAACCGTCAGATCGAGCCTCTCGGCCTGCTTCTCGATCTCGTACGCCAAGCGAACCGAGTCCAGCGAGTGCAGGATCCGCGTGTGCCTCAGCAGTGCCTTGACCTTGTTGCGCTGGAGGTGGCCGATCATGTGCCAGCGCGGCAGGGCGTCGGCCTCCGGCGGCGGCGTCAGCAGATCGAGGTCGGCCGCCCCGAGGGTCTGGGCCCGGTCACTCAGCTGCTGAACGCGGTTTTCGCCCAGATCCCGGACGCCCGCGGCCAGCAGAGCCCGGATCGTGTCCAGATCGACGTACTTGGTGACCGCGACCAGCCGCACATCGGCCGCGTCGCGGCCGGCACGCCGAGAGGCCTCGGCGATGGTGGCCCGCACATCGGCGAGGTTACGTCGCAGCCGTTCGGTTCCCTCGGAAGTCGGCATGGCCCTCGCGGTTCCGCTCAAGAAGAAGTCACAACATTCGCCGCGCCTGATGGAGCCGGGCGGGTTCTCATTCTATACTGCGCCCGTGTACTTCGATACGGTAGCCAGATTGTTCGGGCGGCTGGGCAGCGAGGCGTACAACCTCTATGTCGTCGCAGCCGAGCTGTTCCTGATTGGCCTGCTAGTTAATTGGTGCGCGGGGATTCTACACGGCACGCGCGGAACGCGTCTGCTGCGCGGCCTGCTCGTGGTGCTTATCGCTGTCACGCTGATCGTCCGCGTCCTGGCCGATCAGCTCGGCTGGGTTCGGCTCGACCTGCTCTACCGTTACTTCATCTTCGGGATGGCGTTCATCGCGCTGGTCGCGTTTCAGCCGGAACTGCGGCGGGCCTTGATCCGGGCGGGCGAGATGCGCTTCATGCGACGGAGCGGGTCGCATGGCAAGCTGATCTCGTCGCTGCTGGAATCGGCGGGATACCTGTCGCGCAACCGTTACGGTGCCCTGATCGCGATCCAGCGTGACGTCGGGCTGGCGAACTGGGCGGAGCACGGAACGCAACTCTACGCGGAAGTCTCGGCGAACCTGCTCAACACGATTTTCTACCCCAACTCGGCCCTGCACGACCTGGGCGTGATCATCCGGGGCAACCGCGTGCTGGCCGGTGGTTGCCAGTTCCCCGTCGCGGAGAGCGGCGAGGTGGACGCCAGCCTGGGCAGTCGGCATCGGGCCGCCGTGGGGCTCAGTGCCGAATCCGACGCGCTGGTGCTGGTGGTGTCCGAGGAGACTGGGACGATCTCGCTGGCCGACAGCGGCAAGCTGACACGCTTCCTGGCGCTGGACGACCTCGAGGAGGAGTTGGAGACGCGCCTCACCGGCCATTCCGCAACCTACCGTCGCCGTCGGCTTCGCACGTTGTCGGATGCTTGGCGTATCCTGCGGCGGCTGCTCGTGGTGGTGCCGTTAACGCTGGTGATCTGGTTCCTGGCGGACCAAGCCAGCCTGGCGCCGCCGGAAGATATTCCTGCCGAGCTGACCCTCACGCACGATGCCACGCTGCAGGTCGACGTGGTCCGGCCGTTGCCGACCCTCTTCACGCTCACACTGCGTGGACCGACACGCGGGATCGAAGCGTTGCGGGTGGCGGCGGCCGAGGGGCCGCTCAAGCTCAAATGGGTCCTGCCGACACACTACGCCCGGCCGGGGCACCCGCGGCTCGAGAAGGAGGAGCTGCGCACCGTCATCGAGGGGCTGCCGGCGCTACAGTCGCGCGGCATTTTCGTCGAGGATGTCAGTCCCGGGAGCTTCGAGTTTGCGGTGGACCAACTGGTCACGATCACGGTGCCGGTCCGGGTCGACGCCGGGCCGTTGCAGGTCGTGGTCGAGCGCATCGAACCGGAGCCCGTGCGAGTATCGTTGCGGCAGAGTGACCTGGACCGCCTGCGCGAGAGGGAGGGCGAGCTTCGCATCGAAGCCGACCTGGAGGAACGTCTGATCGGCGAACCACGCAACCGGGTGTTGGATTTCAGCGGGGTCGTGCTCGCGCCGCGAATCGATGAGATCGAGTTGCTGGGCGTGGAGCCCAGGGCCGTGGACATCCGCCTGCGCATTGTCGCGGAACGTGTGCAGCGACGGCTGGAGAACATTCGCGTGCTTCTGGCCGTCAGCCCGAAGGTCTGGCAGGACAACGAGCTCGAGGTCGCCGATACGGGCGAATGGCTCCTGGAACTCGAGGTGGAGGGAGATGAGACGGCGGTGAACGCGCTACGTCCGCAGGATGTGCTCGCGTTCGTCTCGCTGACCAGCGATCAGGCCGTGCCAAGCGAGGAATTCCGCTCGATGGAGGTTGTGGTAGAGCTACCGGAGGGGGTCAGGCTGGTTCGAGCATCGCCGCAAGTTCGGTTTCGGCTGGTGGCGCGGGAGGGCGTGACGCCGTGACCGCCTCCCGCCGCCGCGTGCGGGCTCCGGACATTCTCCACATCGACGCCGAGCTGCTGGTGGTTGACAAGCCG